>JBJXFT010000255.1:0-5192 GCA_046155725.1 Saprospiraceae bacterium
GTATGACCGAGGGGAGAAATTCGCCCGCTACCGTACCCTGCCTTCTTTTGAAGAATATGTTTTGGTGTCGCAGAGCGAACCCCGCGTGGAAACCTTTGTAAAAAAAGACGGCAAATGGTTTCTGAACGAAGATGCTTCCGGCCTCGAAGCCTCCGTGGAATTCGTGTCGCTCGGCGCGAAAATCCCCCTCAGCGAGATTTACCGCAACATCTCTTTCGAGGAAGAAAAGCCAAAAAAACGCCGCAAGGGATAGAACTTCCTTTTCAATGACATTCGAAAACACCCTCGCCGCCGCCCGCGCCCTCGATGCGCAAGACCCGCTCCGCTCCTTTCGCGAGCAGTTTATTTTTCCAAAATATTCGCAAAGTGAGCGTCTCACTCCAAGTGAGACGCTCACTAACACCGTCCGCTACTTCTGCGGAAACTCCCTCGGCCTCCAGCCCAAAACCGTCCGCCAAGCCCTCCTCAGCGAACTCGACCACTGGGCCGAGCATGGCGTGGAAGGCCATTTCCGCGGCGAACTGCCTTGGATGCACTACCACAAATTCCTGACTGCGCAAACCGCCCGGCTCGTTGGCGCGCTCCCCCACGAGGTGGTGGTGATGAACACGCTGACCGTGAACCTCCACCTCATGATGGCCTCATTTTATCGGCCCACACCCACGCGCTACAAAATCGTGATGGAAGCCGGGGCTTTCCCCAGCGACCAATATGCCATGGAAAGCCAAGTGCGCTGGCACGGCCTTGACCCCGAAAAAGCCATTGTAGAAATCGTCCCCCGTTTCGGCGAGGACTTTTTGCAAACAGAAGATATTTTGCAAGCCATCGAAAAACATGAAGACAGCGTCGCGCTGGTCATGTTTGGCGGGGTCAATTATTACACCGGGCAATTCTACGATTTGGAAAAAATAGCCGCCGCAGGCCATCGCGTCGGCGCAAAAGTCGGATTTGATTTGGCACACGCGGCGGGGAATGTGCCGCTCCGCCTGCACGATTGGGGGCCGGACTTCGCGGTGTGGTGCAGTTACAAATACCTGAACTCTGGGCCTGGCGGCCCATCGGGCGCGTTCGTCCATGAGCGTCACGCCAACGCGCCCGAACTGCCGCGATTCGCAGGCTGGTGGGGCCACGACGAAGCCGAGCGTTTCAAGATGAAAAAAGGATTTCGCCCCATGCACGGGGCCGAAGGCTGGCAAATCAGCAATGCCCAAATCTTCTCTTTTGCTGCGCACAAGGCCAGTCTCGATATTTTCGATGCGGCGGGGATGGACAACTTGCGGGCAAAAAGCCTGCGACTCACGGCCTTCCTCGCGCAAGCACTGGGAGAGGCCGACGGTGGGCGCGGCTTGTTCAAAATCATCACTCCGAGCCACCCCGCCCAGCGCGGCTGCCAACTCTCGCTCCTCACCGACGGGCGCGGCAAAGCCCTTTTTGATTTCCTTTCCGCGAACGGAATTGTGGCCGATTGGCGCGAACCAAACGTGATTCGATTCGCGCCAGTGCCGCTCTACAATTCCTTTGAGGATGTGTGGGAATTGGGGCAGTTGGTGGCAATGTTTCCCACATAGCGCACAAAGGCCACATAGTTTTACCGAACTATGTGGCCTTTGTGCGCTATGCGGGAAACTCCCTACTTCTTCAATTCCTTGAAAAGTTCTTCCAGTTCCAGTTCGTCGCCGGGAGTGTAGCCGTTGTGCTCAAAGACGATGTTCCCCTTTTCGTCCAGCACGAATGTGTGCGGCACGGCCTGGATGTTGGCCGCCGTCTGGAGTTCTTTGGCCGGGTCGAGCAAGATGCGGTATTTCCAGCCTTTTTCGTTCACCATGGCGGGGACTTTGGCGGCAGATCGGGCATCGTCCACGCTGATGGCGACGAGTTCGATGCCGTATTTCTCCTGCCATTCTTCGTAGTAGTCCGCAATGGCATCGAGTTCTTTTTTGCAGGGCGAGCACCAGGTGGCCCAAAAACTGATGACAGTGATTTTGCCTGTTTTGCCCAGTTCTTGCACGTTGATGGTTTGGCCTTCAAGGGTTTTTACGTTGGCAGACGGGAGTGTTTTTTGCGCGAATGCGGCGATTGCCACAAAGAGGACAGCCAGCACGAGGAGCGTTTTTTTCATAAAAAATGTGTCAGAAAAAATGTAGGTAGAGGAAAGGTTGAAAACGGCCACGAAAGTAGGCCGACTTTCGAAAGCCGGAACTTGCTTAACCAACGTTTAACGGCAAATGTCCGCCAGCGACCAAGCGAATGCGGAGTGCGGAATGCGGAATTATGCACTCAGCAGGGTCAGAAAATTCCGCATTCCGTATTCGCAAGATTCGGCATTCGATTCACGGCACGCACAACTTCCGAAGTGCCACGCTGTCGCCGTTGAACACATTGAAATCCACAGGCTCGTTGATGCCGTTCACATTGCCCCGGTCGCTGTGCTGCCAAAAGTGCCAATCCTCCTCGCCTGGCATATCAAAATCGGCCACGTGATAGTGCGCGATCCAAAAGCGATAGCCTTTGAAAGCCTCGTTTTCGGAAAAATGGATTTTGTAAAAATCGCGGTTGGTGTACAGGATGGGGCGGATTTTGTAGTGCTTTTCGAGCAGTTCGAGGAATTCCTTGGTGTATTTTTGAATCTGCGCTTTAGTCATGCCGCGCGTTTCCTCCACGTCCACCACGGGCGGCAGGTCTCCGGACTTCAACTTGACGGCGCGGCTGAACTGCAGCGCTTGATCCTTCACGCTCACGTTTGGCAAGAAAAAATGGTAAGCGCCCCGCACGATGCCCGCCTCGCGCGCGCCCTTCCAATTCCGGTCGAATTCAGGGTCCTTCATCCAAGTCCCTTCGGTGGCTTTCATGAACGCGAACGAGACGCGCACAGTCCCCACCTTCATCTTCTTTACCCGCTCCCAGTCCACACGGCGTTGCCATCGGCTCACGTCAATGCCGTGCGTTTTGTAACGGCCCGGGATGCGGATGCCAAATTGTTTGTACTCCTTGTAGTGCAGCGGGTACTCAATCAATGAACGCAGGCGGTAGCGCAGTTCGGGGCTGAAAACCAGCACCAGCACAAACACCACGACCAGCGTTGTCCAAAATTTTCGGGCATCGCCCTTGCTGCGGGCGTAGTCGGGGGGAAGGATGCGGAGTTTTTTGAAAAGGGACATGGGGGAGTGGCAGTGGCAGTTTGCAGTTGGCAGTTGGCAGTTTGCGGCGGCAGTTTTACACACCATAGTCTTAGCAGTCACAAGTCAAATGCCTTTGAACGCGACCTCCGCTTCTCCAAAAACGCCGCCACGCCCTCACGGTAATCCTGCGTCTGCCCCGCCTCGGTTTGGGCAGTTGGCAATCAGGGAAAGTTTCGGAGGGCGAAAGTGACTATCGTACCTCGATTGGGGCCGATTCTTTTTTTATCTGAGTATCATATTCGTCAGCCCGCAGCCCGATAAACGTGACAATTGTAGCCAAGGCGGTGACCAGTATGACCCGTTTCAGCAAACGGTTTTTCGGGAAAAAGATGCCGAAAAACAGCAAGACGGTAAATGTATGGCGCAAAGTGGAAGCCCAGGCGACGGGTTTCGAATCGAACAGGTTTGAAAGCCCTCCCCAGTTTGTGGCGCAAAGGATGAGCACCTGGTACAGAAACATCAGCAGGTAAATTTTCTGGATGTGCCGTGAAAGGAACTCGGTCTTACCAAATGCTGGGTTTTTGCCGAATGCAGCGTCGGAAACATTTTTGTCCAGTTTCGGCGGAAACAAAACAACGGAGCTCAGGTAGAAAATCGCGGTTAACATCAAAACATATCCAAACCAAAAGAAGCCCCACGGGATTGTTTCTGCCATGCGCGGCACTACCCAACAAAACTGCGCCTGCCAGAGGGACAGGGCCAATACCCAGCCGGAATAGAAAAAATCAATCCTTTTCCAACGAAAATCGAGGAACATCCGCCCGATGCCATTGAGGTAGCGCGTGACCACCAAGCCCAATACGATGGACATGGGTATCAGGAGGATTTGAGCGATTTCGCTTTGATTGAAAAGGTGCTGCTGATCCATAAGCCTATGTTTTGATTTACTTCCCCTCGAACACCGGCCTCCGCTTTTCCATAAACGCCGCCACGCCCTCGCGATAGTCGTGCGTCATACCCGCCTCGGTTTGGAGCTTGTCTTCCAGCGCGGTTTGGGCAGCGAAGTCGTTGGAAAATGTTTGGTTCAAAGCCTGTTTGGTGAGGGCGAGGCCGCGGGTGGGCATTTGCGCCAGCGTTTCGGCGAGTTTCAAACTGTCGGCGGCGAAGGTCTCGTCGGGAAATACTTTCCAGATCATCCCCATCGCAGTCGCTTCGGTGGCGGTGATTTTGTCGGAAAGCATCATCAGCGCGGTGGCACGCTGGAGGCCCACGAGGCGCGGCAAAGTCCAAGTGCCCCCAGAGTCCGGGATGAGGCCGATTTTGGAAAAGGCTTGGGTGAATGTGGCAGATTCGGCGGCCACTGTGATGTCGCAGGCCAGCGCGATGTTTGCTCCTGCTCCTGCTGCTACGCCATTCACGGCAGCCACCACAGGCTTTCCCAGGTTCCTGATTTTCAAAACCATCGGGTTGTAGCCCGTGGAAATAATCTCCGCCAGCGAAGGCCCGTTCGGGTCGGTCACTTCCTGCAAATCCTCGCCCGCGCAGAAGGCTTTGCCCGTGCCGGTAATATAGACGGCGCGGATGGCAGGGTCTTGTTCGCAGATTTCCAAAGCCGCCAAAATCTCCATCCGCATGGCGTGGTGCATGGAATTGAACACTTGCGGACGGTTGAAGGTGATGCGGCCTACGGCGTTTTCGATGGAAAAGATAATGTGCTGCATGGGTGGGCTTGACGGCTCAGAGGTTTGATAAATTTGAGTAGCAAAGGAAGGCAAGTGCTCCTCTTTTCTGAAACAATTTATGGAACACCCTCAAAATTTCTTTGTCGCCAGAGTTTTTCCAAGGTGGAAATGGCATCCGTGCGTCGTTCCCCCACAGGTAAATCTGAGGGCTGGGTTTTGATTAATCTTCAACGCTCCCTCAGCCCACAGATTTATCTGCGGGAACTGTGGGAACATCATGAAAATTCGTCCCGTGCGTCGTCGCCGCCACATATTCCTTCCGAATCACAAAATCCCCAAACCGCTCGCCGTGCTGCCGCTCGCGGGCGTAGTGCGCCAACATCGGGGCCAA
>JBJXFT010000266.1:0-4089 GCA_046155725.1 Saprospiraceae bacterium
CGCTGACCATGCTGCCGATGTAGCGGAGGCCATAGTTTTGGTCGGAGCAGTGGTCAATGTAGCGGCGCATCTCCAGGTCGAACTTGGAATAGTAGCCTTGGTTCACCGAATAGGTTTGGCTGTTTTCCGGGATGCGCATATTGCGGTGGCTGAGGCAAAACTCGCCGATACTTGGGTCGAGCGTGAAGCCGTTGACCCCCCGACCGGTGGTGTACACGAGCATGGTGGAAGTGCCGTAAAGCACATATCCGGCCGCTACCTGTTTGGTGCCCGATTGCAAAAAGTCCTCTTTGGTGGCCGGGCCGGCGGGGTCGCTTTTGCGGCGGTAAATGGCGAAAATGGTGCCTACCGACATATTCACATCAATGTTGGAAGAACCGTCGAGCGGGTCGAACATCACGATGTAGTGGCTTTGCTTGGAGCCAACGGGCGGCACGTGGATGAAATCGTCATTTTCTTCGGAAGCGATGGCGCAGCACTCGCCAGAGTTTTGGAGGCACTCGATGAGCCTTTCGTTGGCGTACACATCGAGTTTTTGCTGGGTGTCGCCGCTCTGGTTTTCGCCGCCGTCGGCCACGCCGAGGATGTTGACGAGGCCCGCTTTGTTCACCTCCCGATTGATGATTTTGGCGGCCACGCCAATGTCGCGCAGCAACCCCGTGAGTTCGCCCGTGGCATAGTCGAAGTCTTTTTCGGAGCGGAGGATGAACTCGTCGAGCGTGACGATGCGGTTGGTGGGGATTGAGGAGAGGTCGGCAGTGGCAGCAGCAGTGGCAGTTGATACTTTTTTCGTGGTGGTAGCCATAGGTTGGTTCGTGCAATTTTGTGTTGAAAAAGGCGGCCCAAAAGTAGCAACAACGCGCGGGATTTCTTTTCAAGTTAATTCTCCGGCCTTTGTCAAACGCTGACAAACGAATGGCAATCGCTGCCGCATATTTGCACCCGAATCGCGTTTTTGCGCACAAAAACTATCTCACATGAAATTTCAAACGCTCCTTTCCATTGCGGCTTTGCTTGCGCTCGTTTCCGCCACCCCTGCCTGTCACGACCATCATCACGACGACAGCGACGATACCGTTTCCCCGGAACTGACCATCAGCGCACCGACTGAAAATCAACTCATCGAAGGTGCGGTGCAAATCACCCTCCGCGCCTCCGACGAAACAAGCCTCCACGAGATGCACGTCAAAGTCACCAAAGACTCCGACGGCAGCACGGTTTTTGAGAACGAGCCGACGGTGCACGACAAGACCGAATTCACTTTCGACGAGGCTTTCACCCCCTCCGGCCTTAGCGCCGACACGCCCATGACCCTCACGGTAGACGTGGAAGACCACGCCGCACACAAAGTGACGAAGACCGTGAAATTCACCGCCAAACTTTGAAAAGGATTTCTCTGACACTGGCAATCGCCTTTTTAGCCCAATTGGCTTGCCGCCCGGCATTGCCAGAGGAAGTCCCTTTGCCCACCAAAATCTGTGTGCGCACCCAGCACCACAACGCGCCCATCCCTCAAGCCACGGTGTATGTGAAGTACAACACGGATTCTTTTCCTGGCTACCACCAGCCTCCGTCGTACTTCGATGCTTCGTTCACCACGGGCGCGAACGCTCGCGGCTGCATCGAGCCGGTGCCAGAAGGCCGGCATTGGCTGGTGGCTTATGGCTACGACACGCTGCACTTTCCCCACTTTGTGTATGGAAGCCTGTGGGCAGAGATTTCGCTCGCGGCAAAGCCTGTGCTCGACACGGTGATGTACGTTTCGGAATAGGCGCGTTCAAACATACTACTGGACATTTTTCACACAACGCCACAACGGAGCAAAGTCCCAAGCATTTAAAATCAGTTCGTTGTGTCGTCGTGGCGTTGTGTGAAATAAAAATGTCCAGTAGTATGGCGTTCAACACATCGTGCTTTATATTTTAGAGAGGTTGAGAGGGTGGGGCAAATCGAAGCGCTCAGCCGTTTGGCAAAAAAACCTCGGCCATCATACAGCGCGCCGAGCCGCCGCCGTAGGTCTCGATGGTGTCAATGGGCGCGTGGAGGAGTTGCGTATGGCTTTCCAAAAGCTGGATTTGGGCGGGCGAAAGGGCGCGGTGCGCTTGGCTCGACATCACGAGAATGGTGCGCCCCTCGGTGTTGCGCACTTGGAGCATATTGCCCGCGAAGGAGTTCATTTGCGCCAGCGAGATGTCCACGATTTCTTTCCCGGTTTCCCGGAATTTTTCTTCCAACATTTTGCGCTCCGCGCCCTCGCGCACGGAATCGAGGCAGACGACTACGAAGGTTTCGCCCAAGGCCATCATCACGTTGGTGTGGTAAATGTCTTGGCCTTTGGCGTCCACAGCATCGAACACCACTTTTTGATAGCCGATGGCCTGGCAAAGTTCTTCGAGCAAAGCCGCATCGGTGCGGGGGCTGAGGCAGGCATAAGCCAGACGGTGTTGGTGGTCAAAAATGATGCTCCCGGTGCCTTCCAAAAAAAGGTTTTTTTGCTCGTTGGTTTCAAAGCACAGCCGTTGCTGGGAGCGGAAACCTTGTTCCAGCACCATCTCGATAATCTCATCGCTCCGCTCCAGCCGCCGCGTGGGGGCGAACATGGGATAGGTGACGATATAGCCTTCTTGATGGAAACTGACCCAGTTGTTGGGGAACACCGCATCGGGCTTCACGGGGCTGGCGGTGTCTTGGCCGACGATGACATTCACGCCGGCCTCGCGCAATTGCGCCACAAAACCGTCGAACTCTTGCGCAGCACGCGAGCGCATCTCGGCAGGGCTAAGTTTGCCGTCGCGGCTTTGGAAAGCGTTGCTGGCGGCCGTCTCTTCGTTGAACGCGAAATTGGCCGGGCGGACCATCAGGATGTGGGGGGTAGTTTGTAGACGCATGGTGATTGATTCGATTTTCCGATTGAACCGATTGATTCGATTGATTCGATTGAACCGATTGATTCGATTTTCCGAGTGGGCAATGGGCGCAGGCTTCGCGCTACTTTTGCCCCGGCAAATATCAATCGAATCAATGAAAAGGTACTGTCGAAATTGTTACCACCCTATGCCCTATAAGGCAAAGTTCTGTGCTCAATGTGGGCAAAAGGACACGGACGGGCGCATCGGGATGGGAAGCCTGATGGTGCGGATGTGGAACAACACGTTTCATCTGGAAGGAAAATTTATCCGCACCGCTTGGCACCTTTTTGTGCCGGGAAAGGTGACGGTCGAGTTTTTCAAAGGCAAACAGGAACGCTACCCGCACCCCATCCGGCTGTTTGCCATCGTGATGTTCTTGTTCCTTTTCTTGCTCAATTCTATGTTGAAAAACAGGGAACCACAGAGTAAAGAAGGCCTTTTTTCTTTCACGACAAAGGTGAAAAGCGAAACGGGCGACACGATTTTGAAGGAGCAGCCTTTTTCCCTGTACGAACAAATGAAGCTCCGGGCAATGCGCTACGATATGCAGCAAGATTGGGAACGCCTGCCTGCCGCTTGGAAAACATCACAGGCCAAAAGTGCGGTAGACAGCCTTCTGAGCGCATATTCGGGCAGATATGGGTTGGAAACGAGCGAACCGATGGACACGCTTTTGCAGGAGCCGCTCGACAGTGTTGGTCTTAGTTTTAATGGCGTAAAGATTGCTACACTTGATTTGGTTCGCTACGAACCGGACGAGATTATTCGGCGCTACCATTTCACCAATTGGTTTGACCGGCTTGTGGTGCGCCAAGCCATCAAATCGTACAAAACCCCCGACGCGCTGGCCCATGCTTACGTTGGCAGCCTGACTTGGGCCATCTTGGTGCTGGTGGCTTTCATGTCGGGCGTATTGGCACTGCTCTATTGGCGGCAACGCCGCTACTATGTGGAGCATTTCATTTTCCTTTTGCACTTTCACACGGGTGCCATGCTCCTGCTTTTGTTGGCCATTCTGGGCAATCGCTGGGGGCTTTGGAGCGAAGGCGCAATCGGTTGGGCCGCGTTTTTGCCCATGCCGGCCATGTTCTTTGCGCTGCTTCGATACTACCAGCAGGGGCTTTTGAAGACGTTCGTCAAATGGCTGCTCTACGGTTTTCTGTACCTGTTTGCTTTCACC
>JBJXFT010000303.1:0-3110 GCA_046155725.1 Saprospiraceae bacterium
TAGGTTCGTTTTTGCCAAAACAACTATCTTTTTGTGCGAATAGTGGGGCTATTTAATCAAAAAGATGGGCAGTTTGGGTGAAAAGGAATCACATCAAATTGACAAGTTATTATTCACCCGTTCCTAAAACAGCAAAAAAGGAAGAGCCTAAATTTGATGTCAACGCCTACCGAAAAAAACTGCTGAAAGTTTCCGTGTGGTCGGATGAGGACATTGCTCTTATTGAAGAGGCCCGCCAACACCTCAACAACTGGAAAGTCAAAGAATGGTAGTTGACACGACCCTTTTTATTGAAAAAAATGGCCGTTGCAAAGAAACCCTCGCAACAGCCATCCGTATGAAACAATTACGGTTTTAATCAAAATCCATAGCCTGCCGACAACCCAAAACCAGTGTTCTGGTAAGCGGAATCATCGTTTGGCACTCCTTCGTATTCGGGGGCTATGTTCAACAAGCCCAATTGGGTGTTCAGTTGAAAGAACAAGCCGTTGGCGAATTGGTAGCCCACAAACAGGTTGGCACCCGCATCAAAAGGCCGCACATAAAAGTCTTGCGACGCCTCCACCAAAGTGACTTTATTGTCGAATTTCACGTCCTGCGTATCGCTCACACCTCCCGCTTTGTACTTTGCCTTGCCGCCCACACCATAAGCCAGGTATGGCCCTGCGCCCAACAGCAAGTGGCCGTTGCCGAGCGCGGGTTTGAACAGAAAATTGAGGGGCAATTCGACGTAAGCAATGTTCACATCCGTAGTCACGGTTTGCTCCAAAATGATGGTTTCGCTTTTCGCGCCTTTTGTGCTGAACAGCAGCCCTGGCTGAAAGTAGAATTGCGGGGCAATCGGGATGTCCGCCTGAACGCCGACATGGAATCGGGTGCTCAAGTTGTTGTTCAACTTGTCGCCCGAAGCGTCCTTCCCAGTGATGTTCTGGAAGTTGACACCTGCCCGCAGGCCGAACGAAGTGCCTTGTGCCTCTGCAATGCCTGCAAGCAGGAATGCCGATCCGAAAACCAGGCTAATCTTTCTGAAAATTTGAGTGCTCATGTTGATGTTGTTTTGTGTTGATAAAAGTGATGGCCTATCGTCCGCTTACTTGCCGCTTTCCCTTTGGGCATCTGCCTGCATCTTCGCATTGGCTGCGATCAAGAATTCCACCCGACGATTCTGTGACTGTCCGTCCACCGAGCCATTGTCGTATTTGGGAACGTCTTCCCCAAAACCGCGCTCTGTGAGTCGCCCTGAACGAATGCCACGGCTCGTCAGATAATCTGAAACAGCGTTTGCCCGGCGTTTCGACAATTTTGAATTGTAACTTTCCGTGCCTTGGCTGTCCGTGTGGCCTTGGATTTCGATGTTGGTGTCTGGGTATTCATTCAACACCGTCACCAGATCGCTCAGGCTGGCCTTCGCGTCAACAGTCAGGTCGGAGCGGTCGAAACCGAACAGTATCTGGTTGCTGAATTCCACCACGATGCCTTCTCCCACCCGCTCTACTTTTACGCCTGGCACCGTACTTTTTATCTTCTGCGCCTGCTTGTCCATCTTGTTCCCGATGATAGCACCCGCGCCCCCGCCAACGGCAGCGCCGATGATAGCGCCCAAGGCTGTGTTGCCAGATGCTTTGCCAATGACGGCGCCCGCGCCCGCGCCGGCAGCTGTGCCGATCACTGCTCCTTTTTGGGTTTTGTTCCAAGATTTGCACCCTGCCAGCAGCAAGCTGCCGAGCATGCAATAGGTCAATAATTTTTTTACCGTACTCATGGTGTTCGTTTTTTTATTGAAATGAAAGTCGCCCATTGAGATAGCAATGGAATCTCATTGCAGGGCGCAAAAGTTTGTGCCACACACCAAGGGGCAAGGTGCAGGCTCGAAACGAACCGTGGAAATGGACAAGGGAACGCCGCTACGAATCTGGGAGGACGGTTTTGATTCAAGCCGCCGAGGGTGGCGGGGCTTCGGGCGCGGGGTCGGAAATCCCCAAATCGGGGTCAGAGGGGGAGGGGAAGGTCTGTGAGTCTATTGAGGGGGTTTTCAGGGGGTACACTTTTAGTTTTTGTAAAAATGACTCCTGCGCCATTCCCGATACCGCCGAGCCTTGGCTATGCATGATTCTGACAAATGAGCAAAGGGGCAGCGCCCCGTAATATTGATAGCCAATAATGGCAAGAATAAGGTTGGAGGTGCAGCGCACCGAAATACTTGCCTGCCGGCAGGCAGGTATTCCGGTGCGCTATCGCCCAAAAAATTTTTTGGGGCCAAGCCCCAACCCAGCCGCTCGCCCGCTCCGCCTTGCCACAACCCCGCGCTGGGCTTCGTCCCTCGCCCCGCTTCGGCGTTGTGGCAGGCTCCGCTCCCCACCCTCTTCCAGACATCCTGTCGGAATTCGGGCCTCCTTTTGCTCACAGGTAAGCCGCGATGGGCTAACCACCTCACTGCAGGGACAAGGCAAGGCGGAAGCCGAGATTGCGGTTACGGTAGCCCGGTGGCCAGCGGCCGCGGGAGGCGGCGCGGCAGTACTGCGCCCCATTGAGCCAACTGCCGCCGCGGTGCACGCGGTTCGAGCCCCGTGGGCTGTCAATCCAAGCCGAGCCATTGTCCGGTGCGCCATCATACTTGCCGTGCCAGTCGTCTTCGCACCATTCCCACACGTTGCCGCTCATGTCGTAGATGCCCAATTGGTTTGGGTATTTCAGCCCCACGGGCTTTGTCTCGTTGTTGCTGTTGCCATCAAACCAGCCCACGTCTTTGAGTCGGTCGCTGCCTGCGTACTTGAAAGCGTTGAAAGTGTCAGGGTGGCTTGAAGTCACCCCGACACGCTGGCTGCCGCCTTTTGCCGCGTACTCCCACTCGGCTTCGGTGGGCAAGCGGTAGGCATGGGCTGGCGGTCGGCTGGATTTGGTCAGGTCGTTGAGGTTTTTGACGAACGCCTGCGCGTCGTCCCAAGATACTTGCTCCACGGGGCGGTCGTCGCCGGGAAAAGTGGATGGGTTTTCGCCTTTCATCACTGCCTTCCAAAGTGCCTGGGTCACAGGAAATTTACCGATATGAAAACCGGCAACCGTTACTTCGTGCTGCGGCCTTTCATCAGGATACGCACCCTCCTCGCCCT
>JBJXFT010000336.1:0-9762 GCA_046155725.1 Saprospiraceae bacterium
CCGAAATTTCAGAAATCGAAATTGGCTTGGGCGCAGGCAATGGATGCCCTGTGGACACAATGCTGAACGAAGTGATGGGCGTGATTTCCAGCAGGCCGTGGTACGAAACGGTGGTGCCGGTAACCTCGATGCTGTCGCCGGCGAACACTGCGCCGTCAAAACCTGCCGCCGAACCCGTGCCGGGAAATGCGGCGATGCCCCCCGTGCCGTCTTGCAGGTAGCGGATTTTCCCAAGTTCAGGCCCATTGGTCACGATGCCGCGCACCGTGACGGTGCTGCCGAGGGGCTGGGCGCGGGCGTCGGCGATGGATTGGGCGAGGAGGGTGGTGGGGAGAAGGAAGCCCGCCGTCACTAAAGCTATGGCGGGCAAAGCGGGCAAAAAGAAGAGCCTGTTGAAAATCATCAGAAAAATTAAAGTCGCAGTTCAGGGGTGAGGCCATAACTCGGTGTATCGGGCACGAGGAAATACTCGGCATTGAGGCCAAAAATGTCGAAGATGTCAGATTCAAAACGAAGTCTCTCCGCTCCCATAGTAGTGGTGATCGTCGCCGCCGGGAAGACGATGTAAATCCGCAGTTCGTAAGTATTCAGCGGAATCCCCAAATAGTTTTGGAAGTATTCGAGGGTGCTTTTCATTTGCTTGTGGAAACTTTCGGCTGTTTTCAAACCCGGAGCAATGTTCGTTGTGTTGAGTTTTAAATCCAAGAACGCCAGTATGGAATTCCATGAAAGCGCAACATCGCATCGCCGCCCACTCAGGCTGTCGCGGTCTTTTATCAAGCAGTGGTCAACTGCTACAAAAGCAGTTTGGAGAGCAGCCTCCGAAACATGAACAATCAGATAGTCGGCCCCACTTTGTACTTTTTCTTGACTTGCAACGGCATAAGCACGGTTTCCGTCGCCTTCAAAAAGGAAAAACCTGCCCTCCTCCACGGGAGCGATTTGGGTGCAAAGCGTCACACGGTCGGCCTTTTTCTGCCGAGCCAATGCTTCTCCGATTTTTTCGAGCAAGTCATTCATCGCGCCTCAGTCGGAGTTTGTTCCAAAGTTTGGTTTCGGTAGCGGGTACGCAGTTCGCTGAAAGTCGCGCCCATCTGTTCAGCCACCGTGTCGAGGCTTGTGTGGCCCATCAGTTTGAGCGGCTGACCTGCTCGACCTACATCTTTCAGGAGCGATTCGCATTTGAACGCCCCAGTGTCGGCATCGCGGGTGAGCATATAGCCGCGCAGGTTTTCAGGGTTCAATTTGGGCGAATCGTTTTGAACGCCGTTTTGAGTGAGTTGGCTATAAAACAAGATGTTGTTCAATGCACTCACGATATAGGGACTGTGCGTAGTGAGGACAAAGCGACTCCCTGTGGCAGCTTGAGCGAGCGCGATAATTTCTACGAGGTGCTGCTGAGCAAGCGGGAAAAGATGTGCCTCTGGTTCTTCAATAGCGCGGAACACCGAAGTGCCATCTCTTGTGAGCAGCATCATGTCTTGCAGGATGCGGATTGACTCTTGCTGGCCGGAAGAGGCTTCGCGTAGCCAGATGAATTTGTCTTTGCTGAATTGGATGCGCTCTGCTGAACCGTCGGCGCGGTATTCGCCGCGTAGGATTTCAGAAATGTGTTGGTTGATCGCCCTCAATGCAGCAGCAACACGACCGTTCCCGTCGGCAAACCTCTTGGCATAATCCTTCACCATTTCAGAAAATCCCCCGCCAGAGGATCGGAATTCATCTTTAATTTCAGCAACCCGTTTCATGAAATTTTCCAAAAGGAACATATCCGCCGTAGGTGATCGGTTTGCGTCAGTCTGAATCAAGTCCGCCCCAGAGCTTAATCCTAAAATTAGCCTGTCTCGGAAATACTGCTCGAATTGTTCACTGTAACCAACGCTGATATTGCGTCCGGCAGGGATGTACAGGGCATCTTGGCATTCGGGAAAAAGTCCGTCAAGAATATTTTTTATCTCTGCATGAGGACTCTGAACAGGGTTTAATATTGATTTTGAAGTCTGTTTTTGGAGCAACTCTTGAAGTCTGTTTTCGAGCAACACTTGAATCCTGAAAAGAGCATAATCAATCTCTGCCCAATAATTTGGGGAGGCTGCCACCTCTACCTCTACACCTTCCCGAATTTCAACCTCAAACTTTTGGCTCTTAGAGAAAGAATACTTGATCTGGGTGTTAGATTGAAAATAGGAAGGCTTGAAAAAATAGCGAAACTTTTCTGTAGCCTCTCGCCTAAAAATACTCGAAGGGTTTCCATTTGTATCAACCCCATGCAATGCCGCCTTCAGCGCATCTTCCTTCAACGACTGAAAAAAGTAGATCAACTTCGCAATCGTGCTTTTGCCCGTTGCCTGCTCACCGATAATCACAGTCAAGTCTCCAACCTCAATGTCGGCTTCGCTGATTGGGCCGAAGTTTCTGATTTCAAGTCTGTGCATGGCAGTAATTTTGAGCAAAGGTAGAAATTTGCCCCATGGAAAAACTAAGCATGGCCGCGCTCGGGCGCCTCTCGCCCGCCGACTTTAAATCCCGCCCAAAACTCCCCCTCACCCTCGTGCTCGACAGCGTGCGCTCCGGCCTCAACGTCGGCTCCATCTTCCGAACCGCCGATGCTTTTGCCCTGGAGCGCATCCTGCTCTGCGGCATCACCGCCCAGCCGCCCCACCGCGAAATCCTGAAAACCGCGCTCGGCAGCACCGATTCGGTGGACTGGGCTTATTTCCCCGATGCGACAGAGGCCGTTCGGACATTGAAAAACGAAGACTACACCGTACTCGCCATAGAGCAGGCGACCGAGAAAATCTGGCTGCAAGACTTTTCCCCCGAAAAAGAAAAACGCTACGCTTTTGTGCTGGGCAACGAAGTGGACGGCGTGGCCGCCGAAACGCTCGCGCTCTGCGACGGTGCTTTGGAAATCCCACAATTCGGCACCAAGCATTCGCTGAATGTGGCCGTGGCGGCGGGTATCGTGGTTTGGGAGTTTGTGCGGAAAATGGGGGAGCGGTGAGAAACAAGCATTGGCCCCACTCCAAATGCGCGAATCGAGGCCATGACGTTCGGTTCTTTCAACGCCTCATTTTTCTTTTCGCCAAAATCTGTGGATGTTTGCCGCCGAACAAAAGGGGGGAGCAAAATTTTCCGAAAGTTTCAAACTTTCGGAAAGTTGCGGCAAAGGCCAACACCCCCAAAATGCAACACTTCGGAATGAAACTCCCTCGCCCACACGCCTTTTTTATTTTCTTTTTTTCGGCGCAAGCCGTTTTTGCTCAAATCAATACCGCTCCTGCCATTAGTGCAGGGCAGGGGCAAGCAAAAACACCCAATGAATTCCTGCCCCACCAATTGGGCGAGCAATTCACGCCGCACCATTTGCTCAACGCGTACTACGAGCAACTCGCCGCCGCCGCCCCAACTACCATGCGCTTGGAAAAATACGGCCTCAGCAACGAGGCGCGGCCTTTGCAAATCGCCATTTTTTCTTCTCCCGAAAACATGGCGCGGCTCGAACCCATCCGCCTCAACAACCTCCGCCTGGCGGGAATGGCAGACGGGCAACCCGACCTGGACACCCCCATCGCCATCGTTTGGCTGAGCATGAGTGTGCACGGCAATGAACCGTCTGGCGCCGAATGCAGCATGGAACTGGCCTACCGCCTCGCCACACAGACCGACGCGAAGGTGACGGAATGGCTCAAAAACACCGTCGTCATCCTCGACCCTGTGCTCAACCCCGATGGCTACGACCGCTACACGCACTGGAGCCGCATGGCTTCCAATCTCGTCAAAAACGCCGACCCCAATGCCCGCGAACACCGCGAACCTTGGCCAGGCGGCCGGGCGAACCACTACCATTTTGACCTCAACCGCGACTGGGCTTGGGCCACCCAAGTGGAGAGCAAACAGCGGCTGGTGGTCTACCACCGTTGGCTGCCGCACGTGCATCCCGATGTGCACGAACAGGGCGTGAACGAGCCGTATTATTTCGCGCCCGCCGCCGAG
This sequence comes from Saprospiraceae bacterium, assembly GCA_046155725.1. GTDB lineage: Bacteria > Bacteroidota > Bacteroidia > Chitinophagales > Saprospiraceae > M3007. The sequence goes on from JBJXFT010000336.1 coordinate 3,997, forward strand.
CCGATGCACGAACTCATCACGCAGTGGCAGCGCGATTTTCAGGTAGAAATTGGCGAGAACAATGCCCGCCATTTTGACAACAATGGCTGGTTTTACTTCACCAAAGAGGTTTTTGACCTTTTTTACCCCTCCTACGGCGACACCTATCCGACGTTCAACGGGGCTATCGGGATGACTTACGAGCAAGCGGGCGGCCCGCGTGGCGGGCTGGCCATCGAGACGGACAACGGTGACACACTGACGCTTCACGACCGCATCGCGCACCACCTCACCACCTCGCTCGCCACCATCGAAGTGAGCAGCAAAAGCGCAAAACCGCTGGTGGAAAATTTCCGCGAATATTACCGCCGCACATCCACGCAACCGCAGGGCGAGTACAAGACGTTCATCGTCCGCGAAGTCAACGACCCGAACAAAGTGCGGACTTTGTGCCAACTGCTCGACCAGCACCACATCCGTTACGGGCGCGTGGGCGCCGGCATAAGCGGGGCAAAGGCTTTTGACTACGGGAGCGGCAAGGAAATAAGCGCCTCCATCAACCCGAACGATTTGGTCATCAGCGCATATCAGCCGCATTCGGTGATGGTGCAGGCTTTGTTTGAGCCGGAAGCAAAATTGGGCGATTCGATGACCTACGACATCACGGCGTGGTCGCTGCCATTTGCGCACGGGCTGGAAGTCTATGCACTGAAAGAGCGGCTGGAGCCGAAAAGGTTTTATGAAACATACCGCCCTCAAAAGGATTTGGCGACGGCTTCGCCGTATGCCTGGTGTGTGCACCGCCGCTCCTTGGCCGAGGCGCAGTTCTTGGGCGAGTTGCTGCAAAAGGGAGTGCGCGTTCGCACGGCCACAGAGCCCTTCACGCTGGCCGAACAGCAGTATGCGGCGGGGGCTTTTGTGGTCACAAAAGCCGACAACCGCGCCATGCTGGGCGAGTTGGACGGCATCGTGACCATGGCGGCGGAGCGGGCGAATGTGCGGCTTTACCCCGTGTTCACCGGCCATGCCACCAAAGGCAAAGACCTCGGCTCGGATGCCTTTCAGCTGGTCAAAAAACCCAGCATCGCCTTGGTGTACGGCGACGATGTGGAGAGAAATTCCTACGGCCACACTTGGTTTTTCTTCGAGCGGGAATTGGGCTATCCTGTCAGCCCCATTCCTCTGGAGAAGTTGAACAAGATGGATTTGAGCAAATACACCACCTTGGTTTTCCCGGACGGGAGTTACAGTTTGGAAGAAAAGACCTTAGAAATCATAAAAAAATGGACGGGGAATGGCGGGCGGCTCATCGCGTTCGAGGGCGGGGCAAAGGCATTTGCGGACAAGGATGGCTTTGACCTGAAAACAAAAGAAGCCCCGAAACGGGACTCTACCGCGCAAAAAAAACCTTTCGCTATGCGGCAGCGCGACGGGCTGAGCGACGGGATACCGGGGGCAATCGTGCGGGCGGCGGTGGACAATTCGCATCCGCTTGCGTTTGGGTTTCCCGATTATTACCACTCGCTCAAGACACTTTCCGATGCTTACCAAATGCCCGAAAAGGCCGACGTGCCGCTTTATTTGGAGGAAACATTCCAGACCTACGGCTTTATCGGAAGCCGCGTGAAGCCGCAACTGAAGAAAACGCCCATCGTCCTTGTGCAAAAAATGGGCGATGGCGAGGCGGTGCTTTTTGTGGACAACCCGCTTTTTCGGAGTTTCTGGCAACAAGGGAAGATGCTCTTTGCCAACGCGCTGTTCTTCTGAGTTTAACGAGATGAGATACGCTCGGAAAGGGTCATCCTGGCGTCTTACCCGAAAACCTGCTTTGAGGCTGAAGGAGGTTTCATTTCTAAGCATTCCGCAAACAAAAATGGTGGGGCAGAATTCTGCCCCACCATTTTTGTTTGCGGCTTTATAATCGTCACTCAGATATCGCCTTTATCCCCGGCAACTCCTTCCCCTCCAAAAACTCCAGCATGGCGCCACCGCCAGTGCTGACGAAACTGACTTTTTTGGCAAGTTTGAGTTGGTTCACCGCCGCCACAGAGTCGCCGCCGCCCACCATCGTGAACGCGCCTTTTTTCGTGGCCGAAGCGCAGGCTTTCGCTACCACTTTGGTGCCCTCTGCAAAAGCGGGCATTTCGAAAACCCCCATCGGGCCATTCCAGATCACGGTTTTGCTCTTGCGGATGACCGAGGCAAACGACTTGGCTGCCGATGGGCCGATGTCCAAGCCCATCCAGCCTTCGGGGATTTGGTTGCTGGGGCAAATCTGCACCTTCGCGTCGGCAGCGAACTTGTCGCCGCAGACGGAATCCTTTGGAAGCAGCACTTTCACGCCAGCAGCCTTTGCTTTTTTCAAAAATTCGAGCGCGGTTTTCAATTTGTCAGCCTCTACGAGCGAGTTGCCGACCGCGCCTTTTTTTGCCAGAAAGAACGTGTAAGCCATCGCTCCGCCAATAAGGATGTTGTCGGCGTAGTCAAGGAAGGTTTCGAGCAGCATGATTTTGTCGCTGACTTTGGAGCCGCCCGTCACGCAGGTCACGGGCTTCTCCGGGTTTTTCATGGCGCGGGTGGCATTCTCGATTTCGCGCTCCATCAGGAAGCCGAAGGTCTTGTGGTCTTTGTCAAAAAAGTGCGCCACTACTGTCGTGCTGGCGTGCGCGCGGTGCGCGGTGCCGAACGCGTCGTTGACGTAGATGTCGCCGAGTGCGGCCAGTTTTTTGGCAAAGCCCTCCTCGCCGGCCTCTTCTTCGGAGTGGAAGCGCGTGTTTTCCAAAAGCAGAACCTCGCCGGGTTTCAAAGCGGCGGCTTTCTTGACAGCCATTTTGCCCACACAGTCGTCGGCAAAATGGACTTTGGCCTTCAACTTCTTGCGCAGGTGCTTCAGCAAATGTTGCAGCGTGAATTTCTGCTTGTTGATGCTGCCGTCGGCATTGAGTTTTTCCAAGGGCCGACCAAGGTGCGACATGAGGATGGCCGAGCCGCCCTGCTCCAAAATGTGCCGAATGGTCGGCACGGCTTCGCGGATGCGGGTGTCGTCCGTGATGTTGAATTCCTTGTCGAGCGGCACGTTGAAGTCCACGCGGACGAGGGCTTTTTTGTTTTTGAAATTGAGTTTCATGTTGTTGTACTAAAACAGGTGGTCTGTTCGGCTATCGAAAAATGAGACGATGTGAATGGCCTTGCCTTCGATTCGGTAAATCATTGAAATATTTTCGGTAAGAACACATCGGCGCACATTAGGAAATGACCTGGACGCTGGGCAGAGTTTCTTGAAACGCCGCAGGTTTTCAATCAGACGTTCGAGAGCATCGTCCAATTTGACTGCGAAATCAGCAGAGAATTGATAGTAGTATTCCAGAATGGAGAGATATGCTTCCTCGGCTTTGGGCGAGACAATGACCTGATTCATGGGTGTGTGGGGTTAATTGCCCAGAACCTGCCGTGCTCTGTTTCGGAATGATTCGTAGGGTATGCCCTCCCCGTTGTCCAATTGGCGAAGCCCTGTACGGATTGCCTCTTTTTCTTTCTCTGAAATTTCTTCCCACCAATCGCCCTTGTTGAGCAAAGCATGGAAATATGCCGCCATTTCTTCCAATACCTCGCGGTCTTCTGTCTCGACAACGAGTTTCAAGAGGCTGACTTTTAAATCGGATATGGTCATTTTTTTAGAAATTTTCAGGCAAATTTAATAGAAACAGCAAAATCCTACTACGCCACGGCGTAGCCAGAAGTAGCGCGAATTTCTGCGGGAAGAAAGCCGATAACAATGTCAGAGGGGGGGACACCCATTTCTGTAAGCACCTCGCCGAGCTCTACGTCAGTTCGGTTTTGCTGAATCCAGATTTTGCCATCTTTGATGTCAAAGTGAAAAGGGCAGGCGTGGACGAAATGGTCGTTGCGCCAACCGACACGAACCAATTGAAAGTGATTGCGCTCTGTGTCCGCGATTATTTGGTTTTGCAAATCGGCATTCGCAACGCGGTAGGAAGCCTGCTTTTGCAAGAATGCCAAGAGGATAGACTGATATTTTTTTACTTTATCTTCCATAAGACAACGCTTTTTGTAGCAGGGTCAAAAACAATGATTTTCATTTTGACCCGCCGGATGGCTTTTTTTACAAACGAAAGATGAAAAGACTCTTCATAGACTTTCAAGGGAACGGCTACATACAGAATCCTTTCACTGTCGAAGTCATCCAGCCCGATTGAGTAGTTCAAAAACTGCCCCAGCACGCGATGGAATTCATACACGAACGAGGTGGCAACAAAACTTTTGACCTCTACTGCTATCCGCTTTGCGCCTTTTTCTGCAGCAATGATTTTTTCTGCACCCAAATCAACTTCGTAGTCAACATCTTCGGTCTCAATGATGTATGGATCGGCAGTGACCTTCCAGCCGTCCTTGATAAGTGCCTCTTTAACGTGTTCGTGATAAAAGTCTTTTGCCATGTGCCCTCTTCATTTTCGAGCAAATTTACTACAAAAAAACATTGGACGCGAACCACAAAAGTCCAACGTCCAATGTCACAAAGCCTTAATTCTCTCCCTCTCCATTGGAGAGGGCAGGGGTGAGGCTACACCATAGCGCACAACTCCGCCAAGCGAGCCGAATAGCCAGCCTCGTTGTCGTACCAGCCCACGATGCGGCAGGTGTTGCCGTTCACCTGGGTCAGCGGCGCGTCGAAGATGCAAGAGTGGGTATTGCGCACGATGTCGCCCGACACGATGGGGTCGGTGTTGTATTCGAGGATGCCTTTCAAGTGGCCTTCGGCGGCAGATTTGAATACCGCGTTGACTTCTTCCACCGTGGCTGCTTTTTTTATCATGCAAACACAGTCGGTGATAGACCCAGTAGCCACGGGCACCCGGAGCGAGTGCGCCGCGATTTTGCCTTTCAGGTGCGGCAGTACCACGGTGACGGCCTTGGCTGCCCCGGTGCTGGTCGGCACAATGTTCATGGCGGCGGCGCGGGCGCGGCGCAGGTCTTTGTGCGGCGCGTCTTGCAGGTTTTGGTCGGAAGTGTAGGCGTGGATGGTGTTCATAAAAAACTGCTCCACGCCAAAGGCGGCATCCAAAACCATGATCATCGGCACGAGGCAGTTGGTGGTGCAGCTCGCGTTGGAGACGATGGTGTCGGAGTCTTTCATCTGGTCGGCGTTGGCGCCGATTACGAAGGTCGGCACGTCGTCGGCCTTGGGCGGGGCGGAAAGGATGACGCGCTTTGCGCCGGCTTGGAGGTGCAGCCCGGCTTTTTCTTTGTCGAGGAAAATGCCCGTGCATTCCAGCACCACGTCCACATTCATGGCAGCCCAGGGGAGTTCGGCGGGGTTTTTTATGCCAAGGCCAGCGATTTTTTGACCGTTGACGATGATGTGGTTTTCGTCGGAACTCACGGTGCCGTCAAAGCGGCCGTGCATGGTGTCGTATTTGAGCAAGTGAGCCAGCGTGGCGTTGTCGGTGAGGTCGTTGATCGCTACGACTTCGACGTTGGGGTTTTTGACAAGGTTGCGAAAGGTGAGCCGACCGATGCGGCCAAAGCCGTTGATGGCGATGCGCTTTTTAGCCATAAAATTTTGTTGGTTGCAATTGATGAACTAAAGTTTGCTTAGGCTTGTGGGCAAGATAAATCAGCACACCGCCCAAAGCAGCGCAAAGGTATCTTTTTCAGCAAAAACGAAAAGTGGGCGATGCGGAGCTTAGCATCCCTGAATAGGAGAGCATTTGCGCCATCGTCACGCGCTGTCACATTGTTTCCCAAAACAGAAAAGTGGGGGGGGGG
>JBJXFT010000345.1:0-28576 GCA_046155725.1 Saprospiraceae bacterium
GTTTGGGCGTTCAGGGGGGTGTTGACGTTGCGGGCAATGAGGTCGTATTCCCTTTGGCTGAGCAGGCGGCTGCGGAAGGCGAGGCTGGTGCCGACGTTGGCTATTTGGCGGCAGGCGGGGCCGGTGGGCGGTGGGGGCTGGGCTGGCTCTTTGCCTTCGCACCAGTCGGTTTCGGCGGCGTAGTCGCGCTCGGTGGCATCCCAATCGCGGGCTTTTTGGAAAAACACGCAGGCCGAATCCTTCATGCCCCTACGGGAAAAGTCTGCGCCGATGTTGTACAGCGTGGCGGAGAGGTTGTCGAAAACGGATGATGCCGAATCCGCCGGGATGTCCCTTGAAATGGGAATGAGAGAGAGCCCCCCGATGCCCCGATTCCTCATCACCGAATCGGCAGGTGCCCCCCACACAAGCTGCTTGATTTGGTTGCCGATAGAATCGAAGGCGGGCAAATGGCGAGTTTCCAAAGTGTCCAAGGCGAGCCGCTCGAGCCAGAGCAGGGAGTCGGTGGGGCTGTCGAGGCAAAGGGCCATTCTATGCTCGGAACTTCCCGAAAGTTTGAAACTTTCGGGAAGTTGGACACCCGCTCGAGGCTTGAACACATATTCCACTTTCTCCCCCTTGCACCCGTCCTCCGGCGGCACAGGATTCCAAGAAAAAATGCCCCAAGCCCCCAGCAGCCAAAGCAGCCCCGCGCCCACGCTGGTCCACAGGCTGGCCGAAAAGCCGAGGGCGCGGAAGCCGCCCCGGTACACGAATTTTTTCCAAGATTCTGGCACTTGGAAGTGCAGGGGCGAGGGCGGTCGGTCGAGGTATTTGAGCACCGTGAAGTCGGCCTCGGTCTGCGGCAGCAGTTGGGCGATTTCCTTTTCGTGCGCTTTCTTTTTCTTCGCGTCGGTCTCGCTCAGCCACTGGTTGAGCACCACGGCCATGCGGTGGTCGGCCCATGCGGAGGAGTCTTGGGGCGGCGGCGATTGGGCGAGCAGCATGGCGAGTTCGCCGCGCAGCCGGGGGATGAGGGCGGGGTCTTCCTGTTCGAGCCATTCGAGCAGGGCGGCGCGGGCGATCTGGGGGATTTGGCCCTGCACGAACCATCGGATGCGGAAGATTTTTAGAAGGCTATCAAGGGTTACGATAGGCTCCGTGCCAGGCCCCACGTCAGACTTTCCAAGTCTTGAAGACTTGGAAAGTCTCCGTCCGAGCCAGAGCGTCAGGTCCCAGTGCAGGCTGGGGTAAATGGCGCAGGCGGCCACCCAGCGCACCAATTCGGCGGGCAATTGGAACAGGAGCATGGGCAGCGGGTGCTCGTCGTCGGGCTGATAGATGGCGGCGGGGGCATCCTGCACGCGCTCGCGCCATCGCTCGAAGCGGGCATCTTCGCCGTGCTCGAGTTCTTCCACCCAGAAGCCGAGGCTCTGGAGGGTGGCGGGCAGAAGGGTGAAGAGTTCGGAGAGGCGGCGCTCGGCGCGGCCCCAGTCGTTGGCAGGTTTTGGGCTGAAGAGGGCGCGGGCGGGCCAGTTTTTAAATACTTCGGCCCAGGGTTCGAGCCGCCCGTGGGCGGGGTGTATGAGTTGCAGTCCGGTGCCGACCACGATGAGCCGCGCTTGGCCGTAGCGTTGGGAGATGTCGGCCAGCCGCAGGCCATCGGGGTGCGCTTCGTTGAAGCCGACGCGGATGTCGGAGTCGTAGAAAAAGCGCTCGATGTGGAGCTCCTGTGCCTGCAAGGCTCGGAACACGGCATCGAAGAGTTGGGCGCGGTGGTTGTGCGCGCTTTGGCGGTCTATGAGCAGTAGGTAATCTACGGGCTGGGTCTGGGCGCGGAATCGGAAGGCAGGCATGCCGCCTTTTTCGGCGGTGTCGCGGAGGGTGCGGGGCAGGTCGAGGCGCAGGGTGTCGGTGGCGGTGCGGCGGCGCATCACCTGCAAGGCGTGGTGGAAGGCATCGCCGAGCACGATGTCGTCGGGGCCATCTATGCGGATGTTCCAGACGTAGGGCGGCTTGTCGGGGCGGTCGAGTTCGGCGATGAGTTTGCGGCGGCGCCATTCGAGCCATCGCCAGAGGGCAAAGAGCAGGGCGGTGAAGGGCAGGAAGAGGAGCCATCGGAGCCAGTGCCAGTTTTGGGCGAGCCAGGTTTGCCAGGGGTCGGCGGGCTGCACCACCAAGTCGAGCAGGGCTTGGGTGTGGTCGTGGAGGATGGGGCGTTTGGAATTCGGAATTGGGAATTCGGAATTCGGAATGGGGAGTGCGGAATCCGAAATTGCGGTTGGGGGCGACACGAATAGGCGGAGGCGGAGGGCGCAAGTGTTGCCGTTGGAGAAGGTGACTTTTAGGACGAGGGAGTCCATGCCTTGCACGGAGTCGCGGGCGGCGTAAAGGAGGCAGGTGTCGTCTTGGATGTAAAAGGTGGCGAGGTCGGAATGGCCTGACTTCTTCAACTTTTCAACCAGATTTGCTCTGTCGTCACCTATGTCTAATGGGGGAGCAAGGGCTATTTCTGTGGAATATGTGATTTCGAGGCTGGTGACTTTTTGCCCAAAAGAATCCAGTTCAGGAATAGCGTCGGGGCAAATGAGGGTGGTCTGCCCAGCCGTCAGGGCAAAATCTTTTTCCACCACGGCCCCTGGCCCCAAGCGGAAATACATCCACGCCAGCCCGCCCAGCACGGCGGCCAGCACGGCAGCCGACATCCAGAACCCGATTTTGGTGCGCCTGATTTTTTGGTCCAAGGGGCCGGGCGGCGGCGGGGGAGGCGGTGGGCGTTCGCCAAAAATCTCGTCGGCGCGCTGCTGGCAGAGCGCGAATTTTTCGTACACCAAAGCCTGCTCCTGCGGCGAGTGCGCCAGCACGGGCGCGAGGGCAAGCAGCAACTCTTCTTCTGAAATATCGTCGGGCAAAAGCCGCAGCAGCTCCTGCACACGCAGGTGCGCACCTGTGCCATGCTCGATTTTCTCCGCTTGGAGTTCGTCGAGCAGGTCTTTGACTAAGAAGAGGGTGCGGGCGGAGTTGGTCATTTCTTCAGTTCGTCATTAGCGATGAGGTGACATCTGCGAGGCACGAGCAGGTGTCATCTCATCGCGGAAGCACAGCGGTAACCTGCCGTTCCGAGATGTCACCTGCTCGTGCCTCGCAGATGACACCTCTCCACTTCGTCAGAGCCACTCTTCCAGGGCTTTGAGGTCGTCCTTGCTTTTGGCCAACACGGAGTACGACATCAGCAACAGCCCGCGCTCGGCGTCGCTGAGTGTTTCGGGGCGGTCTATTTTTTCTGCCGGGAAGCCCGCTTTGTGCAGCAGCGAAGCCCACAGGATCAGTTCGGCGGTGGCGGGTTTTTTGCGGAGTTTCACCTGCTTGTCGTCGCGGATGTCCTCGAAGTGGGTCACGATTTTTGCTAATTCGGGCTCGGCAAAGCCCTCCACTTTTTTGGACACGATGCGCAGGAGCATGGCCGCGTCGGGGAATGGGATGTGGAAATAGACCACGCGGCGCAGAAAAGCGTCGGGCAGGTTTTTCTCCGAATTGGAGGTCATCACGATGACGGGGCGCAGGGCGGCGGGTGGTGCGGGCCAGGTTTTGCCGGCTTCGGGGACGGAGAATTCCAGTTTTTCGAGCGCGGCCAGCACGTCATTGGGCAGGTCGCGCGGGGCTTTGTCAATCTCGTCCATCAGCACCAAGCGGCGTTTGCCGCTCCGAATGGCCTCGCCGAGGGCTTCGTAGCGGATGAACTTGCGTTCCACCTCGTCGGGCGTGAGCGGTTCTTTTTGTGTCTGCGCGTACTGGAAATGCGCCAGCGCGTCGTAGCGGTAAAAAAGGTCTTTCACCGCCGAGGAGGTCTGGGCGTTGAAGACGAGCGGGTCGCCGAGTTGGAAAAAATGGGCGAGGTGGTCGGCGAGTTGGGTTTTGCCGGTGCCGGGCTCTCCCGTGAGCAGGAGGGGCTGGGCGAGGGCGAGGGCTACGTTGACGGCGGCGCGGAGACCGGGCGGCGGCTCGTAGAGCGAAGCGTCGCGGAGTTTGGGGTTGGGTTCGATGACCGGGAGCTCGGCTTGGCCCTCGGTCTGGTAGAGGTGAAAGTTGGTCATGGCTCTATTACTTTGATGCGATTTCATAAATCCGTCGCTGGACGGGTTCGATGTCTTTGACATGGAATTTTTGCTGCGTTCGGTACAAGATGTCTTCCTCCGAGCCTGACTCGAAGGTGGCGGCCAGCGCGCGGGTGACTGCCCGCGAGCGGTTGGGGTTGCGGATGCCATTGAGTTCGGCCACCCAGTCATCGAAGTCCTGCTGGTCAATGGGCGGGAAATCGGCGAGCACGGTGGCGTGTTCCGGGAATTTTTGGCAAATGCCGTCGAGTTCGGCAAGGATGGTTTTTTGGCGGGCGGTGTGGAGTGCTGGGCCGGCGTGGAGGTTTTGGCTTTTTAGGACGATGAAAAACAGGAAGGTCGGCACGTTTTTGTGCGGGCATCGGAAGGTCTCGATCATCCACTCCAGGTATTCGCGGATTTCGCCCTCGTCGCTGTCCCATTTTTTTTCTGAAATCTCGAACACGGCGGTCACATAGTCGTAGGGCAATTTTGGCAAGCCGGTGTCTACAAATGCCTCGAAGGTCTGCGTGTCGGAAAACTGAAAACGCCGGGCGACGTATTCTTTCAGGCGTTTGCGGCTGCTGCCAAGGTCGGTTCCGATGGGCAGGTTTTCGATTTTGATGCGGTCGGCATCTTCTTGGAACGGGTAGTGGATGGCGTCGTGTCGGTCGTCGAGTTTGTCGCGGATGATTTCATAAATCAAGCGCTTGCCAAAGGATGCGGGCATTTCCGTTGGGCAGCCACACACGAAATGGAACTGGAAATCGCTCTTGCCCTCCCATCGGTTGAATACCCGGCGGAAGGTTTTGGCTTGCCCCGTGCGGTCGCAATTGACCAAATGGAGGGAAGATATCTCGTTGTCGGGGTCCATGCCGAGTTGCTCGATGGCATGGAGGAGAGAAGCGTAGTCGCCGCCCGGCTGCCAGTGCTGGAGGCTGCTGAACATGGCGGCCATCACCTGGTTGCGCACGAGGGTTTCTTCTTTGAAATCAATGACGCCCCGGTTTTTGTCGGTGCCCAAATTGGCGAGGCGGGCGGAATAGCCCAGCACCTCTGTGCGGACGGGGTCGTTGGCACCAGTTGCTTGAAGCCAGGCAGCAATGGCCTCTTCGAGTTGGCCGCGCGAAATGAACTGAATAATGGAATCTTTTGGATTCATCGTTTGGGAATGGGCAGGTGTTGCGGACGCTTTGTTTGGTGGCAAAGGTAGTTTTTTAATGAACCTCGGCACCCTGCGATGCGTCAGCACAATCGCCTTGGCGCGGCAGGGAAAAATGCACGCTCCACCATTTCCAATGTCTTTAACTTTGTCAGCAAAAGCATTCGAATCTATGTCCAAAGTTCAAGCCCAAACAGTGATTGACACCAAGGTAAAAAATCGTTCGCTCATGTCAGCCACGCTTCACGTCAATGTCGAATCATTAGACGATGTATTTGTCCGCGATCTGAAAAAACAGTTCGGATCTGCTCAGTTGGAAATTCGTGTCAGCCGTATGCCCGAAGACTGGCTGACTGAAGCGGGTTTTTGGACAGCGATAGAAGCGCTGGATTGGTCAAAAAAAGACGATCGTGCGGCAATCGTCCAGCCCATCGTTCAAACATTGGCCACCATGCCGGTGGGCAACATCCACCAATTTCAAGATATTCTGGCCGAAAAACTGTGGCAATTGGACACGCGCAGCCATGCGCAAGTATTTATGGACCAACATCCTAAAGGGCGTTTGTCGGTGGACGATTTTCTTTACGTCCGATGTGCTGTAGTAGCAGAGGGAAAGGACTTTTTTGAACATATCCTGCGAGAGCCATCGTCCATCCCTCAAGATTTGACATTTGAACCGCTGTTGCACTTGGCTTCAGATGCCTACGAGCAAAAAACAGGGCATCGCTTTGTGCACACGTCCAAATTTGGTTACGAAACCTATAGCAATGAACAAGGCTGGGCCTAAATGATACACGATCATGCACCGTAACTCTAACCAAAACGACGGGCCTCACCATCTCTACGAAATCTGGGACGAGCAGGAAGAGGAGGTTTTCAAGTACGGGATCAGTTCCGAACCCATTGAGCAGGACGGCCAATCATTCCTCCTCGGTCTCGTTGCCTGGAGGAACAGCCCCATGTTCTTTTTTGTAGCGCCCCACATAATCGTCCTCTACTTGTTTGGCCGCTATGCGTCCCGGAATGCCTATGATCAGGATATTGGCAAAGTATCGCAGCCATCTGACTGCCCGATTCAACTCCTTGACCTGCCTTTTCGCTCGCAGTGAAGAGCCGTCCTTTCGGAGCGGGTCGCCACAGATGCCGTACTTGTACACGTCACCATATTCCCTGTCCCTAATCTCGTAAAGGTGGTGGTCGGCATCATTTTCATTGGAATTGCCGTGTTTTTTCATGCAAGAGGTCGCGGGTTGAGTATCCGCTCTTTGATGGTTCGCACCCCCGGCCAGCCATCGGGATTGCTAAACGTTTCGTACCAAGTTTCTGGAAAATAGTCCAAATCGTCCCGCCCGGTTTTGAGCTCCCATGCTTCATCGGGCAGGGAAAGCAGCGGCTCAAAAGTGAACTCTTTGGGAATGCGCTCCGGGTGTTGCAGCACCTCCTCAAAAAACGCCTTGCCATTGGCCACTACGCCGCAGCGTGCGTACAGGAAATCGTCAACGGAGAAATGATTGCCGGGCGCGTACTGGTTGCTGCCCAGATGCTCAGCAAAGCGCCGCCCATCGAGCGCGTAGAGTTTTTCATTGAGCAAGTTGTAAAAAGCACAGATGTCGGCTCTCGAAAATGCGCTGAGCACTTCCACGGCAGGCCGCATGATGTCTGCGCGGGCGGATTTGTCCCAATCCAACAGTTCGATGATGGCCCAGAACTGTGCTTCGTCCATGCTGCCGCTGTGCAGCCAGTTCTCCGCCTCGATGCGCAGCGTGGCATCCGGGTATTTGGACTTCAAGCCCATGATAGCAGCAGAAGTAGCATTGCGGAGCGGGATTTCTAATAAGGTGGCCATGTGTTAGGTACGGTATGGGTTGGTTGGAAAACGAAGCGCAAAAGTAGGCAAAAGCGGAAGAGTTCGTATTGCTGCGCTTTTGCTTATTGCGCAATGTCTTACCCTCGGGGGAGATGGTGGGTGCTTGCATGATGGGTCGTGGTGGTTTTGAATTATGGATGTTGGGCAAAGTTGGCAATTCTTGCTCGCCTTGCCAAGCATTTGGCGTGTGCAGCACGTTTCGCGCCGCAGACGCATACGGACAGACACGTTTTTGGGCGAGCCGAAAACTATGTGCGAGCGGGTAGGCGCAATATGAGTCATCCCGAATTTTTGCAAAAGCGGTACAGGATCGCTTCAACCCACGACTTCAGTCGTGGGGCTGCACCTGCCCCAGAGCGGAATTCAACCGATTTATCGGTTTGCTGCATAAAACCGATAAATCGGTTGGAGCATATCGTGCTTTGGAGCAGGCCCACGACTGAAGTCGTGGGTTGAAAAATTCGGGATGACTCATCCTTATCAGCAATTCCCGCTTTGGCAAATTCAGGGAGTTTTTGAGGTGACATCTCCGACGCAGGAGGACAGCCTGTCCCGATGAAAAATCGGGACAGGCTCTTTCTCGTACCTCGAAAGATGTCACCTCTTCCAAAGCGGGAATTGCTGATGTGAAACTGGAAATCGGCGTGCTGTCTGCGGAGCAATTGGTGTTGATAAAAGCAGCAACGTTATGTGGAGGAAATCAGGAACAAACGGCGCGAAATCGCCCTGCAAACCATGTACAAACAAAAAACCCGGAAGCCTTGAGGGCCCACGGATTTAGAATATTACATAGTGCCACGTGCTATTTTTCCGAAATTTCGGAACTGCGTCGCGCATACGCCTGAAAACGCCCTATCCTATATTCTGTTACAAAGGTACGTTGGCAATTCTGTTTGCACAAGGCCAACTGCATTTGGCGCAAAGTGTCGGGCTGACTCAAAGTCACCCCGACACTACGTGGAAATTTTCCCCCCACCCATTCCCCGAAATCTTCCCTATCCTTGCCTCGAAAATCGTTCGACTTCCGAGCCATGCCTACACTTACAGAACGTAATACCGCCCTCGCCCCACCGCTGCCCGTGCAAGACCCGCTCCTGCCCTACCAGCCTTCGGCGGCCAAGCCTTGGAACGCCCGCCGGGTGGCCCACCTCTACCGCCGAATGGGTTTCGGCGCATCCTTGGCGCAAATCCAACAAGGGCTCCAGATGTCGCCCGACGCGCTGGTGGACCAACTCTTGGAAACCGCCGCCGACCTTGGCCCGCCCGACCCGCCCTATTGGGGCGGCTGGACGATGGACGAATACGCCGCCGACCCCAACCCCGACCTCGTATTCATCCACCGCGACGAACTGCGCCGCCGTTGGCTCGGCGAAATGCTCGACGAGGGCATCCGCGCCAAAATGGCGCTCTTCTGGCACAACCACTTTGTGACGGAACTCGACGTGTACGGCTGCAACGCCTACCTCTGGAGTTACTTCTCCATGATACACGACAACGCTTTTGGCAACTTCCGAATCTTCGCCCGCGAGATGGGCAAGACCGGGGCCATGCTCGTGTACCTCAACGGCAACGTGAGCGTGGCCGGCGAGCCGAACGAGAACTACGCCCGCGAACTCATGGAACTCTTCACCATGGGCGAGAGCAATGGCTACACACAGGCCGACATCGTGGCCATGGCCCGCGCCCTCACGGGCTGGCAGGCCAACGACTACCAATGCGACCCGCCTTTCTACGAGCCGACGCTGCACGACGATACGCCCAAAACCATCTTTGGGCAAACGAGCAATTTTGGATACACCACGGCGCACAACCTTGTTTTCACCGCCCGCGCCGAACAGGTCTCGCATTTCATTGCCGGAAAACTCTACAAACATTTCGTCTATCAAAACATAGACAACCAAGTGATAAGCGGGCTGGCACAAACCTTCCGCGACAACAACTGGGAACTGCTCCCCGTGCTGAAACAGCTCATCAAGAGCGAGCATTTCTTCGACGATGCCTTCATGAATGTGCGCCACAAGAATCCGCTGGAGTCCATGATGAACCTTTACAAAGCGGCCGGCACACCCGCCTCGCTGGTGGAAGAAGGCCGCTGGGATGCCATCGGCTACTGGTCGTACCAACTGGGGCAGGAAGTGTTCAACCCGCCGAACGTGGCGGGCTGGAAAGGCCACCGCAACTGGATAAACGAAAGCACGCTCACCGCTCGCTGGAATTACAGTTCGGCAGTGGCTTACTGGCTCACGACGGAGGAAACGACGCGGGAAAACCTTCGCTCGCTGGCGCAAACTTTGACCAACGACAGCAACGATCCCGCGCTCATTACGGCCACGCTTGTGGAATTTTTCATGGGGCAAAACTTGGACGCGGTGCATTTGCAGGCGGCAGTCATCAATTTCAAAGCGGGCATCCCTGAAAACTATTACCAAGACGGCTCTTGGAATCTTTACTGGGACGAAGCACCGTACCAGATTGTGAACCTGCTGTACTATCTAGTGAAATTGCCGGAGTTTCAATTGACTTGATACAGGGAACAAAACATTGTCAACTTTTTTAAACAAACACATATCATGGCAAGAAGAACAGAATTCCTACCCAGCGCGCCCAACAAAGTGCTCTGGATTATCGCGATCATCCTTGGAGGGTTGGGCATTTTGGCCCACTATACTCCCATCAGCGAATTGTCCAGATACAATTACGAGATGTTGCTGATCGCCTTTTTGTTGCTGGCTATTGGCACTGCTTATCGAAAAGTGTAAGCCAACTTTTTCAAAGTCACACCAAAGACCACGGAGGTTTTCAAAAAACCTCCGTGGTCTAAACGCTGAAAACTACTCAAGTTAATCACCTTGCATCATGTGCAAAGAACATAAACCAGCCCGCCCCGGCGCGACGCTCGACGATCACGCCGCCCACCAAAAAGACCACCAACTGTGGTCACGCCGCGATTTCCTTTCCGCTTCCGGCATCCTCGGCGCGGGCAGCCTCCTGATGGGCGACCTTGGCCTCCGCGCTTTCCAGCCCACGCCGCTCATGGCCTCGCTCGCAGGCGGCTCGAACGACCGCATCCTCGTGATCATCCGTTTCGATGGCGGCAACGACGGCCTGAACACCGTCATAGAACGCGGCAACCAGCACTACTACGACCTGCGCCCAACGATAGCCATACAGGAATCGAACCTCTGGGCCCTGAGCAATGAGTACGGGATGCCGCTGGCGACCAATGCTTTGCAGCCGCTATGGGACAACGGCATGATGAAAATCATCCACAACGTGGGCTACCCGGAGCCGAACTACAGCCATTTCCGTTCCTACGACATTGTGGCTTCGGCGAGCGATTCGGAGGTGATCCTGAACACGGGCTGGATGGGCCGATTCCTCGACAACGAGTACGCGGCATTCCTCGAAACGCCGCCCACCGTGCCGCCCGCGCTGCAAATCGGGGTGCAAACCGACCTCATTTTCCGCGCCGATTCGGCCAATATGGCGCTTGCCGTGAGCAGCCCGCAGGAGTTTTATCAAATTGCCCAAACGGGCCAACTCTACGACACCTCGCTGCTGGGCAACACGCCCCGCGAACTTGAATTGGCTTACGTCCGCCAAACGGCCAACGCCGCTTTCCGCTACGCAGAAACAATCAAGGAAGCCTATTCAAAAGGAAAAAACCAGGTCAATTACCCGGCGGACAATTACCTCGCGGAGCAACTCGCCATCGTGGCCAAACTTATCAAGGGCAATCTCGGCACCCGCGTTTTCATGGTCGAAATAGGCGGTTTTGATACCCACGCCGAGCAATACGACTATCACCTTTCTCTCCTCCAGAACATTGCCGAAGGCGTGAAGGCATTCTACGACGACCTGGCTTTTGGCGGGAATACGGATTTGCCAAACAAGGTGCTGGGCATGACGTTCAGCGAGTTTGGCCGCACGATTTATGAGAATGCATCGCTGGGCACCGACCACGGCTGGGGCACACCGATGATGCTTTTCGGCGGCGGTATCGGCAATGGCTTCACGGGTCAGTACCAAGACTTGAGCGACCCCGATCCGTACAGCGACCCGCAGTTCAGCGTGGATTTCCGCTCGGTGTACAGCACGGTTTTGCAGGATTGGATGGGCAACTCGCCCGAATTGGTCAACTTCGTGATGGGGCAAAACCATCCGACCATCGGCGGTCTTGTGCCGCCCGCCGCACCGCTCAAAGGCGACAACGGCAAGTGCGTCCTGCTCGGCCACAACCCGCACCCCAGCGAGGCGGCCACCACGGAAATCAAGTACGCGATGATGCAGAACGGCCCGGTGCGCCTCCAAATCCTCGACTCGGCAGGCCATGTGCTGCGCACTTTGGTGAACGAATACAAAGACCGGGGGAGTTACACGTTCCATTTCAAAGCACCCGATTGGTACATCGCGCCGGGGCTTTACCAGTACCGATTGCAGTCGGGCGGGCAGGTGTTTCAGCGAGAGATGAAGGTTTAATGTACCGGCGACTTTAGTCGCAGGATGCTGAGCCAATTGCACAGATTTTGCACGTTCAGGCATCCGGCAGCTAAAGCAGCCGGTACATTTACTTGCTTTTCACTTTTATCTCCACCCGGCGGTTTCTGGCCCTTCCTTCTTCGGTGTCGTTTCCCTTTAGCGGTACAGATGGGCCGTATCCTTTGAACGTGATCTTTGCTGCCGGGTAGCCTTGTTCCACCAAGAAGTCGCGCACGGCTTGGGCGCGGCGGGTGGAGAGCAGCAGGTTGCTTTGGTCGGTGCCGACGTTGTCCGTGTGGCCGCCGATCTCGATGGTCCAGTCAAAACTTTTGATGTCGGCGTAGATGCGCCGCAGTTCGGCCTGCGATTCGGGGCGGAGTGCTGACTTTGCAAAATCGAAAAGCAAATCCCGGAGTTCGAGGGCTTTGCCCCCGCTCACGGCTTCATCCACCGTCACTATTTCCACCTTTTCTTCGGCCACCTCGCTTTTGTAGGTGGAGGCATCCACGTATGTTTTTTTTGTAGTAACGAGGTTGTCGCCTGTGGCGTAGTAGTTGATTTTGGAAGTTTTTGACACCGAAAAAACATACGCGCCGGCGGGGCTGGTGGTCACTGTTTGCAGCACTTTTTTGGACTCTGCGTCTTCGACCGTGATTTCGCCGCTCATGGTTTTGCCGCTTCCGTCGGTCAATGTTCCTGTAATAATGACTTGCGCTTCGGGCTGCGCTGCGGAATCGAGCGGGATGCGCAGGATGTCCTGGTCGGAGAAACCGGTTACCCTCGTAGCCAAATAGGCCACATTCCCGGAGGGCGGGATGCAGAAACCGTACTCATCTTTTGGGGTATTCACGCCTGTGCCGAGGTTTTCGGGGGGCGACCAGTTTTTCCAAGTGTCGTCCAAGCGGGTGGTTTTGAAAACATCAAAATTGCCCTGCCCTGGGTGGCCGTTGGAACTGAAATACAGGGTTTTGAAATCACTGTGCAAGAACGGGGTGCGTTCGTTGAGGCGGGTGTTGACGGGAGGGCCGATTTTAAACGGCATGCCCCAAGATTGATTTTTGTTGCGCAGCGCGATGTAGATGTCAATATCGCCAGGGGTGTCTTCTTTGGCCTCGAAAATCAATGCCTCACCGTTGCGGGTAATGCTTGCCATGCCGATCCACTCGTATTTCTTTTGGAGCACGATGGGCGCGGGTTCTGACCAGCCGGTGGCGGTGCGGCTCGAAATGTGCGGCTTGCCGCCGATGAACAGCACCAGATTGTTCCCGTCGGCGGACATGGACACGACGGCCTCGTCGGTAGGGCCGCTGAAAAACTCTTCCATTTTTGGCTCTGACCACGAGCCGTCGGGGTTGCGTTCGGTGTAATAAATATCTTCCTTCGCATAATTGTCGTCGCGGTCAGACCCACAGAAATACATGATTTTCCCATCGGACGACAGCACCGGGACGTACTCTGAACCCGCCGTGTTGATGCCTTTGACGAACTCCAGCTTTGAGCCAAGGGGTGGTTCTCTGTCCACGGCCACGGGCTTTTTATTGCTTTTCTTGCTGGCATCCATCTTTTCTCGTGCAGGCGAGGGGGGCGGCGTTTTTTGTTGAATCATCAATTTGTTGAACCGAGGCCCGAACTGTTTTGGCACCACCGTCACGGCGTCTACAAACGCATCGCGCACAGCCTCGGCATCTTTGGTTCGTTCTACGAACACAAGCGTTTTGCTGAAAAGGCTGGTGTACGCCTGCTCAATGGCATTCTGTGTGATTTTGTATTGGCTGCCCAGTTTTTTCTGGGCATTGGCATCCAAGGCATTGAAGCCGTTGAGGGTTTTTTCGTATCCCTTCATGGCCGATATCCAAGTGCCGCTTTCTGTCAGCCCGGCAGCAGCCTTTAGGATGCCATAGCCGGCCGCTATGTTCTTATCGGGGTTCTCAATGTCTTTCTGAAATGCCGCGTGCGCATTTTCGTATTCCATTTTGTCCAAAAACTTGAAGCCTTTTTGGACTTGTGCGGAAAGGAGGCTGGTGCTGAACAGGAGCGCGCACAGCATGAGGGGGGAAAGTTGAGTCATGGGTGGATTTTTTTTGGTAAAAAATTGACTATATCTCTTGTTCTTATTTCTTTTCCTCAGTCTTTGGAATTTCTCTCCACGTGTAGCTTTTGTGGACTATCTTCCAAGAGCCTTCATATTTGAGCAGTAGAAAATAGTCTGTAAAAATCCTCCAATTGGGTACTACTATTTCTGCTTTGGCTGTTGCTGCATCTTTCTCGTAATCTATCAAGATAATCCTTCCAATTCTGTTCGACTTTTCTCCCTCCTTTATGTTGGAGATATATTTTTCTCCTGAACGAATTCTTAAGCTGTCTCCTTCGGATACTGTGTATAAATTAAAGTCAGGGTGAAATGCTTTTCTTAACCTATCAGGCTCACCATTTGCAGTTCCTTCAATGTAATCCATAAGTGTTTCAGAAATCTGCTCTATTTCCGATTTGCTATTTTCAGTTTGAGCATTCACATTCAATCCGGCGAATAGAATCAAACCGGCTGCTAAAATTTTATGTGATTTCATTTTTGTTGTAATTTTTTATTTTTCTGATTGAGAGACATAGCCGAATGATTCGATTTTTGAAGATTAAGTCCGAATGATCCGATTGGGAACCACTACTGTAGTACGGTTTTGAACAAAGGAACTATTCATCTGGCTGAAACCAATCCATCTAAACCATCTAAACTGGCTATACCATGGCTGGATATTTTGCCACAAAACAAACCCATTCAGCAAAATTGGGACAAAAAAAGATTTGACAGCGAGCTCTTGGGAACGAGCAGGAAATAAAGGAAGCAAAATGCCAACTCGAATTCTTGCGGTTCAAGGGGTTGGGTTGTTCATCCTTTATCGTTTATAGTTCATCGTTCCCTTGGCTCACAGCTGCGCATCAAAAATATTCTTCCGATACGGCACTTTCACAAAGTCGAGCGTACCGGGTTTCACGCCCAAGAAAAACTCGTAGGTGCCTCGGTCGGGCTGCCAACGAAAACTGAGTTGCCAGCAATGCAGGTCGCGCGTGAAGCCAAAGGAAGGATAGACGAGGTTTTTGGAATTGAAATCGTAGCTGATGTTGTCCACATCGAGGCTCCACTTGGACGAGAGCGGCACCTTGCCCGAAAAACTCAGGCTGTTGGTGCCGATGGTGAACGTGTCGCGGGCGGTGCCGTAACCGGTCGGGATGAGCTGGCGGGTGAGGGAGATGCGGTGGTCTACCCGGAAGTTGTCGAACATACTGAGCAGGTCGTCTTTCGGGAGTTTCGGCGTTTGGGAGGTGGGCGCTTCTCCGCTCTTTCCTTTTTTGGCAAAAATATCGCGCAGTTGTTTCACCTGAAACCCAGTGTTGAGGGCAATGCCAAACTGGGTAGTGCGCATGAGTTTCCCCTTTTCCCTTGTCGTGAATTTGTTGATCCTCTGGCCTCTCGCATCGGCGATGTAGGGGTCGAAGGTCACGTTCCAGGTCAGGTTGCTGATGCCTTTGAAAAGGCGGAAAAGGCCGCCCGTGCTCACGGTGCTCCATTTCAAAGAGTCGCGGGTAGGGGTGAAAGAGCCTGCGAAGTTGAGGCCGTCGAAGATGCGCTTTTTGAAAACGGAGTCGCGCTTGGCGGAATAGTATTTGAATTCCAGCACGTTGCTGACGCCAAGGTTAATGCTCACGTCGCGCTTGCCGAGCGCGGGCTTGTTGTAAAACCCGTCGTCATAGATGCCGTAGGTAAGCAGTTGGCGCCTGTCGGGGCGAAGGTCGGTGTAGTAGGTTTTGAAATAACGGTCCTGTTGTTTGCTGAAATCAGGGCCAAAACCCGTGCTGACCGTGGGGCTCATTTTGTGGCGGATGCCCTGGAACCAGGCCTTTTTCCGCTTGGCCTTGTAGGTGAGGAACAAGGAGGTGCTGGCCGAGATGCCCGCGTCGTATTTGCGGAAAGAGTACAAGCCCCAGTTGCGCGTGGTTTCCACGATGCCATACTTCGACTTCGATTCGTTTAACACTCGCTCCAAGAATTCGCCGTTCTGGAAGACGGTGTCATAGACCAAAATCGTGGTGTCGAGCAGGTGCCGGTCAATGATGTACGGATACCAGTTCTCCTCGTAGCGCAGGTTTGGGGTGATGTTGATGTACTTGAAAAGTTTGAGGATAAAATCGGTGCTGGCGGTGTGCTGGATGCCCATTCGGGCATTTTCGAGGGTTTCTCTTTCGAACAAAAGCGTGTCGGCGGTGCGGATGGAATTGTCGAGTTGGGCGGCGTAGGTGAGCGAGAGTTTTTCGTACCAGCGCTCTTTTCCGATTTGGATTTTTCGTTTGAAAGGGAAAATGCGCTGCATCGTAAAATCCGCGCTGGGCAGCGTGATATCCATCTGGCGGGTTTGGGTGTTCTGCGAGTGCCGGAGGCCGATGCTGTACTGGTAGGGTTTGCCGGGGAAGGTTTTGGAATAAGAAAGGTTGGAACTGAGTTGGTTCTCAAACACACTTTGATAGTCGTTCTGGTTTCGTTTCTGGTCGAGGTTGGTTTGGATATTTACCGAGCCGCTGAACCGCCGCGTGGGGTGGGCTTTGGCATCTTGCGCGTGCGTCCATTGAAGGCCGAAGGATTTGGCCGACACCTTTTTGGCCCTTGCGTCTTCGGTGACGCGGTTGTTGAAATTGAGCCTGAAATCGCCATTGTTCCGATAGCGGTAACTGTAGCGCGACAATGCGGTGACCCCCCAAGTGCCGCCCGTGAACGCCCGGAAAAGCAGGGTCGCGTCGCTGTGTTCGGAGATGGGCTGATACCAGCCAATGCCCTCAATGCCAAAGCCTTCCACGGAGCGGAAGTCAAAATCTTTGGGGATGATGAGGCCCGCTTTGCGGGTTTTGGTCATGGGGAAAAACCCGAACGGGATGACGATGGGGGTGGGGATGCCGCCCACTTCGAGGTTGGAAAACCCGGTGACCACCAGTTTGTCCTGAATGACTTTCAGTTTGTTGGTGCGGATGCCGTAGTGCGGGTGCGGCGCGTCGCAAGTGGTGAGCAGCGCGTCTTTGTTGTAGATGATGTTGCGGGCTATCTTGGTCGTGTCGGTGCTTACGCCGCTGATGAATTTGGCGCGTTCGCCCAGCACATACATGTCTTCCTGTTGGGTGCGCGCTTCGTAGATGATCCCTTTTTTTGACTTAAAATTGTAGCGCAGGCGGCTGGCCGTGAATTTTTGTTCGCCGTCCTGAAAGTCCGGGAGGCCGGCCAATTGGCCCGTGCTGTCGGCGAACTGCTGAGCCGATATTTCGTTGTTTGCGTAGTCCAGCAGGATGTACCCCGCCGTAATGTTCAGGGAAGTGTATTTCACCGAAGCCCCGCCGTAGAGGTGCACTTGCTTGTTTTTTACATCGAACCACATGGAATCCTCGGCGGCATATTCCACCACATCGTCGAGCGCGTCGTTGCTGATTTTGATTTTGGAAAGGTCTACTGTGGCGGAGTCGCGGAACGCGGTGGGGGTGATAGAATCGAGGGGTGGGATAGAATCCAAGCGTGGAATCGGGTCGGTCACTTGCGCCGACAGGCCGCGGCTGCACAAGAGCAGGCAAGCAATTTGGAAGAAAAGCCGATATTTGCCGGGTAATTTTTGCACTGGTCTTTTTTAGATTGCAGTAATCCTAATCCCCCGCCCAATCTCAAATTTGAGCAAACCTAACAGTCCGATTTTTATGAAGTCAAACTTCGCACTCCGAACGCTCACGCTCCTCGCAGCGTGGCTTGTTTTTGAAAATTTTAACCTTCCTGATAAATGGGCGGTGGAGAATTTTGAATGCTGCAAAAGTAGCGAAGGCTGCGGTTCGAGCCACAACTTCTCGAAAGTTTGCCAATCGGAGGAGTTGCTCGGGGGCTTTAGGCCTATGTACGGCACACTTGCCACTTGCCACTTGCCACTTGCCGCCTGCTTTCCGCCTTACAAAATCAGAACCATCGTGCTGGATGCCGGCCACGGCGGCAAAGACCCCGGTTGCGTGGGCGCATCGGCCTACGAAAAAGAAAACTGTTTGGCCATCGTGCTGCGCGTGGGGGCTTACATCGAGGCCAATTACCCCGAAATCAAAGTCGTTTACACCCGCGATTCGGACGTTTTTGTGGAACTCAACGAACGCGCCGCCATCGCCAACCGCAACAAAGCCGACCTTTTCATCAGTGTGCATTGCAACGCGCTTTCCGTCAAATCCGCCCACGGCGCCGAGACCTACGTGCTGGGCCTCCACCGCAGCAAAGACAACCTCGAGGTGGCAAAGCGCGAGAACGCTTCCATCTACCTCGAAGAAGATTACCAGAAAAATTACGAAGGCTACGACCCCGACAGCCCCGAAGCGCAGATATTCGCCAGCTTGTGGCAGAGCGCGTATTTGGAGCAAAGCATCCTGCTGGCCAGTTATGTGCAGCAGTTCGCCAGTGCGGTGGCTTTCCGCGAAGACCGTGGGGTGAAACAAGCGGGGTTCCTCGTGCTGCGCGAAACGGCCATGCCCTCCGTGCTCATCGAAGCAGGCTACCTCACCAACGCCAGCGAGGAGGAATTCCTCGCCTCCGAGGAAGGGCGCGAACAAATGTCGCTGGCCATTTTCCAAGCTTTCGAAGCCTACAAACGGCAGATGGAAACCGGCAAGCCGATTGACAATGTGGCCTCCGTTCCTCCGCCTGTCAAGCCCGCCGCCGCTTTAGCGAAGGAGAGCAACCCGCTTCCCTCCAAAACCGTGGCCAAAAAAACATCCACTTCTGGAAAAACGGCAGTGGCCACCAAACCCACAAACCCTCAAACCTCCAAACCTTCAAACCCCCAACCCTCCAAACCAGCAATCAGCAATCAACCATCAGCAATCAGCAATCAACCATCAGCAATCAACTACACCATCTTCCTGCTCGCTTGGCCAAACAAACTCGACCCCAACGTGGGCCAACTCTCGCTCTTGGCCAATGTGAAAGAGGAAAAAAAGGAAGGCAAGTACCACTACTATTCAGGCATTTACCCCACCAAAGCCGAAGCGGAAAAAGTGCTGCCCGAACTCCAGAACATGGGCTTCCGCACGGCTACGATAGTGCAGAATTGAATCGGATTCAATCTTCAAAAATCGAATCATTCGACTATACCACCCACCACAATGCTCAAAATCAGAAACGAAGTCAAAATCGCCCTCCTCGCCTTAGTCGCCCTCGCGCTTGGTTTTTGGGGCTTCAAATTCCTGAAAGGAATGAACGTCCTCTCCACGTCCAAGACTTTGTACGTCAGGTACGAAAACGTGGACCAACTGCGCCCCTCCAGCCCCGTCTTTATCAAAGGCTTCCAGGTCGGCATGGTCAAAGACATGTACATTGACAAAACCGACGACAAAACCATCATCACCGTGCTCAACATTGACGGGGGCGTGGACATCCCGAAAACCGCCATAGCCAGCATCATCGGCCTCAGCCTCATGGGCGGCAAAGCGGTCGAAATCACCATTCTGGCCCCCTGCGACGACGATTGTGCCGAAAGTGGCGACACCCTGACGGGCGGGTCAAAATCGCTCATCGAGAGCCTTTTGGGCAATGCCGAACAGCTGGACATCTACACCGACCGATTGAAAAAAGGACTTTCCATCAACCTCGATTCACTGGCCCGTACCAATCCAGAAGGGCCAGCAGGCACCATCAATGCGCTGGACAACTCGTTGAAAAACATCGAAAAGATGACCAACCAACTCAACGACATCCTCGCGCTCAACAAGCAGAGCATCGGCATCATCACCGGCAATTTCGCCTCCATCAGCGGCACCATCAAAGCCAACGACAAGAACATCAGCGACGCCATCGCCAACCTCTCCGCCCTTAGCCAGCAACTCAAAGACGCAGGCCTCGACCAAACTACCAAAAAAGCCACCAGCGCGATTGACTCCGTCACGCTCTCCCTTCGGTCTCTGCGCGGCACACTTGCCACCACTACCGGCACACTCAGCCGCGTGGACACCCTCGCCCAAAACCTCCTGCGCGGCAAGGGGCTCGCCGGCAAAGCCCTCACCGACGAACAACTCTACAACAACCTCATCAGCAGCACCCGCAACCTCAACCTCCTGCTCCAAGACCTGCGCATGCATCCCGAACGCTACACCAATGTGAGGGTCAAACTCTTTGGCAAAAACAAAGGCATAAAATATACCTCCCCCGTAAACGACCCTGCTTACGAGGTGCTTGCCGACAGCCTCGAAAGGGAGTAAACAATGATGAATGACGGGGCAATGATGAATGATGAATTTTATCGCGCTCGGCCATTCATCATTTATCATTAAGGCATTCATCATTTTTCACCACTCATAATTCATCATTCAAAAATGCAAGCCGTATTCACCATACCCGCGTCCGAATTTGACAGCAGCCTTTTTGAAAAAATCAAAAACCTGCTGAAAGCCAATGGCGAAGGAGCCGAGGTGGTCATTTCTGTGCGAACCAAAGCACGCTATATTGAAGATCTCAAAAAGTCAATCGCGGAAGCCGATGCTGATGAAGACTGCACGGTTTTTACAGTAGAGGAGTTTGAATCTTTTTACAAACCGCAGGTAGTTTCCCAATGAAATCCATCAAATTTACCTCCAAGGCATTCCGTGATTTTTTGGAATGGCAGAGCGAGGATGAAGATGTTTTTGAAAAAATAGGCGACCTCATTGTCGAAGTAACCCGCGACCCTTTCAAAGGACGCGGCAAACCGGAACCTCTCAAAGGCGATTTTTCCGGTTGTTGGAGCCGCCGCATCACACAAGAGCATCGGTTGGTTTATAGAGTAGAGGCAGATATGATCACGGTCTTGAAATGCAAAGGCCATTATGACGACTGACGGCCACGCCAAAAAAATCCGCCCGCTCTACGACCAGCATGGAGCCGAAGGCTATTACCGCGAGTTTGCCGACGAATACGAAAACCCGCACCTGCCCCAAATCCGCGCCCTGCTGGAGCGCAACTTCGAGCGGCTCGATTGTTCTTCCGGCACCGTGCTCGACTTCGCGGCGGGCGGCGGCGAAGTAGCCAGCGCGCTCCAAAGCCTCGGCGCAAAAAACATCGTCGGCTCCGACCCATTCACCCACGCATTGTTCGAGCAGAAAACAGGCTTGCCCTGCCTGCGGCTTTCATTCAAAGACGTGCTGCGCGAGGGGCTTTCGGGTCAATATTCTTTAATAATCAGTTCGTTCGCCCTGCACCTCTGCCCGCCCAAAGACCTTTTCCCGCTCACTTGGAACCTGCTGCAAGCCGCACCACTGCTCGTCCTAATCACCCCGCACAAGCGCCCCGAACTCGAAAAACTGCAAGGCATCCAACTCGTTTGGGAAGATTGCGCAGAGACCGAGCGCGGGAAAAAAGTGCGCATGAAGGCCTATAGCCGAATGACTCGATTTTTGAAGATTAAGTCCGATTGATTCGATTGAAGCCCAATCAGTTGACAGGTCGTTTTGTTCAAAACCACTTTGCGTCGGCTATATCAACTCAGCGTGCAGTCGCCATCATTACAGCAATAAAACGCTCTTCCAGAATATGAAAAAATTAGCCGTCTTATGTCTCATCGCCCTCCTGATGACCGCCTGCTCGGGTGGGCAAAAAGCCGTGAAAGGCGATTCGTGGATGTTCAAATCCATCGAACGGCTCGACGATTACAACCCGCTGATGGAGCCCGATCCCCGCTCCGAATACTATTGCCCCATACGCCGCAAGCGGGTGGACTGGGAAGAAAAATCGGTGTTCAACCCCACCGCCATTGTCAAAGACAGCCGTGTGTGGATGCTCTATCGCGCACAGGACAAGCACGGCACCTCGCGCATCGGAATCGCCAACAGCCGCAACGGGCTGGAATTCCGAAAAAACCCCGTGCCTGTGTTGCACCCCGACAACGACGCGATGAAAAACCTGGAGTGGGAGGGCGGCTGCGAAGACCCCCGCATTGTGCGCCGCGACGACGGCCTGTACGTCATGACTTACACGGCTTACGACAAAAAGACCGCCCGCCTTTGCGTCGCTTCGTCGCGCGACTTGATGACTTGGGAAAAACACGGCCTCGTGCTCACCGACCGAAAATACCGCGACCACTGGTCAAAATCCGGCGCCATCGTGTGCGAGCGCATGGGCAACGACGTGGTGGCAAAAAAAATAAAGGGGAAATACTGGATGTACTGGGGCGACACGGACCTTTTCATGGCCGAATCTGACAACCTCATTTCGTGGCGGCCCATCGAAGACAAAAAAGGGAAGCCTGCCCGTGTGATGATGCCCCGCGCCGGCTTGTTCGACAGCCGCTTGGTGGAGCCAGGCCCATTCGCTCTTTTGCGAAAAGAAGGAATCGTGCTGCTCTACAACAGCGCAAACAGCGCGAGCAGCGGCGACAAAACCCTCGGTGCAGATGCGTACTCTGTGGGCCAAGTGCTTTTTTCGGCAAAAAAACCATGGCAAATCATCGCCCGTTCGGACAAATACCTGCTCACTGCCGAGCGCTATTTTGAAAGAGAAGGCGAGGTGGCCAATGTTTGTTTCCTCGAAGGCATGGTGTGGGTGAATGGCCGGTGGCTGCTCTACTATGGCGCGGGCGATTCGAGGATTGCGGTGGCGGAGTGCAAGGAGTGAATTCTGTTTCGCGGGCTGAACCCCGCGCTCCCTCGTTCGTTCAATTGAGTTTGCTGGGCACAATCATCCTGAACTCTGGGATTTCGACATCGAAGAGCACCCCTTCGTCGCGGCGGGTCATCAGGTATTTGCCGCTCATCTTGCCCATATCGGTGCTCAGGTCGCAATAAGAAGCATATTCGTAATGCTCGCCGGGCAGCAGCACGGGTTGTTCGCCCACCACGCCCTCGCCTTCCACTTCGCGCACTTGGGCAGTTGCGTCGGTGATGTGCCAATGGCGGCGGAGCAGTTGCACTGCGTGTGGGCTGCCATTTTCGATCAGGATGTGATAGCCAAAAATGTAGCGCCCCAGTCGAGGTTCAGAGTGATGTGGCAGGTATTGGGTCTCTACTGTGACCGTGATGCCATTGGTGACGGCGATTTCCATGGGCGTAAAATTAAGCCGCGCAGTTCTCCCATTTCAAACTTTTGACAAAAAACTACTTCTGCCGGGCTCGCTGGCTTTCATGAATTAAAGATTTAACACACGAAACTAAAAAACCAAACGCGGCGTAATAGGAAGCACACACCATAACCATCATAATCTTTCCTTCCGCAATGACTTACACCACCACCACCGATCTCGAACCGCGCACGTCGGCGCCCTCTTTCCGGCCTAAGGCGCAGCTCCGGCCTCGCCACCCTTTCTTTCATTTCCTCATGCTGGTCATCGGCGTACCCGCAGCCATTTTGGCTTGTGCAATCATCATCCCCCTGCGCTTTGTGGGCCTTTTGGGGAAATAAGTTTTGAGAAATGGGGCTATGAATAAGTGCCGGGGCGACTGACAGTCGCCCCGGCACTTCTGTTTCCTACAAAATTTTGTTGTTCAAAACATTGTGCGGGAACGTGGGCCCCGGCGGCTGCGGCACATTTTGCTCCCCTCGGCGGCGGCGCAATTCGAGTTCGAGGCTTTCCAGCCCTTTGCGCATGGCCCATTCGTGGTTGGCTGAAAAGATGGAGCGCAACAGCCAAGTGAGTTTTTTCAGAATCGGTTTCTCCGCCGAAATCCGCCAATCGTATGTCACCGTGCAGTATTCACCGTCTTGCCGGAAATCCCACACGCCCGTGCCGACAAAATCCCCAATGGCGCGGAGCGCAAAACCGCGCGGAAAATCGGCAGCCGTGACGCGGAACTGCCAGCGCAGCGAGTAGGGCAGCCAGCCTTTGGTGTAGAGTTCCACCAATTTCCCGATGCCACCGGGCTGACCTTTTTCGCGCACTTTCACGTCGAGGTACACCGAGGGCCACCATTCGGCCAGCGCGCCCACGTCTTCGAGGATGTTGTAGACTTCTTCGCGGCTGGCCCGTACGCGCCATGTGGTGAAGAAATTGTAATCGGCTGTTTGCGCCGTTTTGCTTTCAGCAGGAGTTGATTCGAGTTGATTTTCGATTGCTTGCATGAGATGCCTTTTTGTTTTTGATGGGGCAAAGGTCAGGCGGCGGACTGCCCATCGGCAAGCTCAAAATTTGGTCATTGAATGTTCAAATGTGCGCGTGTGCGGGCAAAAGGGGTCAGCCATTTTCAACCACAAACTCCTCCACTTCCCGGCGGCTGCGCGGCGTGACCTCGCGGGTGCGGAACGGTTCTTCCAACTGTTCCGGCTCGCCAAGAAAGCCCAGCGCGATGAAGCAAACAGCTTCGTCATCGTCGGCGAGCGGGAAGGTTTCGTTCAAGGTGGTTGGGTCGTAGCCCGCCATGATGTGGCCGTAGATGCCCATGCTGGTGGCCTGCAACAGCAAGAAAGCATTGGCCATGCCGGTGTCGTGTGTCGCGTGGCGGTTTGGCTTCCCGTTTTTTGCAAAGTTCTTTTTGGCGGTGCAGAGCAAGAGCGCGCCGGCGTGCTTGGCCCAAGGCTGGTTGCCGGGCAGGAGGCATTGCCACATTTCCTCAAAACTTGGTGTGCCGCGCAGGGCAAAGCGGTATCGCCATGGCTGTTCGTTCATCGAAGAGGGCGCCCAAGCGGCGGCTTCGAGGAGCGTGAGCACCTGTTCGTCCGTAAGGTTTTGGTCGGAAAATGCCCGTGCGCTCCATCGGTTTTTTATCAAATCAATGACGGGGAGGCGGGTGACTGCGGTCTTTATCATGCTGTTTGGAAATGAGTTGATCCAAAAAAGGTCGGGTATTTGTGTCGCCGAGGCGCCGATTGACAAAAGCCCCATACTACTGGACATTTTTATTTCACACAACGCCACGACGACACAACGAACTGATTTTAAATGCTTTGGACTTTGCTCCGTTGTGACGTTGTGGCGTTGTGTGAAAAATATCCAGTAGTATGCAAAGCCCTTGCACACAGTTTTTGCCGCCGAGAAAACATCAGACCGCCATGGGCACTTCCATCAGCAGCACCTCGGTCTTTGTGTCGGCTTTGAGGCTGAATTTTTCTATGTCCCAAAGGCCATAGCCGTCGCGGGCGGACAGTTTTTGGCCGCCGATGGTCACGTCGCCGTTCAGCACGAAAGCATACACGCCATTGCCGGCACCGCCTTTGATCTTGTATTCCACGGAAATTCCCTTGTCAAGTGTGCCGAGGTGGAAGTAGGCATTTTGGTGAATCCACACGCCCGCATCGTCGGCATTGGGCGAGAGGATTTGCTGCAATTTGTTTTTCCGGTCAGCAAGGTTGAGCGTGATTTGGTCGTAGCGGGGGGCCACGTTTTTCTTGTTTGGGAACACCCAGATTTGCAGGAATTTTACCAGTTTGTCGCTGTTTTTGTTGAATTCTGAGTGCTGAATGCCCGTTCCCGCGCTCATCACCTGCACGTCGCCGTTGCGTATGACGGTTGCGTGCCCATGCTGTCTTTGTGTTCGAGGTCGCCTTCGAGCGGTATGGAGATGATTTCCATGTTGTCGTGCGGGTGGGTGCCAAAGCCGCGCCCGGCCTCCACCGTGTCGTCGTTGAGCACGCGGAGCACGCCGAAGTGCATCCGTTCGGGGTTGTAGTAGTTGGCGAACGAGAAGGTGTGGAACGAGTTGAGCCAGCCGTGGTTGGCGTGGCCGCGGGTGTCGGCTTTGTGCAGTACGCTGTTTGCCATGACTTTTGAGTCTGTGTTTGGGATGTGGTTGAAGCCCATGATGTCCAAAGGCTTGAGCTCGTCAATGTTGTTTTCGATGACCGCGCCCGCTGCGCCCGTGGCAGCCAGCGCGCCCGCACCGAGCAGGCTTTTTTTGAGAAACTCTTTTCTGTTCATGGTTGCAGATTTTTGAATGTTGGACAAATTGTTTCAGCGCGGCATCCGGCAGCTAAAGCAGCCGGTACAAGCTAAAAAACCAGCATTTGGGCGGATTGTTTCAGCCGGCATCCGGCAGATGAAGCAGCCGGTACAAATATGGGGTTTTGTCAAAAGTCAGGGAAGGTTGAGCGGCATTCCAGCCTCAGCCCTGCAAAACCCCCAGTTCCCCAGCCGCTTCCAGCCCCGCATTGCGCCCCGTGCCTTCAAAGATTCGCTGGCCGTTTTCGAGCAGTTCAACCCGCAGCGTAGCTTGCAGGCTTTCTTGGATTTTCCCTTTCATCTCGCCCGAAAGCGGCGACACGAGCGCTGCTCCGGGGGCTTGCGTGGCCAAAATGCGCAGCTCCGTCCGGGGGCTTTTGAAAATCAGTTCGACGTGTTCGTCCGTGATTTTCAAAAACTTGCGCGCTCCGGTGTACGTGGCAAATTTCCACAACCGCCCTTCCAGCCACATCCCGCTTATGAAGCCGATGAAATGACTCCCCACCCACGGGATATGCGCCGCCGAAGCCATCAGCGAAGCGCGGTCATTGGTGTCGAAATGGTTGCTCTGCATCCAGACGTAGGCGCGGGGGAACGAGCTGCCCCAGTCTTTTTCGATGTAGCCGCGCCCGCCGGTGAAATCAATCCTCGCATTCGAAATTTCCAATTCGCCCTCCAATTCGTGATGAAGGCTGACGATGCCGTGGTTGCACTCCATGAACGGCACAAAAGAATACCAGCCCATGATGCCCGGCGCGCCCATCATTTTGGGCCAGGGAGTGGTGTTTTTGAAATGGATTTCGCCAGCGATGCCGGGCAGCGCGAGGCTTGTTTTGTTGGCGGAAAAAAAGTTTTCGCCCACCGAAACCTCAAACCTGCGCTTTGCGGGGCGAAAATCGGCAGCATCAAAACGATGGTACTCCGCCCTGCAGGCTTTGCCGTCCATCACTTGCAGGAAAGCGTGGCGCTCGCCATTCGCATCCATCGAAATGCCGGGGATGAAGGCCAGCGCGTGCTGCTCGTCGGGCGATACGATTTTGAAATACCAACCTTCGAAATAGCGGTTTGTGCGGCCCCAGCCCTGGTATTGGTCGGGATTCCAGATGGCGCGGAGTTTTGTCAGGAGTGTCATTGTTTCTATTTTGAAGGAAGTGTGGTATGAATCCAGAAGTTGTGGGGGCGGACAAATTTTCTCGAGAACGTCCATTTCATCTTTACCTTCGTTGCCTAATAGGGCAACTGAACAGAATGAGAAACATCCTAATCTACAAACATTACTTCCCTGAATTTTATGCAGAACAAACCGAAGACGTTCAGGAAAAAATTGACTGGACAATCAAACTGGTTTGTGAATTGCCGCGCATTCCCGATAAATTCTTCAAACACATAGAAGGCACGGACGGTCTTTTTGAAATCAGAGTACAAGTAGGAAACAACATTTTTTGAATCTTTTGCTTCTTCGATGCGGGCCACCTTGTCGTGCTCGGCAACGGTTTCCAAAAGAAAAGCCAGAAGACCCCAAAAAACGAAATTGCTCTGGCACTTAAAATAATGGAGGAATATTTCAATGAAAGACAATAGCAACATTACCACTTTTGAGGAACACCTCACTAAAAAGTACGGTCACGTCGGGACAGCCAAACGCGATGCTTTTGAGCATGGCTTCGAAGCATTCAAACTTGGTGTGCTCATCGAAGAAGCCCGGCGCAACCTTGGGCTCACCCAACAGCAATTGGCAGACCGCACGGGGACGACCAAAAACTACATTTCCCGCATCGAACATGATGCCTCAGACATCCGGCTTTCCACCCTCCTTCGCATCGTGCAGCAGGGCTTGGGCGGGAAACTTGTCCTGTCCTTTCAAATGGAAAATGGGCAGGCAGCCCCTGCATTGTAGCCGTGCCGCTCCTGCTTCCGCTCCCCCTACCTTCGCCCGCAACAAATTTTTCGGACGCATGAAAATCAATTTTGCCCTCCTCACTTTCCTTCTTTTGCTGGGCTGCGCCCAAAAAAACGCTCCGCCCCTTGACCAAAAACCCATCGTGCCGGTGACCGCGCCCCTCAGCGGCAACGAAGCCTTGCAAAACGGCCCCATGCTCGGCTATGTGGAAATGAAAGAAGCCCTCATCTGGGTGCAGACCAAAACTTTCGCGGCGGTGCAGGTGGAATATTGGGAAGCCGGGAAGCCCGAAAAAAAATGGCGCACCGACTTGGCGCAGACTTACAAAAACAGCGCGTTCACCGCCAAGTGCATCGCCGACCAAGCGGAGCCGGGCCGAACATACGAGTACCGCGTGGAGATAAACGGCGACTCGGTACGACTCCCCTATTCTACTACATTCAGCACCCAGAGCCTTTGGCAATGGCGCACCGACCCGCCCGCGTTCACGCTCGCCACGGGCAGTTGCGCTTACATTAACGAAGCCCAATATGACCGCAGCGGCAAACCCTACGGCTCCAACTATCAAACTTTTTCGCAGATAGCGGCCCAAAAGCCCGACCTGATGCTCTGGCTCGGCGACAATGTGTATTACCGCGAGGTGGACTGGTACACCCGCGCCGGGATGCAGCACCGGTATACCCACGACCGCGCCACGCCCGAACTCCAGTCCCTGCTCGCCTCTACGCCGCAATACGCCATTTGGGACGACCACGACTATGGGCCAAACGACGCGGACGGCACTTGGATACACAAGGAAACGGCTTGGGAGGTGTTCCGCGATTTTTGGGGGAATCCGACCTACGGGGTGAACGGCCAAAAAGGCTGCACGACCCAATTTCAATACGCCGACGTGGATTTTTTCCTTCTTGACAACCGCTTTTTCCGCACGCCCAACTACTGCAAAACCTGCCTGGACCGCTCGCTGCTCGGCAAGGAACAATTGCAGTGGTTTCTCGCGTCGCTGGCTGCGAGCCAGGCTCCGTTCAAAATGGTGGCGATAGGCGGGCAGGTGCTCACCACCAGCCCAAATTCAGAAACTGCTTTCCATTTTTTCCCTGCCGAACGCGACACGATCCTGAGTTTCATCGAGCGCGAAAACATCAAGGGGGTGATTTTCCTCACGGGCGACCGCCATTTCAGCGAACTCAGCGGGATGAAAAA
>JBJXFT010000349.1:0-9998 GCA_046155725.1 Saprospiraceae bacterium
GCTGATCTGGGCGAGGATGCGCTCGTTCGTGCGGAGCCTTTCGGCGGATTTTGATTGCTCGTTTTGGAGTTCGAGGCCGGTTTTTTCCAAAGCCCGGAGCGTTTCGGTCTGTGCCTGAAATGCCCCGGTGAAATCGGCCACGGCCTGTTTTGCGAGATTGTAAGCCGCTTCGTCATAGCCGACCGAGGCAAGTTCGGTGTTCAGCGCAGCGATTTTTTGGCTGGCTTCGGCAATGCCCGTTTCGGCAGTTTGCAGCGCGGCGAGGGTGGCTGGGAGTTCGCGGGCGACGTAGTTTTCCTGCGTCAGGAATTCGCGGTAGCGCGGCTCTTGCGCGGCGAGTTTTGACTTCAAACTTTGGTAAGCCGATTCGTCAAAACGCACCTCGCCGATCTCGCGGAGGATCACCTCGTCGGCCACCAAACGGCTTTCCAATGGTCGCTGCTGGCTTTCTTCAGCGGTTTGTTGGCGGGCAAGTTCGGCCAAGCGCGTTTGTTCTTGCAGCAGTTTGTCGGCCTCGCTGCGGGCGGCGGCTTGTCGGCTTTTTAGCGCAAGGCCGGCTTCGGTGACGGTTTTTTTCTGGGCTTCGAGATGTTGCAACTGGTCGGTTTTCAGCGCGTTGATCTCGTCGCCCAGTTCCGCCAGCGCCCGCTCGTAGCCATCGAGCAGGGGTTGGAGGCAAGTGGGGCAATTGCCCTCGCTGCCCAACTCGCGCAGCCGTTCCAACTTTTCTGCCCGCTCGCGCACGCCCGCTTGGATGCCGCCGATCTGTTGGTCAATGCTGCGGAGTTCGCTGCGCTTGGCTTCCATTTCGGCTTCCAGATCGGCCACCGCTTTTTGCTTTTCGGCCAAGGCCGATTCTACGCCCGCCTGCCCCGCCGACTGCTGCGCCAAGGTTTTTGTCTTCAAAACGCTTGCCGCCAACTGCTCCCGCGTTTCGCTTATTTTTTCCAGCCGCGCTTGCCGATTGATGTGGCGCGTACGCTCGGCTTCCAGCGCGTCGAGCGTTTTTTTCTCGGCTTCGTAGCCCTCAAATTCGCCCCTGGATTGGTCGAGGCTTGCCTTTTGCTGGCGCAGATCGGCTTCCTTTTTCCCCAAGTTTTCTTTCTGAAAACCCAATCCCGCGCGGCGTTCTTCGGCTTGGCCGAGTTCGTTGCGGAGCGCGCTGTGGCGTTTGAATCGCGCTTCCTCCCGGTCAAACTTTTCCTTTTCGGCGCGGTGTTTTTCTTGAATGCCTTGGAGTTTTTGCCGCTCGTTCTTGGCCTCCGAATCATTTGCCTCCAAAGTTTTGTCGCGCTCGGCCATTTCAGTTTTCAGGTTTTCGATGGCATCGTCGGCGAGGAGGTTTTGGCGTTGGCCGGCGGCTTGGCTGCTGAGGTCGCGGAGTTCGGCGTTCACGCGAGCCTGCGCATCGTCGAGCGTGTCGAGGCCGAGCATGCGGCGCACCATGCGCTTGCGGGCTTCGCCGGAAGTGTCAGAAAGTTCGGAGAGTTCTTTTTGGCCGGAAAAAACAGAGCGCTTGAAAGCGTCGCGCTCGATGTGCAGCACCTTCACCAACTCGTCGTTCACAGCCGAAACGCCTTTGGCCACCAGCACATCATTCTTGTAAAACTCGGCACCCACGGCGAGGGCTTTGCCCCGAAATTCGCGCCGCACCCGATACTTCACTTCGCCCATGCTGAACTCCAATTGCAGCTCTACGGTAGCCTTCGGGTCGGCAAACACGGAGCGGATGTGGGCTTTATTCCCCTCGTCGCGGCCAAAAAGGCAGTACAAGATGGCTTCGAAAATGGTGGACTTTCCCGCGCCGTTTTTGCCGATGATACCGACCAAGCCTTCCCGGAATTCGAGTTCCAGATGGCTGTATTGCTTATAGTTGGCGAGGCGGAGGGTGTTGAGGATCATAATGGGAGTAAACTTCCCGAAAGTTTTGAACTTTCGGGAAGTTGGAGTTTGGTTAATACCACTCGCTGACAATTTTTAAAAACCGGTCATCAGGCTTTATCTCGTGCGCTGCGAGGAAGGCATCTCGCCCACCAAAAAACGCAAGGACTTCTTCACGCAATAACCGACTGGGCTTGTTGGACAAGAGGCTCATAAACGACGAGTGCGGCCATTCCGCAGGATGCGAAGCGAAGTCGCTTTCGATTGGGTTATAGTGGATGTAGTGAACCAGATTGGCAAAATAACTGTCGTTTTCTACGGATTTTCGCTTGAAATTGGGGATAAACAAACTGCCCATACGCGCCTGCTGTTTGTTGAAAACCTGAGCGTAAGAACTAAAAAGGTTGCCGAAGTGGCGGCTGATTTTTTGGGGGATGGAACTTCCCGAAAGTTTCAAACTTTCGGGAAGTTGGTTCTCCGATTTAATCCGCACCATCAGATGGATATGATTTGGCATCAGACAGTAAGCCAATGTATCCGCTACTGGCGGGATATGCTCGGCGTACTTTTTCAAGAAATACTGATAGTTGCCTTCGTTAAGGAAGAGTTTTTCAAATCCGTTGGCGTGGTTGTAGATGTGGTAACAAATGCCGGGAAGGAGAGGGATTTCGTTGTTTTTCATCGTTTCCTATTTGAATTCAACTTCCCAAAAGTTCTAAACTTTCGGGAAGTTCAGTTCCTTTTTCATATTGCTGTCCATTTTGAAACAAAAGTAGGGAAACCTCAAATTTCTTCCGCTCGCAAATGTCGCCTCCAATCAGTTCAGAAAAATGCTCCCTTCATTTGCATCATCAAATAATTCGCACAGGATTAGTGCAAATTATTTGATGATACGCTTTTGAAAAAAACAAAAATAGAACTGCCGTATTGCTTGTAGTTGGCGAGGTGGAGGGTGTTGAGGATCATAAGTTTACGGCTGCTCTTGCATTTTCCTGATGCGGGCAGTGCCGGGCTGAATGACGATGAAGTGGCTGGAGAGCAAATCAAGGTTTGCAGCGATAAATTCGGCAACCAAGAAGGAACGGGAAACGGAGTTCAATTCTTCGGCACGAATGAGCATGATGCCAGCGTGGACCATTTTCATGCGCCATACCAGCTCGCCAAAGTCTTTGTCGCGGGTGATTAGGACTCGGGTTTCAGTGTTGGCGATTTCTAAAATTATCGTGTCGTCGGTGCTTTGCAATGATTCGGCAAAGTAAAAAACATCATGCCCGGCTTCCCGCAGCAATTTGACCAACGTGCCGTCCACGCCTTCGTCAGCAACGAATTTCATGCTGCAATAGGAGTTTGAACCAGCATTTCGCCGCGCAACGATCCGGCTGCAAATGCCAGTGCCGCAAGGATATGCTCCCGCCGCAAGCGAGGATGTTCAGCCAAAATAGCCTCAAACCCTTCGCCATTGGACAACTTTTCCAAAATGAGTTCGACCGTGATGCGTGTGCCTCGAACGACAGGTTTGCCCATCATCACCTTTGGGTTGATTTCAATCAATTCTGCGATTCCATTTTTCATACTGCTGCTGATTTTGAAACAAAAGTAGGAGGAAAATCAAATTTCATTCGACCCAAAATAGCCTCCGTTCAATGGCAAAAGGCGAGCGTAAAATAGCGAAGCAACCGAATTCTACTTTGTCACTTTAAGCCTATTCGAGTGCTTAGCGTAGAGGTGTCATCTTTGAGGAACGAAAAGGTGACATCTCGGAGCGGAAAATAGCGTATTTCCTGCCGTTTCGAGATGTCACCACTCCTTCGTCGTGATGACACCTCTCCACTTTCGTCGGTGTCCGGCTTAAAGTGAAAAAGTAGAACGAATCCCTACAAATCTATCTGGAAACTCAGCACAGGCGTAAGCCCGCTTTGCTCCCGGTAAATCCACTGGTTGAGGTCGGGGTCATACGCGCGGCTGAGCGGGTCAATGTTTTTTCGGCCAAGGACGTTTTGGATGTCGAGTGCCAAAGTCCAAGCGGACTTCGAGTTGTTCTTGCGAAACGCGACGCGCAAATCGGGGCGAAAGTATGCTTCCACGCGCTCCGAAAAAGCCTTGGCTTCATCCAAAAGCGGCTCTTGCGAAAAGCGCGAAACCGTCTGGCCCGGCAGCAGCGGCGTGAGGCGCTGGCCGCCGTTGTAAAGTAACTTCAAGCCGAGTTGCAGCACCGAGGCGTTTTTGAAAGTCCATTCTTTGCCGCCCATGAACGTGCCGGAAAGCCCACTGTCGAACGCCGTGGGGTGTTCCCTCCCCGCCGCGTCGGTGTAGCGCGAGCGCGATACCGAGCCGCCGAGCAAGAAGAACGTGCCGCCCGCAAAGGACTTTTCCACGCTCAGGTCCAGCCCGATATTTTGGCCCTTGCCCTCGTTTGCCATCTCTCGCGTGGCGAAGCCCGAAACCGTGTTCAGGATGCTCCAACTGCTCGCCTGGCTTTTCGCCACCGGCACGTCTTTCATTTTTTGGAAATAAGCCTCGGCGTGCAGGCGCATGGATTTCCCCGCGAGAAAATCCCAGCCCAGCACGGTGTGTTGCGCCCGAATCAGCCCTGCGTCGTGGTTCACCAAACGCCCGTTCACGCGGGTGAAATAATTGCCCAGCGGCAGCACCCGCCCATGCATTCCCCACGCCAGGCTGATGGACTGTTTTTCAGAGATTTGATACTTGGCGGCCAAGCGCGGCTCGATGCTCGTGCTTTGGTTCAACTCAAAATACAGGGCGTGCAGCCCCACGTTAAAAGTCCATTTTTCCGAAGGCCGCAAGCGGAGGTTGGCGTAGGGTTGTATCTGCGCCGTGATGCCCTCATTGTCAAGCCCCGTGGAATCGCCGAGCGTGTTTCGGTAAAAATAGTAGGGCATGAGGTTGGCGAAAAAACCCGTTTTGAGCGACACGCGGCGGCTGAATTTTTTGTTCAAAAAAGAGGCCACAGCGTAACGCCCCTCGCGGTATTCCTCGGTGTTGACGGCAAAAGGCGTGCGCTGCAAATTGAGCGTGTCGTTGCGCCAGTCAATCGTTTGCCCCATGGCCGCCACGCTGGTTTTGAGGTATGCGTCGCCCTTAAGCAAGGCCGTGTGCGTGGCGCCCAATGCGCCCATGTTCGTGTCAAAATCGCGGGCATAGTAGTCGGTGAACGACTTCCAATCCGCCGTGTTTTCCACCGCGCTTTCGGTTTCTTGGCTGAGGCCGCCGATTCCCCAAAATGTCACAACGTGCTTTTTGTTTTTGGAAGGAAAATTCAAATTGAAGCTCAAATCCTGGAACGTATTGTCAATCCGCTCGCCCACGAGGTGCAGGCCGAGTTTGTTCAAAATGCCCAAGGTGGAGTACCGATAATTGACCAAGTACGTTGACCCTTGACCGTTGACCGTTGACCTCTTGAAAGGACCTTCCGTGCTGAAATCCAGCCCCAGCATCCCGGCGCGAAAAGTGTACTCGCGCTTGTCGGGATTGCCCTTGCGGAAATGCACGTCGAACACGCCCGAATAGGCGTTGCCATATTCGGCGGGAAATGCGCCCGTGCTGAAATCCGAATTGGCCAACATGCTCACGCTGAAAATGGTGATGCCGCCGCCCGACGAGCCGCGCCGCGCAAAGTGGTTGGGGTTGGGGATGTCAATACCTTCGAGCCGCCACAGCAAGCCGATGCCGGAGTTGCCGCGCACGATGATGTCGGAGCGGCTGTCGCGGCTGGGCTGCACGCCGGGGAAGCCCATGGCCATGCGGCTGGGGTCGTTGGCCGAGGCGGCGTAGCGTTGGGTTTCGTCCACCGAGAAAGAGCGGGTGCTGAGCATCGAAAGGTCGTTGATGGGTTCGTTGCCGCGCTTGCGGGCGGTCACCACCACTTCTTGCATTTGGCTGGCCGCGCCTTCGCTGAGGGTGATTTGGAGGAATGTTTCTCGTGCCGAATTGACGATGAGCGGGTCGCTGAGCCAAGGTTCGTAGCCGACATAACTGCACTGCACTTGCCAGCGACCGAGGGGGACGTTTTTTAGGGAAAATTTTCCTTCGACATCAGTGACTGCGCCGATGGCGGGTTCCGCATTTTCGACCCGAACCGTCGCGCCGATGAGCGGTTTTTGCGAGTCTTTGTCAATGACTTGGCCGGAGATGGCTTGGATGGTTTGGGCGGAGAGCCCCGCCGCCGTCAAGACTATGGCGGGTAAAAGAGCGAGAAGGGAAAAAAGTTTTTTCATGGCGAAAGGTTTGGTTGAATCTGAATTTTAAAACACAAAGAACCGATACGCGATGGATTGACCCCTGGGTTTGTTTGGCAAAAAGTTGGTTACTTTTGCTGCTACAAATTTTCAATCAAACAAATTTGCAAGTCCCATGGTAAGCGTCTCCACATCGGCCCCGGTTGCTGCCCCGCGCCAAAATCTCGTCCCTGCTCCCAAGCCGGCACAAACGCCTCGCATCTCTTGGGAGCAGTTTGAGAAAAAGTACCTCCCTCGCGAAGACCG
Source organism: Saprospiraceae bacterium (assembly GCA_046155725.1). Lineage (GTDB taxonomy): Bacteria > Bacteroidota > Bacteroidia > Chitinophagales > Saprospiraceae > M3007. Next base: position 6,384 of record JBJXFT010000349.1, read on the forward strand.
TTGGAAGTACGAGTGGGTGAGGGGCGTGGTTCAAAAAACACCGCGCGCGATGAATCAAAATCAACAGTTTATTTTTCTAAACCTGCTCGCCTTCTTTGACAAATTGAAGTTTCAGGCTCAGGGCATAGGCCAATTGTTGTCGGAAGTGGACACCAAGTTTGGGGAATTCCACCGCCGCCCCGACATTTCATACTTTTCTAAGGAGCAAATTCCGTTGATGGTGCTCCAAGACCAAATCCCACAGTTTGTCATCGAGATCATTTCCAAATCAGACCAGCTCATACTTATCAACGAAAAAATGGAAGACTACCGCTCGGTCAACATCCCGGTCATTTGGCACATTTTCCCCAAGCTGCGCATGGTACACGAGTACAGGGGCAAAACCATGACCATCCTTACGGGCGACGATGTCTGCTCTGCCGAACCCGTGATACCGGGTTTCAGAATCAAGGCGAGCGCCATTTTTGAAATCGGTGGGAGCGTCTCATAAAAGGTAGCACGGCCTTCAGGCCGTCGGGAATGGGCATTTATGCCCCTGAACGTTCCACCCTCACGACCCCGACGTGCATTGCAAGATTTTTCCTTGAGAAACAATGACCGCAGCCCCAGAATGGCGGAGGCCCTCGGAACAAACGTTCCGAGGGCCTCTGCTTTTTGCCTTACCCTTGATGCGAGACTATCCGCCATAATTCGCTCAATTCACGATCACCTGCTCGGTAAACACCTTTTCGCCCTGCTGAATGTGGACGAGGATGGTGCCTTTGGCATAGTCCGAGAGGTCGAACTGCTGGCTGTACCGGCCATCGAAAGCGTTGAGTTCCTCGCGGAAAAGTTGGCGGCCCGAAAGGTCGAAGAACGACACGGTGGTCGCCACGGCTTCGCTCCTGAATTCCACCGTCACCTGCCCTTGCGTGGGGTTGGGGAATGCGCGGAACTCGGTGAGCTGCAGGCTGCGGTCTTGGGCTGCTGGCTGGCTGTTGGGGGAGGCGTTCACTTTGGGTGCGTCGCCCTCGCCCCGGCGGATGGTGATGACGCTGCGCTCGCGGAGGCGGCGCTGGTCGTCGTCGCTCCAATTCCAGGAAGTGAAGTTGCGGACTTGCTCGCCGTCGTTGTCAAAGATTTGCACCCGGCTGCTGTTGTCGCGGCAAGCCTTGAGCGTGGCTTGTGCCGTCATGGATTTTCCTTCGCGGAGGTAGTCCACCTTCACTTTTTCGCCCACTTTGTATTTGGCTATTTCGTTCCAGAGCTCGTCGTGGCTTTTCACGCGCTGGCCGTTCACGGCAGTGATGACATCGCCTTTTGCCATGTTGACCTCTCTGGCGGCAGATTCGTCGGTGAAGTCGTTGATGCGCGAGCCTTCGGCATTGCCCTCGGCAAATGCATCAGAGAACACCCCGAGGCAAGCATCTTTTTCGCGCACGTTCACGATGCAGCTGCTGTTGTTCCAGTTGCTGGCATCCCGGTTGCTCATTTTCCAAGTGGCATTGTTGACATTCCAGGTGTTTGTCTGCTCGCTCAGGGTGGCTTCCACTGTGTTGCGCTTGCCGTTGCGCTCGTAGGCGACGCTCACTTTTTCGCCCGGCTTGGTGTAGGCCATGAAGTCGCTGATGTCTTCAAAATCGGAGATGGGCGCGTCGCCCAATTGGAAAATCACGTCGCCGTCTTGCAGCCCGGCCTTCTCTGCGCCAGAGCCTTCGGTGATGCTGACGGCCACGCCAGGCTCATCGTTTTCGTCATTTTCTTCTTGGTCCGAAATGCCGAGAAAGCCCTTGGGCGCGCATTTGGTCTCGCATTTCACGTCGCTGCGATTGCTGAGGGTGGCTTCGGTGCTGGCGGATTTGCCGTTGCGCTCGTAGGCGATGCGCACTTTGTCGCCGACTTTGGCGGTGCTCACGAATTTGGAGAGGTCGCTCCATTGGTTGGTGGGCGTGTCGTTGAGCCGCATGATTTTGTCGTTGTCGCGCAGGCCGGCAAGGTCGGCAGCGGAGCCGCGCACCACGTTCACCACGAGGCCGGGCTTTTCGGAATCCTCGTCGGAATCTTCGTCCACGCCGAGGAACGCGCCCTTGTCATTGCAGGAGGAGTTGTAACCCGCATATCCCTCGAAACCTTGGTATCCTTCATAGCCCTCGTACCTCCTGTAGCCGTTGCCTTGGCTGCCATAATCATCGTCGTCGTTTTCCTCCTCGTCTTCTTCGTCCTTGCCGATGCGGACGGTGTTGGCGCCTTTGATGACGATGGTGCGTTCGTTGTCGCCACCGGTCACTTTCAGTTCTACTTGGGTGTCATCGGAGCGGTTTTCGCGGAGGTATTTTTCCACGTCAAAATTGTCGGCGGCAGTGCCTTTTTTCACGATGGTCTCGGAAGTTTCCGAGCCATCGGCATCAACGGTTCGCTTAGTGATGACGATTTTCTTGACCCCATCTGGGGCGTTGTTTTGCTGGGAAAAAAGTTGGGAAGCACACCACGGTGCAAGCAGGAACGTGGCAGAAAGCAGGAGGATACGGGCTGTTTTCATAGACAAAAAGTAAAATAGTGAATGGTTGGTGAAAAGTTTGTAGCCTTTGGCGGTCAGGGGTTTGTGTTTGCCTGTCAGGGAAATATTGCCCCAAATAGGGCAGGCCAAAAACGATTGACAAGTTTGCTTTGCCGAAGTTGCACGGCCCTGCGCCTTTCCGAAAGAAAGATTCGACGGAGGGGAAGATGCCGGGAGCGTTTGTCGCGTTCGCCCTACCTTGCTCTGCAATTTTGTGCGCAAAAGCCGATGACCGACACCTATTCACCCGCCGTCGAATGCCCGACCCGAAGTGCCGTGCTCCGGGCGCTCGCCTACTTCGAGGTTTTTTCTTACCCGCTCACGTGGGAGGAGGTTTTTGCTTTTTGCTGCGAGCCAAGCGCGGCTCCAGAAGATGTTTTTGATGCGCTGCAAACCCTCGTGGAGCAAGGCCGGGCATTTCGGTTCGGCTCTTTTTTCCAGACAAAAAAGGATATGTCGTGGGTGGAGCATCGGCTCGACTGCAACCGGCGCGCTGACCGGTTTTTGCCCCGCGCCCGGCGCATGGCGCGGTTCATCGGGCGGTTCCCGTTTGTGCGGGGCGTGTTTGTGTCGGGCTCGCTTTCGAAGCATTGCATGAGGCCGGACAGCGATGTTGATTTCTTTGTCGTCACGGAGCCAGGGCGGCTTTGGCTCGCCCGCACTTTGCTGGTTTTGTTCAAAAAGGTTTTCCTGCTCAACTCGCACAAATATTTCTGCGTCAATTATTTTGTGGACACGGAGCACCTCGAAATAGAGGAAAAGAACCTGTTCACCGCCACCGAATCGGTCACGCTTTTGCCGATGTGGGGCCGCGAGTTTTACGCCGATTTTTGCCGCTCTAATGCTTGGGCTTGGGAATGTTTTCCACACTTTTCGCCCCGCCCGACGGCGGGTGTGCCGCCCCATTCGAGGGGTTTTTTCAAGAAAATGCTGGAAAAAGCGCTGTCGGGGAAAATGGGCGGTTGGCTCGATCAAAAGGCCATGCGCCTCACGGTGGGGTTTTGGAAACGAAAATTCCGGGACTTGGACGGCAGCACATTTGACCTTGCGCTCAAATCGCGCCGGGGGGTGTCGAAGCA
>JBJXFT010000370.1:0-18869 GCA_046155725.1 Saprospiraceae bacterium
GGCCAGTTCAAATCCGGGCAAAACCCTTTTTGTGTCATTCGATCTGTCATCGATACCCTGCGCAAACGTAAAGTTGAGGTACTCCCTTGCCTAAACCTCATCATCAAACTACAACCTGTGTAGTTACAATCCAATTATCTAAACCTAAACCTCGTCCAGTAGCCGATGAGCAAAAAGCCCACCAAAGCCCCGCCAAGGTGTGCGAAATGGGCAATGCCTGTAGAAAAGCCGCCGATGCCGAAGAACAATTCCGCAGCAGCCATGAGCGGCACAAAATACTTGGCTCGCATGGCAATGGGCGGAAACATCATGCGGATTTCCATATTCGGGAAATGCAGCGCAAACGCCACCATGATGCCAAAAACCGCCCCAGAGGCACCCAGCACAGCACCGTTCCATGTGGTAGGCTCAATGCCCATTTGCCCCAGCTCCCACCATTGCACCCCAGTGTGGATGGCCCAAGCCCCCAGCCCGCAAGAGAGGTAATAGAACAAAAACCGCTGCGGTTTCCATATCATTTCCACCATCGTCCCGAACCAATAAATGCCCAGCATATTGAAAAGCAAGTGCATCGGGCCGCCGTGCATGAACATGTGCGTGGCGATCTGGAATGGCTCAAAATGCGGCGAGCCCGGCAGGAACGACGCGAGGTACATACGCCCCATCACGTCGTAATCGAAGGTTTCGTAGTTAAACACCTCTTGACCGAGGAACAAATAGGAGCCTATAAAAAAAGCCACGTTGATTAAAATCAATTGTGCGGCTACGCCGCGGAAAGGCATGTTGAAAAAGGAATTGGACATAAGGTTAACCGAACTGTTTTTGAAGTTCCTCTAAGTCAAATTGGATAAAACACTTGCGCCCCGAAGGGCTGTTGAATGGCATGGCACAGGCAAAAAGACGGTCCACCAAATCTTGCATTTCCTGTGCGTTGAGTGGCTGTCCCCGGCGCACCGCAGCATTTCGTGCCATAGAACGGGCGAGGTTGTCGCGGGTACCAAGTTGGAGTTCGAGATTGCCTTTGTATTGCGCCAGCACCTTTTCCAGCAGCATTTCCTCCGAAGTTCCCGCCTGCAATTCGGCGGGCGAACCGTGAATGGCAAAAGTGTTGCCGCCAAATTCGGCAACCTCAAAACCAAGACAATTTACCTCCTCGAGGATGTCGCGGAGCAGGGCTGCGTCAGCAGCCGAAAGTTCCACCGTTTTTGGAAAAAGTGCTTTTTGCGTAGCAATGGGCCGGTTTTCTAGCGCAAGGAGATATCGTTCGTAAAGCACCCGCTCGCTCGCAGATTGCTGGTCAATCAGCAAAAAGCCCGACTTCTTATGGCTTATGATGTACTGGCCGTGAATCTGGTAAGGCTCGCGTTGACCTTTGGAAAAACTCTCTGCGTCGTCGTCCATTTCCAGCACCTCCATCCCGGGGCGCGTGTCAAACGTGGGGAGGGAGAGACCAACAGCGATGTCGTTTTCGGCGATTTCGATGTTGGCTTTTTCTCCAAAAAGCTGCAACCCCTCATAAAGTTTTTGCCAATGCTCGAGGTTACTCGCGTGGCGCGACTCATCCTCGCCCGGCTCTGGGCGGCTGGGGCGGTAAGTGCCGACGGAAACTGCCTCGCGCTCTGGCCGCAGGTTGGGTGGCGGGGCGAGGCGTTGCTGGAAAGCAGGCTCTTGTTCAAAATCCAAAGTCGGGGTCACGTTGTGGGTGCCGAGCGCGTGACGCACGGCCACCTTCAGATAGTTGTACACCAGCCGCTCATCGTCAAACTTGATCTCTTGTTTCGTGGGGTGCACATTGATGTCAACGCTCGCCGGGTCAATATCGAGAAACAGAACATAGAGCGGGTAGGTGTCGTTGGGCAACAAATCTTCGTATGCCCCCATCACAGCGTGATGCAAGTAGTTGCTTCTGATGAAGCGCTTGTTCACAAAAAACAATTGCTCGCCCCGCGCTTTCTTGACATAATCGGGTTTTCCGACAAAACCCGTTATGCGCAAAATGTCCGTTTCCTGCTCCGCAGGCACTAATTTTTTATTGACGGCTTCGCCGAAAATTTTGACCACGCGCTGGCGCAAATTGCCCGTCGGGAGGTGATAAATTTCAGAATCGTTGTGGTGCAGGGAAAAGAAAACATCGGGGTTTGCCATCGCCACGCGCTGGAACTCGTCCATGATATGGCGCGTCTCCACCGGGTCGGCCTTGAGGAAGTTGCGCCGGGCCGGCACATTGTAAAAAAGGTTTTTGACAGAAATGCTCGTGCCTTGTGCGGTCTGGCAAGCCTCCTGAGTTTTCACCGTGGAATCTTCCACCGCGATGCGGGTGCCGAGTTCGTCGGTAGCGCGGCGGGTACGCATTTCCACCTGCGCCACGGCAGCGATGGAGGCCAGAGCCTCGCCTCGGAAACCCATCGTTTGGAGTGCGAACAGGTCTTTAGCCTCACGGATTTTGGATGTGGCGTGCCGCTCGAAACTCATGCGTGCATCGGTCTCGGACATCCCGCAGCCATTATCAATGACCTGAATGAGCGTTTTGCCCGCATCGCGTACAATAAGCTGGATTTTGGTCGCGCCCGCGTCCACCGCATTTTCCAGCAATTCCTTCACCACCGAAGCGGGGCGTTGCACCACTTCCCCTGCGGCGATTTGGTTCGCTACGCTTTCGGGCAATAATTGGATGACATCAGCCATAGGCTGCAAATGTAGTGAGAAGTGACGCTTTTTGAAAAAGTGTCACCTCTGCGCTCACCTGCCCGCCCTACATTTGCTCCATGTTTCCCTGTTTTCAACTTCAGGATTGCCCTATTTTTCTCGGCCCACTCGCCGATACATTCTCTGTTTGGCTTGAAAAACAAAACCATTCACAGGTTTTTGTTCTCGCCGATGAGCACACGCGCCAAGTTTGCCTTCCCCACTTTTTGAAGCAAACGGAGATTTCTGAGAAAATCATCGTGACAGAAATCAAGTCAGGAGAAAGAGCAAAAAACCTCGCCACCTGCGAAAAAATCTGGCAAGCCATGCTCTCCGCCCATCTCGACCGCAAAGCACTTGTGGTCAATCTCGGCGGCGGAGTCATCGGCGACATGGGCGGTTTTTGCGCAGCCACTTGGAAGCGCGGCGTTGATTTTGTCCAAATCCCCACCACTTTGCTCGCCATGACGGATGCTGCCATTGGCGGAAAAACAGGCATTGACTTTCATGGAATAAAAAACACGATTGGCGTTTTTCAGCAACCCGCTGCGGTATTCGTTGATCCTGTTTTTCTTCAAACTTTGCCTGAACACGAACTGCGCAGCGGCTTCGCCGAAGTGCTTAAACACGCCGTGATTGGTGACCCGGAATTGTTGCGACAACTTTCAGGCTTTCGGAAACTTTCGGAAAATTCAGCCGAGCACTGGCTGGGCATCCTCCAAAAATCCATTGCCGTAAAAGTGCGCGTAGCGCAAGAAGACCCCTTGGAAAAAGGCCTGCGGGTGCTTCTGAATTTCGGCCACAGCATCGGCCACGCACTGGAAAGTTTTTTCCTCGAAACCGGCCATTCACTCACACACGGCGAGGCGGTCTATATCGGAATGGTTTGCGAAAGCCCGCCCCGCCTCGCACCGGGGAAAAGAAACCTCCGCGCTGAAGTGCTGGAACTAGGGCAATATGTTTTTCCGCACAAAAAAATTGATCCTTCGGCATTCCCTGCCATCTGGACCCTGATGCAACAGGACAAAAAAAATTCGTCCGGCACGGTGCGCATGGCCGTGCCGGACGAAGAGCCGTTTTCCTTAAAAATTATCGAACCCACACAGAAGGATGTGGAGCGTGGGTTAGCGTTTTACAATTCTTTGGGTTAAAATCTTTGCCTACACTGAGGTGTCAATTTGGTGCGGCTTTTCCCCTATTTCTAACTGGGGATTCGTCGGCGGCCAACTATGTACAAAAAAACAGCCCTCCGCCCTTTCTCATTTGAAAGGATCGGAGGGCCCCCGCCTTCGGTTGTTTGTGCTCTTTCGAGCTTTTATCTTTGAAGTGCGCGATTCTTTTTCGCACACTGTTTTTATCAAAAATGATTTTTTGAGTCTGTTTTGATTTTCCTTTTCAATGGGCAGCACTATAGTTTTCTCGTCTAAAGCATTCGCTGCATTTTGTGTTAATTGCTTTCAGGAGCGGTGTTTGTTTGAAAAACAGTGGTATGTTTTTACCGCAAATCCTGATGCAAATATGAACGCTTTTCCCTATTCCCTGTTGCTCCTACTACTTTCAGCATCGGCAAAACGGCCTTTTTTTCAGTATTGATTTTTCAAACAACCCAAAATATTTTTGAAAAATAAACAGTGATATAGAATGATCGCTGAACGAAAAACACGAAAGCAAAGGCAAAAAATGCGAATGCTCTAAATTTTATCAAATCATAAATTTTATTCAAAAAATCGCCGCTTAACTCAAAAAACCTGCCGCTCCTTTGAATATGTCTGCCGCTCCCTTGATTTGAAAGCATTCAAATCTGTGTTTTCTTTACGAGCAAGATGGAGTTTTAAGCGGGGTAGAAAGCCTACCTGAGAGTTTTAGATTTATCCAATTTTGACATTTTTCTGGAGATGCAATGAGAAAAGAACTTGTGCAAAACCTAAACGGCTTTACATTTGCACCTCTTTTTGAAACACCGTAGGCGGGAATGGCGGAATTGGTAGACGCACACGTTTCAGGGGCGTGCGCCAGTAATGGTGTGCGGGTTCGACTCCCGCTTCCCGCACTCTCAAGGCAATCCAAACCGGGTTGCCTTTTTTGTTTTTTGCGGCCTACTTTTGACCAAAATTTTCTCTACGCATGAAAATCGCTTTTCGATTTTTTCTCTTCTTTTTCGTTTCCGTAATTTTTAAGCAATTGCCTGCCCAAACGGTGGCTATTGGCGAAATGCGCCCTTACCTTGACACGCTTTCGGTGGAGCAAAAACTGAATTTGCTCGAATATATGCGCTATCTCGGTTCGAGCCTTGACAGAGAGGTGGCGCAGTCTTACCTGCAATTGGACAAAAGCAAACAAGACCGCACCTTGCAGTACATCAGGCTGCAGATTTTGAAAAAGCAAGGGGAAACAGACGACCGTACTACGGTACGTTGGGCAACGGATACAATACAACTTGGCCAATTGAGCGAAGGAGAAGCGGTGATAGACTCTTTTTTAGTGACCAACACGGGGGCTAAGCCATATATCATTAAGGAAGTGAAGGCTACTTGTGATTGCACGATACTGCGGCATCCTACATACCCCTTGATGCCGGGCGAAACGGCTTCGGTGCGCGTAGAATTTGACACGCGGGGCAAGATTGGACAAACTACTCCTGGCATCGTACTCTATGACAATACGCGCCCCAACGGGCGGCATATCCTTTATCTAAATGCCAACGTGGTGCCACGGGTGAAGCCCAAAAACACGATGGGCAACTAATGGTTATCAGTGCTTGCGTGGCGCGCAAGTCGGTTGGCGTTACTTTGTACCTGAAATGACCGACTCATTCATCCGAATGCTCCGCTATCGTCTGGAGGCCCCGCTGCCGGGCCGCGAAGCCCAATTCAAAATGGCTTTTGCTCACCGTGTGGAAGAATTGAAGCGCAGGCTTTCCCCACCTGCCGATGCCAAAATCGCCTGTGTGCTGCTGGCGCTCTGGGAAGAGGGGGGCGGGTGGCGCACTGCGCTCATACGCCGCACGGAGAACCCCCGCGACCGCCATAGCGGACAGATCAGTTTTCCTGGTGGCCGTCACGATGCGGGCGATGGCACATTTGCCCGCACGGCATTGCGCGAGGCGCAGGAAGAAATCGGCATCGCTCCCGAACAGGTGGAGATGCTGGGGGTGCTGACCGATTTGTACATTCCCGTAAGCAATTTTTCGGTGTACCCTTTTGTGGGCTTTTTGCGCGAGCCGCCCTCCTTCAAGCTGCAACCTGGCGAAGTGGAGCAGGTGTTTGCGCCTACGCTTGCTCATTTTCAAGACCCGAGCGCTCGAACGACGGTGGACGTGCTGGTGGGTCAGGAATTTTTGGTGAAAGAGGTGCCGTGTTTTATGCTCGAAACCCGCCCCGTTTGGGGGGCTACGGCCATGATACTTTCCGAGTTTTTAGAACTGATTGCCTAATTCGGCACAGGCTCGGCTTTATTCCTTCGGCAAAAGAATCAGCCGATAATTCCTTTTGTTTTTCAATGCGCCACACGGCTGTTTTCCCGATTGATGACCTTGGTTTTTGGAAAAAACAATTGCTGCATTGGGTGGCGGGGCATGAGGTAGGTGCGTATCTGGACAGCAATGAATATAGCGAGCATGGTCAGGTGGTGGCCAAAAGTTATCACCTGACTACAAAACCAGGCTGGGAATGTCTCGCAGCTGCCGATGCTGCCGAAGTGTTGGAAGCAAATGCTGGCGATGCCTTTGAACGGTTAAGGTTCTTACGGGATGGAAAAAACAATGACGGCAAGGAAAAGAATTGGCTGTTTGGTTTTTTAGGCTACGACTTGAAGAACGAGGTGGAACAACTTTTCAGTCAAAATTTTGACGGCATTGTGCTGCCCGACATGGGTTTTTTCCGACCCAAATCTGTGGCGGTTATTCGCGGGCAAGGGCTCGAAATTCAAACGGAGGAGAGGATGCCAGAGGAGGTTTTTTTTGAAATAAAATCTGTAAAGCCAGATGATTACGGCGGGATAAAATGCCAAAAGGTAAAAATCGAGCTCCAGCCTCGTATTCCAAAAACGGAGTACCTGCAAATCGTGGAGGCCATCCGCCAGCACATCATCGGCGGCGACATTTACGAGATGAATTTCTGTCAAGAATTTTTTGCTAAAGGCGCAACGCTCCACCCGGTAGCGGTTTTTGAACGATTGAACGGGATTGGGAAAGCTCCTTTTTCGACGTTCCTGCGCTGGCGCGACCGGTTTTTGCTTTCTGCAAGCCCAGAGCGTTTTTTGAAAAAAGAGGGACAAAAATTGATTTCTCAACCTATAAAAGGGACGCGTCGAAGAGGGCGATCTGCTGACGAGGATGAAAAAATAAAACAAGAACTGGCCACGAGTGAGAAGGACAGAGCAGAGAATGTGATGATCGTGGACTTGGTGCGCAACGACCTCGCTCGCCAATGCCTGCCGGGATCGGTGCTGGTGGACGAGCTTTGTGGCATCTATTCTTTTGCCACCGTACACCAGATGATCTCAACGGTGAGCGGCACGCTGCCGAATGATGCGCACTGGCTGGATGCGCTGCGCGATGCTTTCCCGATGGGGAGCATGACAGGGGCGCCAAAGGTGATGGCGATGGAGCTCATTGAGCGCTACGAGCGCAGTCGGCGCGGGCTGTATTCGGGAGCGGTGGGCTATATATCGCCCGATGGGGATTTTGATTTCAATGTGGTGATCCGCAGCATTCTGTGCAATGCCGCCACAGGCTACGTTTCAGTACAAGTGGGCGGGGCCATTGTCTTTGATTCGGTGCCAGAACAGGAATACGAGGAGTGCATGGTGAAGCTTGAAGCGATGTTGAAGGCGCTTGGAGATTCATAAAGCGACTCTTTTAGACCTAACCCAAACCCTGCCGTCTATTGCTCCCGTTTTCCGGCCGGTCAACTTTTGGGTTGAGGAAGTTGAGGATATTCCAAGTTGAGAGTGTTCAGAAAACTGTTTGTGAATTGCTCTTCGCCACCGCAGTCGGGAAAACGCCCGACGGCCTTATCCAACAAGACAACATCTCTCTACACATTGAAACCCAAAATGGCGGCAGTGCCAACAACTACGTTGTCCATAACGGTTCCGATGCCGCACTCGCTGCCAAAGACGAGGTCATTGCTGCCAAGAGCGAAATGATCGTGCTGCTCCAAGAGCGCATCCAAGATTTGGAAGGGAAATTTCGCTCCGTGGGAGTGCTTGCCTAAGGCAGGTGGGCTGGCTCGGTATCCCCTAACCGTGTAAAAGACTCATGTTTTTTTGACCGAAAAACCAACCATTCACCTCAATTTCGACATGGGTCAAATTTTTTTCAAAAAAATTCCATTTTTTTTTCATCTCAAAAATCAACAAACCTTTGTGTCTTAACTTTCTTAAATTTTAGATTTTCAAGCAATAGCCTACGCTTTCATCTCATTTTTCTTTTCAATCCCCTGTTGCCAGCACTAATCCTTCCAGAAAAAAAATCAACAAACCCATTTTTGTGTCTTTTGCACTTGGTGTGACCTGCCGCACTTTTGTACCGTCAATAAGAACGAACGGCGGCGATAGCGAAAGAAGCGGCAAAATTATTGACCATTGGTTCCGACAACTTTTCATGAGATTATATACGGGAAATCCGAACGCGGCGCAAAAGAGCGCCGCGTTTTTTTTGTGCATTAGGGAGCGCGGGGTTCAGCCCGCGCCATCATTTTGTGTTGCGGGCTGAACCCCGCGCTCCCTCACCTCACCGCATCAATTCCTCGATAATTTTTCCAGTCGTAGCATTTGGCTCCATGATGCGCAGCATGGCTGCCAGCGTGGGGGCGATGTCCGTGATGCTCACGGGCGCGTGAGTCTCCCCAGGCTGTATGCGCCAGCCGTACCACAGCAACGGAACGTGGGTATCGTAGGCGTAGGACGAGCCGTGGGTGGTGCCCCCTTTGGCAAACGACCTGTCGTCGGCATGCCAGGCGGGATCGAGCAGGTAGAGTATGTCGCCAGAACGTCGCGGGTGGATGCCCCGGCGCAACTCCGCAACGAACGGATATTCGGCCGGCAAGCGTTCGAGTTCTTGGCGGGTGAACACATCGTACACCCCAGCCGAATCGCGCATCTGGTTTTCAACCACAATGGACACGTCTTCGGGCATCAGGTTGAAGTTGGACATCACGTCAGGGTTGAACCAAATCTGTTGGTTCTCGATATTAGCGATCAAAGTGTCTTTGTCTCTCAGCCCAAATGTTTGCCTGAGCGTTTTTTCCAAATTCCCTTTCAATTTGCTTTCCCGAAAAACCCCCGCCGGGATGCGCAGGTCGTTCATGTGGGCAGGTGTTTCTGCCCCCCCGTGGTCAGCAGTGAGGAAAAGCAGCACGTTGTTCTTTCCAAATTTACCGTCCAAGTATTCAATCAAGCGAGCCAGTTCTTGATCCATTCGGACGTACATATCCTCCGTCTCTTCGGCGTGGATGCCAAACTGGTGGGCGCAATAATCAGTAGCCGAGTAACTCAGGCACAGGAAATCGGGCCACTCGTCCGCACCCAAATCCATGCCTTCGATGGTCTTTATGGCGAAATCGGTGACCATCGTGTTGCCAAACGGGGTGAAGCGCAGCGCGTTGTAGCCATATTCTTTTCGAGAACCCGAGAAATTGTGGGGCAAGCCAGCAGTTTTTATCGGGCCATAAGAACCCACATAATTCCAATCGTCCACACTCTGCGTCGGTTCGTGCCCCCGTTGCCATGGCCTGGACATGAAGGTATCGGGCCAGCGCAGGGCGTTGTAATCGCGCACCCACTGTGGGAAAAGCATCGTGTCCGGGTAGTAATAATCAGAACTTACCCAGTTGCCAGAAGCATCGTCGAACCAAAAGCAAGCATCGGGGATATGGCCTGCGGGGAGGATACTGCCCCGGTCTTTGAGGCACACGGCGGCCACTTTCGAGCGGAGATTGTTGCTCAGGCGCAGCTCGTCGGTGATGGTGGAGGAGAGCAGCAAAGCCGGCGATTGTTGGCCCACATCGAGGGCCGTTTTGTTTGACCCACCCACGGGGCGGTGGCGTTTGTCGGTGGTGCAGTAACGGCGTTCGCGCAGCGCGCTGTCCCACCAGTTGTTGCCGATGATGCCGTTGAGTGAGGGCGTAGTGCCGGTGTAAATGGCCGCATGGCCAGGCCCTGTGTAAGTTGGCATATAGTTGAATCGGGCGTTCTCGCAGGAAAAACCGCCTTCGAGCAAGCGGTTGAAACCGCCGGAACCGTAGTGGCTTTGGTAGCGGTAGAGGTAGTCGTAGCGCATTTGATCCACGACGATGCCGACGATGATTTTTGGCTTTGCTGGGGTGGTTTTTTGAGAATAAGCCGCGTTGGCAGCAAAAAGGAGAGAGAGGGTAAGCGATTGTAAGAGCCTCATAGCGTATGTTTTAGTGTATAATGAGCGGCAAAGTTGTGGAAAATCAAAGGCGAAACCTCGAATCAAAATCCTGTGACGGCTTCCTGTGCTCCGCCCAACGCCGCAAAAAAACGCTGCGTGAAGGAAGTCAACGTTAACCAAACTCATTCTTTGTATGAAAAAATGGACTTCCCTTGCACCCCTCGACGTTTTGCTTTGCGCCGTATTCCGAAGAGAAAATGCCTGGCGATGCCGCCCCCAAAAAAAGAAGGCGAAGGTCTTTCGACCCTCGCCTTCTGTCATTTCAGCCATCCAGATGGCGAGCGCTTATTCGGCGCAGCAGGGGATGGGGCAGCCTTCCGCCGGGCAAGGCAGACCGCAGCAGGTTTGCTCGGCCATGTTGCAGGATTCGGGTGCGCAGCAGGCTTGGCTGTTTGTGTTCACGAACGCAAGAGCGAGGCCTGCGGAAAGCAGGATGGCGGCAGCAAGTGCCAAAGATTTATTTTTCATGTCTGAAAATTCAGTTTAAGTTGATGAATGGTAGTGCGGAACAGCGTTCCGCAACAACAAGAACCTTAGAGTTCTAGGCACAGTGTGTTCAAACTGAAAAGGCGGGAGGCTTCCAAATGGAGAAGCAAACTTGTTGGGGAAGAAAATCTTGTTGTCCGTTGGGCTTCAGCCGTTCCTCTTCCGGCACTGCCGGAGCGACATGGAGAACGGGGCGCTCGGGCACGAGGCAAAGACAGCAACAAGGCCCACAAACACAGCAAATGGGGAAGGAGCAATCAGCATCTTTTCCGCAAGCCCCTTCTTCCTCCCCGCCCAGCATGATCCGGCAGGCAGGCTGCTCGGAAGAACACGATGACGACGCTGATTTTGCCGAGCAACTTTCCTTCTTGACGCAGATGCCCCCGGAATAATCGCACACATCGCTCGACACCCGAGGCGGCAAACTCACCAAAAGCATGGTGACCGAAAAAAGCAGGGCAAGCAGGCGGTCCATTTTATTGCAGAAAATTGCGGGCACAAATGAAAAGAACTATGTCCATTTGCCGCCCAGAAATTTCCCTTTTTAACATAACCTTGCCAGCGCGATTTACCTTCGCCTCTTTACCCGCCATAGACTTGGCGAAGGCGGGTCTTTCCGCTATAGCCTTCCTGCCTGCCAGACTTTGCAGGAGGGGGCGAAGGGCGGAACGGCATTGACCAAATTCAAGCCTTTGGCCACACTAAATTTTATGAACATCCTCCTGCTCGGCTCTGGTGGCCGCGAACACGCCTTCGCCTGGAAAATCGCCCAGAGCAAACGCTGCTCCCAACTCTACATCGCCCCCGGCAACGCGGGCACCGCGGCCTGCGGCCAAAACGTTCCTGTCAGCCCCTTGGATTTTCCTGCTGTTGAAAAATTCGTGCTGGAAAACCAAATCGGTATGGTCGTGGTCGGCCCCGAAGAACCCCTCGTGCGCGGCATCTCGGACTACTTTCAGGAGCGCGAAAGTTTGAAAAGCATCCCCCTTATCGGCCCCTCCAAAGCCGGGGCCGTGCTGGAAGGCAGCAAGGCGTGGAGCAAAAAATTCATGCTGCGGCACAAAATCCCGACCGCGGGTTATCGGGAATTTACAGGCGAAACCATGGCGGATGGCTTGGCGTATTTGAAATCTCACCCATTGCCCATCGTGCTGAAAGCCGACGGTTTGGCGGCGGGAAAAGGCGTGGTCATCTGCCAGAGCCACGGGGAAGCCGACGCGGAAATGCGCGAGATGTTGGGCGGGAAATTTGGCGAAGCCAGCGCCCGCGTAGTCGTAGAGGAATTTTTGGACGGCATCGAGTTCAGCGTTTTTGTGCTCACCGATGGCAAAACCTACAAAATATTGCCGGAGGCAAAAGACTACAAGCGCATCGGGGAGGCCGACACAGGGCCAAACACTGGGGGCATGGGCGCGGTAAGCCCCGTGCCATTTGTGGACGCAGCGATGTGGGCAAAAGTGGAAGAGCGTATCATACGCCCCACGGTAGCGGGTTTGAAAAAGGAAAAAATCCCGTACACCGGGTTCATTTTCTTTGGGCTAATCGTCGTTGCGGGCGAGCCAGTGGTCATCGAATACAACTGCCGAATGGGCGACCCCGAGACGGAAGCAGTGCTGCCCCGGCTCAAAAACGACCTCGTGACGTTGTTCCAAAATTGTGCGCGCGGCACCTTGGGCCGCGTGAAAATCCGAACCGACCCACGCGCCGCCACCACCGTGTTCCTCGTCAGCGGCGGCTATCCGGGCGATTATGAAAAAGGGAAAACCATCTCTGGCTTGGACAAGGTGACGGGGGGCATTGCTTTTCATGCAGGGACGGCCTCCCCCGACCCCTCCAAAGGAGAAGGGTGCGTTACTTCCGGCGGGCGGGTGATTGCGCTGACGAGTTTGGGGAAAGACATCCCGACTGCCCTGCGCAAATCGAACCTCAACGCGAAGCGGGTGCAGTTTGAAGGCAAGTATTTTCGGCGCGATATTGGCAAGGATTTGATGGGCTGATTTGTGGGACTTCGCGCGTCACACCTCGGCATTACATTTGACCAAAAAAGTCGGAACCCTTCTCGAAATTTGCCCTTGTTTTTTATTCCACCATCTCTCGCCTTTCCCGTACCATGCTCTACCAACTCTTCCAAACTTCGCTCAGCGAAAGCGAATTCCAGGAGCTGCTCCAGCTCACTTTCACCGAACACGAACGCAGGATGATGCTTGAGCGCTGGCGCATTTTAGATGCCTTCGAGCGCGGCTGCTCGCAGCGCGAAGTGGCCAAAGAAGTGCCCTGCAGCATCGTCACCGCCACGCGCGGCGCAAAAGTGTATCGAGAAAACAAGGAAGCCGTGCAAAAGCACTTGGAGCGCTGGCGTATGTGATTTGAAACTTGCGCTATACCGAGGAAATCACAACTCGAAATCCAGAAACTCACGAGGGGAAAAGATTTGGATACCCCGAAAAGGGTGTAGATCGAGCAAATCAGGGTCACCAGAGACAATGCAATTGGCATTGCCCGCAACTGCCAATTCCAAAAACTTGTCGTCTTTAGGGTCTCGACAAGCGACAATAGCCTCGGTTATAGAACATCTTTCGGCCACAGCCTCTAATGTCTCCAGCAGAATGTCAGCCTCTTCATGTGAGAAGTATCGGGCGAACTTTGGCAAATACAACCTCCCGCGCAACTCGTCCATACAAGCAGAAGACGTGAGGAGCGTACATAAATTTCGCGCTCGGTCAAAGGCTAAGGCAGGTGGTGTATCGTGGCGAATCAAAGCACTAAGCAGCACATTGGTATCGAAAACGACTCGTTTAGTCATCCTTCAGCATAGTTTCAAGTACATCTGGGCTGAGGCCGCGCTCAGCTGATTTTTGGCGAAAGTAGTCTACCGCAATGTTCAGCTTTTGCTTGGCATCGTCCGTGAAGTAAACCCGCCACCACAGGTTGAAGGCCTCTTCCCAGCGGATGCGCTCTTGAGGAGTTGCGTCCATGAATTTTTGGCGAACGATATCGTCCACCCTGATTGCAACGGTACTATTGCCCATAATTTTTCCAGATTAAGTCGGCGGTGTTTCCGACGATGTTATTTGAAATTGGCAGCAAATTAAGGGTTTTCTGCGAAGCTCCGTTACCTGCAAAACTGCTGCATAAGCGCCTGCGCGGGCGCGTAGCCGCCCAATGCCGCCTGTTGCCAATCGGCGCAAGCCCCCGCCCGGTCGCCCGAAGCATTGCGCGCCATGCCCCGGTTGCACTTGAAATTGGCCGCGTCGGGCTTCATCGCGATGGCTTTGTCGAAGGCCGCCAGTGCATCGGGGAATTTTCCCATGCTCGCAAAAGCGTTGCCCTTGTTGTTCACCGCCTCGACGTGGTCGGGCGCGATGGCGAGCGCGGCATCGTAGCAAGCGATGGCCTCCGTCATCTTGCCCAAGGCCGCCAGCGAGTTCCCTTTTTTAAAATGATGTTCCGGGTCGGGCTGTGCCTTGATAGCGAGGTCGAACGCTGCGATGGCGCGTTCGTGCTGGCCGGCGCCCGCGTAAGCCATCCCGAGGCTCGATTGCATCCTGTCCACCGGTTCTTTCGAGCCCATTTGAGCAGCCTTTTCAAAGTCGGCAATCGCCTTTGGGAAATCGCCCTTGTTCATCCACACCTGCGCCCGCCCATACCAGGAGTCGGCGTAGTCTGGTTTCAATTCCATGCATCGGCCAAACATCTTGCCCGCGTCGTCGTAGCGTTTCAACTTGTTGAAAGCCACCGCCAGATTGAAGTGCGCGTCAAAGTGATCAGGGTCAACCTTGATGGCCTGCTCGTAGGCTTTGATGGATTTTTCGTAGTCCTTCAGGTCGTCGTGCGCAAGGCCGAGGTTCGACCAAGAGAGCGGGTCGTTGGGGTTTTTGGCCGCCGCGTTTTCCCACAGAGCCACGCTTGATTTCCACGCCGTGTTTTGCAAAACGGTGAGCAATGCGCACAAGGCCACAAAGCCCGCCGCGAGGTATGGCAGCACATTTTTCAATCCCGTTTTCAGCCTCCCCGATTCAACGTCCGAGTAGGTTTTTGCCAGAATAAAAAACAGCCCGAGATAAGGGATGTAGGTGAAACGGTCGGACATGAACGCCTTGCCCGCGCCTTTGAATTGGAGCACGAACACGATGTTGACCAGAAAAAAAAGGAAGCCGAACGCCACGGTTTTCCCGCGCTTTGCCGTGCCCCACACCCACCAGCCAATGGCAGCCAGCGCGAGCGGCGAGGCGTAGTACAAGGCGGGCAAACTGCCCACGTTCGGGTACGGGTAGTAGGCCGAAAGCCCGAACGGCACCGGCACTTTCCAGAGGTAGTTGAAGAGCGAAGCGGTGGCAAAAAAGAAACGCTCCACGGTGGAATAGCCCACGTCTTTGAAGCCTTCAGCTTCGCCGAGGAAGTGAATGCCGACCAAGCCAAACACCAATGACAGCGCGAAAAAAGGCACTTTTTCGAGCCAAATTTTTATGCTTTTCAAATCGCGCCCGGCCAGCCAGTCCATCGCCAGCATCGAGAGCGGCAGCGATACGGCCTGTATTTTAGAAAAAAGCGAGAGCAGGCCAAAGAGCAAAGTGAGCAGGTAAAACTTGGTTTTTTGCTCCGCCAGATACCGCCAGTATGACAACAAGGCGGCGATGTAAAACAGGCCGTACAGCACGTCTTTGCGCTCCGTGACCCAAGCCACGCTTTCGGAACGCATGGGGTGGATGCCAAATAGCACGGCGCCGAGCGCAAGCCCCCAACCGCGCACGCCCAGCGCACGAAAAAAGAAGAATGCCAGCGCGGTAGTGCCGAGGTGGAGCAGCACATTGTCGAGGTGGTACAGGAAGGGCTGGAAGTTTTCGACCGCCATTTGGCCGGGCTTCACGATGGTGTCGAACGTGTGCTCGAAGCAGTAGGTCAGCACCACGAGGGGCGAGTAGTTGCCGTGGGTGTGGCCCGTGAAAATCTGCCCGATGTCCATGCTGCCGAGGGGCTGCACCATCGGGTTGAGCCAGAGGTAGCCGTGGTCGTCCCAGTTGACAAAGCCTGCGCCGAGCGTGTTGGCGAACACGATGAACGTGAGCGCGAGGCAGGCTGCGAGCATGAGTTTTTCTTTACTCGCTTCACCCGCCGAAGCCTTGGCGTAGGCGGGCGCACTCGCTGAAGCCTTTTTATCCGCCGAAGATTTGGTGCCCGCCTTCGTCGAGGCTTCGGCGGGTAAAGAAGATGTGGTTTTGGAATCCGGGGCTCTATTTTTCTTTTTCTTTGACATGGCCGATGCAAGTTTTTCGCGCGGACAAAGGAAAGGCCAATTTCATTTTACGGCCAAATTTTGCCCCCTCGAACTACGTACCTCGGCGAACTTACTTCACCACGAAGGACACGGAGGGCACGGAGTTTAACACAATGATTTTCAAGGGGCGAGGCCTCTGTGTCCTCCGTGCCCTTCGTGGTAAATAGGTCAAACTAATTTGTGATTGCTAATTCCAACTCCGCCGCAATCGAACCTGCGCCCTGTTCGGTCATCGGCACCAACGGCAAGCGCACCTCGCGGCTGCACAGTCCTTGCAGTTCCATCGCCGCTTTCACCCCCACGGGGTTCCCTTCGGCAAAAAGGAGTTTGTAAAGTTCCAGCAATTTGAAGTTCAACTTTTGCGCCGCAGGCAAATCTTGCCGCAACGCCGCACGCACCATGTCCGTGAACGGGCGCGGCAAAGTATTGGCAATGACCGACACCACCCCGTCGCCCCCGGCGGCGATGAGCGGCAGGGTGATAAAATCGTCGCCGCTCAGCACCAAAAAACCGTCGGGCCTCCCCTTCAGGATTTTCATGATTTGGTAAATGTCGTCGGAGGCTTCCTTCACGGCAATGAACTTGCTGCTCGCGTGGGCGAGGCGCAGGGTGGTTTCCGCCGTCATGTTCGACGAAGTTCGGCTCGGCACGTTGTAGATGATGATGGGCAAAGGCGATGCCTCGGCGAGCGCGATGTAGTGCTGGTAAATGCCCTCTTGGCCGGGCTTGACGTAGGCTGGGTTGCTCGAAAGCAGCGCGTCAATACCGTCAAAGTGGAAGCCCCGGATTTTTTCCACCATCGCAGCCGTGTTGTTCCCCCCAAAAACGCCCGCCACGAGCGGCAGCCGACCTTGGTTGGTTTTGATGGTGAAATCCAGGATTTGGCGGTGCTCGGCATCGGTGGTCGTGCTCGATTCGCCCGTGGTGCCGAGGCTTACGAGGAATTCCACGCCTCCGGCAATGACGTGCTCGATGACGCGCTCCAGGCCGGGCCAGTCAATCGCGCCGTTTTTGAACGGGGTGACGAGCGCGACGCCCGTGCCCCTCAGTTTTTGATGCAAACTCATGGATAGCATTTTAAAACACTAAGGGAGTAAGGGGCACTTAGTGTTTACAGAAATCACGTTTTGGTCAAAACAATTTTGCCGAGGTAAAGCGCCAGTTGCTCGGTGAAATACCGGATGCCCTTGCCTTCGGGCGTTTCTAATTGAATGTCAAAATCGTTGGGGCGGCTGGTGGCAAAGCCGATTTTGAAAGCCGCTTGCGATTGAGCCGCAAGCCATTCGAGCGGCGGGAGGTCGTCGGGGTTCAGCGTGAGCAACAGGTCAAATTTTTCCTTGGCAAAGGCCGAAGCCTTTTCACTTTTTGGCTGGCCGAGCCACGAGGTTTCTTTCAAAAAAAAGGAATCGAAGGGCTGGTTTTCGGTGGCTTTTTTCTCGTTGAAAAACCCCAGCGCGGATACTTTTTTCCCTTGTTTTTCCAGCAACTGCGCAAATTCGAGGCTCTCTCGCCGGGCCTTTTCGGAAGTGGCATCGAACAATAGCCCGACCCTGCCGGCACTGTCGAGCGTGTGCACTTGGCGGGTGCGCTTTTGCGAAGCCAGCAAATTGCGGAGGGCTTTTTTGAACAAAAGGGCGCGGAGCGGTGCGAGCATAATTGTGTTGGTTGAGGCGCAAATGTACGAGGCCGCAAAGGTTACTTCGCCGCTTTCAAAAAAGCCTCCATGGCGAGGTGCAAGTCCATGGACATTTCTTCGGTCGGCTCGTAGTTCAGCGTATTGGCGTGGAGGCCAAAGACGCGCCGCGCCTCCAGTTCGGGCACTTCGGAGAGGGCGGCGAGTTTTCTGAAAAACTCGTCGTCGGTGCGCGGGAAGCCAGTTTCGGGGTCAATGGGCGCCACCAGGCCATAGCGTTCGCGCAATTGCGCGAGGAAATGGCGCATCCCCTGTGCCGAGAGGCCAGCGTAGTTTTTTTCGCGGAAATGCAGGTGCGCGATGGTGCCGATAAATTCGTAGGACGAGTTTTCGTTTTTGGGGAGCACGGGGATGACGCGCTGCCGCCGTTTGGCGCGGAACACGAGCCAAACAATCGCCAGCGCAGCAATCAGGTACCAGGCCCAGGCCAGCGCGGGCTGTTTCAGGATGTAAGTCAGGGGGTGTTCTTCGGCGAGGCTTCGGCGGGAAGAAAAGTCTCCGTTGCGGCGGCGGCCCTCTGCTTCCGGCACACGGCTTACCGCATCCCAGTAGATGTCGCCTTCGGAAAGGTGGGAAAAAACGCCCGCCGCGTAAGGCCGCGTTTCGGGGCGAAGGAGGCTGAAATTGGAGAACGCGATAGGGTTGGTGTGCAGCAGGAAGCGGCCTTTGCCATGGGGGAATTCGGCGAAATTCACCCAGTCCTTGTTCAGGTAGCCGAGCGGGTGCTGCGGCAGCGAATCGCAGAAATGTTCGTAGTCAATGTAGTGCCAGTTGTAGGAGTGAGGCTTGTTTCGCTTTGCAAAAAAGAACCTCGTGATGCTGTCGGGCAAGGCGGGGGTGCGAAGGGAAAAGTAGGCTGCGCTGTCGTCCAGCATACCGTAATCCTTCCAGGGCCAAGCCTCGCATTCTCTGAAATAGACAAATCTGGCGAGGTTGGAAGGCAGGGTTTTGCTCGAAATAAGCGCGGTGTTGCCCGCCGCCACAAAGTCCAAAAGTCGCTTATTGCCTGCCGAATCCATGAAAATCGCTTCGCCGACAAAGACATAATTGTTCCCGGCGGAAGCACTGTCGGCGGGGAGTTCTTTCGTCACGTCCTTCCGAATGTCAATGAGTTTTTTCCCCTCGAAATAATTTTCCAACAGACGGTGGGCGATGCGCGTACCGTAGGGCTGCCCGCTCTTTTCGTCGTAGCCCTTCTTTTGCCAACTGCTTTCTTCCCAATCAAACTTTGGCTTGTTGGATTCGTACACGAAGTAGAACATCGCTCCGATGAGGGCAATGGCGACGAGGGCGAGGACGATGGGGGTGCGGTT
>JBJXFT010000046.1:0-41502 GCA_046155725.1 Saprospiraceae bacterium
CTAAAAATGCACCCAACCCTGCGCCTTGATATCGTGCAGTTTGCCGCCCGTAGAGTTGAGTTTGATGCCGTCTTTGGCCTCGAGGATTTCCCCAGCGATGTAAATGTCCGGCAGGTACTTCACCTTGTCCACATCTTCGGGGCGGATGGTGAACAGCAGTTCGTAGTCCTCGCCGCCATTGAGGGCACAAGTGATGGGGTCGAGTTTGAATTTCAGCGCGAGCAACTGCGCCTCTTGGTTGATGGGCACCCCGCTCTCCTCAATGAGCGCGCCCACCTTGCTCTGCTTGCAAATGTGGAAAATCTCAGAGGCCAGCCCGTCGGAAACGTCAATCATGGCCGTCGGTTTCAGGCCGATTTTCCGGAACTCCTCTATCATGTCGCGCCGCGCTTCGGGCTTTAGTTGGCGGCCCACCGCATAAGTCTGATTTTCAAAATCGGGCTGCAGCTCTGGGTTCTCCTTCCAGATAAGTTTTTCACGTTCCAGGATTTGGAGGCCGAGATAGGCGCCACCGAGCTCGCCCGTGATGCAGATGAGGTCGCCGGGGCGCGCGCCATTGCGGTACACCAGCAATTCCTTTTCGCATTGGCCGATGGCCGTGATGCTGATGGTGAGGCCCTTGGGCGAAGAAGTGGTGTCGCCGCCCACGAGGTCTACTTGGTATGCCTCGCAAGCGGCGCGGATGCCTTCGTACAGTTCGTCCAAAGCCTCCACCGAAAAGCGGTTGGAGATGGCGATGGACACCGTGATTTGGCGCGGCAGCGCGTTCATCGCGTAGATGTCGGAGAGGTTCACCACCACGGCTTTGAAGCCCAAGTGTTTGAGCGGCGTGTAGGCGAGGTCGAAGTGGATGCCCTCCACCAGCATATCGGTGCTGACCACGGTGCATAGGGCGCCGTTTTCGATTACCGCCGCGTCGTCGCCCACGCCTTTGAGCGTGGAGGCTTGGCGCAGGGGAAAATCCCGCGTGAGGTGTTCGATCAGGCCGAATTCGCCGAGGGTGTTTACGTCAGTTCGTTGCACTATAAGTGTGTTTGAAATTGTGACACGACCCGTGGCAAGGTCTTTCCTTAGCCTATGGGCATTCGATAAACCCGAATCAATTGGTTGGGAAACTCGTCTCCGTATGCAAGGAGTACCTTGTGGATACATTCAGCGAAGTTTTCAAAATCATCGTTTTTAGTGCAGACGATGATGCCGAAGTGTGCGGGATTGGAGCGGTGCAGGCGAATGAAATCTTTGCGATTCATGGTGAGAATGGCTCTTTGTTCAGAAATCGCATGAGCCAAAACATCTTCGTCGGGGATTTTCAAATTTGATTTGCCTGCGTCATGGGTGGTAAGGACATCGTGGCCGAGGTTTCTTAAAATATACACGGTGACTACTGGGAAGTGTTCGTTTGCATAGAGTTTGGCCATGTTCAGTCTTCGTTGTTTTGATTGATCTCATTGTCAATCTCCTCTTTGTTTGCATCGTAATATGCCCAAGCGTTTGCCAAATCCTGTGCTCGAAGCGTCGGGAAATTTTGGAGCAATTTTTCTTTTCCAACGCCCATTTGCATATATTCTATGATGGACCAAACCGGAATCCTTGTGCGAATGATGCACGCGCTTCCACCACAAACGCCGGGTGTTTTTTCGACTCCCGGAAAATCTACGGCGATTCTGTTGGCCGCCCTTTGAACCAATTGGGCTATCTCGCTTTGCGACATGTCGGGCAAGATTGCCGTGGCTCTTTCCAATGCTGTCATGGTTGAGTATTTTTCTGCAAAGTTAACTTTTGTTTGTTCAACCTCGGCAGCAGCCACAAAGCCAGAAACCCGGCCACGAAGTTGTAGAAAATCTGCACCGCAAAGAACGCTATGTTCGCGTA
Organism: Saprospiraceae bacterium; assembly: GCA_046155725.1. Classification (GTDB taxonomy): domain Bacteria; phylum Bacteroidota; class Bacteroidia; order Chitinophagales; family Saprospiraceae; genus M3007. The sequence continues at coordinate 1,873 of JBJXFT010000046.1, forward strand.
GGAAAACCCATCGCTGCCACTGATACCATAGAGTGCCAGACCAGCGATGCACAGCGCGTGAAAAGTGCCCATGCCGCCCGGCGAGGGAATGACAAAGCCCAAAGTGCCAAACACAAAAACCATCAGCGCGGCACTCATGCCCAAATGCGCCGTGGGCGGAAAGGCTTGAAGGTTGAGCCAACATTGGAGGTAGAACATAACCCAGATGCCCACCGAATAGAGCAGGAACAGGCCGGGGTTTTTTAATTTGAAAACGCTGCGAAACCCATCCCAGAAGCCTTGCAGGAGCTTTCCGGCTTTTTGCAAAAGGGGGATTTGCGCCAGTTTTTTCTTGAAAAGGAAAAACAAAATCGCGCCAACGGCGCAAAGCGCGAGGAAGCCCAGCACGAAAGGGTTTTGGAAAAAACCGCCACCCGTGCTGCCGCTTTTTTGCTGCGAAATGAAAGCCCACAGCGTGTCGCCCTCCAGCAAAAACGCCAGCCCCACCACCCCGCCGAGGCATACAAAATCCATCAGCCGGTCAATGACGAGCGTGCCCATCACCTTTTCCACCGGTATCTTTTCGTAGCGGGCGAGCGAGCCGGCGCGCACCACCTCGCCCATGCGCGGCAGGAACAGGTTGGCAAAATAGCCGAGCAAAATAGTGAGCAGCGAATTGGCAAAGCCCGCCCGGTAGCCCATCGGCGCGAGCAGCATTTGCCAGCGCAGGGCGCGGAAGATGTTGCTCACTGTGAACGCCAACAGCACCGCCAGAATCCACCACAAGTTCACCGTGCCGAAGTCGTGCAAGAGTTTGTCCGTCAGGCTGCACTGGTCGGGGGGCGTACCGTCCAAGCGGCATTGCTCCTGGAACGCAGCATTCTGGCTGCTGAACACCCAAGCCATGATGGCCGACCCGATGCCGAGGAAAAGGAGGAATTGGAGGATTTTTTTTGCCATTGAAAACGGTGTCTGACACGGCGCAAAGGTTGGGAAATAATGCGGAATGGGTTTCTCTAGAAAAGGGGTAAAAAAGGATTCAAAAACCCATCTCCACCGCCTGCCCTTCCATCGGAAACACCACCCAACACTCCACCGAGCGGTCAGACAACACCAAGCCGTCTGACCGATTTGCATGAAGGAACTCCCGCCACCAAGCCAGCCCCGGCGCCAGCCCAATCGCCTGCTGTCTCCATTTTTTCATGCCTTCGGTAAAAGGTGCGAACACGATGACCACCGCTCCGTTTTCAGTTTCGAGGAACAAACTGGCTTCGAGTTTTAGCAGGCGGCTTCTCCCCTCTCCATTTGGAGAGGGGCCGGGGGTGAGGCCCTCTGCCGCGTATCTCCCCAGCACCTTTTTCGGCTGAAATTTCTTCTCCAAAAAAGCCCCCAGCGCCTCCGACTGGCGCAGCAGATGTTCCGCCGAAACCTGCTCCGCCACGCCCCGGATTTGCAACTGCTTTTGAGCAATCGCCAAGCGCATCGAGTACACACTCCCCTCTCCATTTGGTCTCCCCTCTCCATTTGGAGAGGGGTCGGGGGTGAGGCTGTCAGCAATCAAAAACGACTGAACCGCCTTGCCAATCGCGGGCGCGTACTCGCCTTTGAACTCCAGCCAACTTCCCCAAGCCACCGGCTCGCCCAGCGTGGGCTGGATGCCCGGCGGCAGTTCGTGCTGCGTGTCAATCAGCAAAGGCGGACGTATCTGCGGCGATTTGCCCTGACGCGCGGCGTGGTATCGCACCGGCGATTCGTCGGGCGGGCAAGCGGGAAAATCCTTGGGCTTGTAGGCGATTTCGGTTTCAATCAGAATCGGCATTCCCGCGTGGTAAAACGGCGTTTCGTCGGAGTGCGGGTCGAGCGTCGGGATGCTCTCGTCGCCGTGGCTGAACACGCGGTTGAGCCAGCCCGTGCCTTTGGCCGTGGTCGGGAACACGAGATAATCCCGCGCTCGCGTGAGCCCGACGTAGAGCAGCCGGGCCTCTTCTTCGAGCGCGGTGCGGCGGGCTTCGGCCCATTCTTCCGTCTGCAAAAGCGTCTCTTCGAGCCGAGTGCCGCGCAATTGGTCTGCGTAGGGGTTCACCCAAAAACGCAGCCATCGGTTGCCGAGGATATTGTCCAAATCAGGCTCCTCCACCTCGCTCGCAAGATTAAGCCCCCACACCTGTTCCTTCAAATTTTGCTCCAGCGAATGGCAGATGGTGAGTGGATATTCCAGCCCTTTGGAGCGGTGATAAGTGAGCACTTTCACCGCATCGTCGGTTTCGCCAGAACCTTGCGCGTCGAGTTCGTTGTCGGCCAATTGGTTGAGCCACAGCAAAAAACCACCCAGCGAAGCCGCCGAGTGCAGCCGTTGGCAAGCCGATTCGTAGTCCAGCGCGTAGCGGCGGAGGCGGTCAAGGTTGTCGAGGCGTTGGTCGGGATTGCCGAGTTGGATGGCGGCACGGCGCAAGTCGAGTTCTTCCAGCACCAGACTCAGGATTTCGGAAGCCGAAAGGTCGGCGGTGCGGGGGCGCAATGCGAGGAGTTGGTTCAGCAGCAAAGCATCTCCCCAGCCTCCGCCGTAAACGGGCGAGTCGGCATTTTCAGACAAATATTTCAAGCGACGCTCCACGATTTCCTCCAAATCCATGCTCCCGGTGAGGAACAAAATCTCGGCAGCCGCCAGCGAATCGGAAGGCGTGAGCAGATATTTCAGACAAGCCACAGCGAGTTTTGCTTCCGGAGTTTCGAGCAGGCCGTTGCGGGCGATGGCGGCTTTGAGGCCCATGCGGTGCAGGGCATCGGCCATACTCAGGCATTGGCGGTTGCTGCGGCACAGGATGGCAATGTCGCCGGGGCGGATGGGGCGGGCCTCGTCTCTTTTTTTGTTGAAAATCACGGGTTTCCGTTCAAGCAAAATGCGCACTTGGTCGGCGATGCAATTGTCGAACCATGGCGCGCCGGGCACTTTTTTCTCGTCGAGGTCGGAACGGAAATGCCAGTGCGCGAGCGCAAGGCCGACGACTGTTGACTGTTGACTGTTGACTGTTGACTGTTGACCGTTGACTGTTGACCGTTGGCTGTTGACAGTTGATGGTTCCTCGTTTGCTGGCGCAAGCACAATCTGCTCCCTCGGCATCCCCTCGAAAGCCCGCTCGAAAATGGCGTTGGTGGCGTACACGATGTCGGGGCGGCTGCGCCAAGATTTTTTGAGGATGTTCTCGTCCTTCACGCCGCCCGTGGCGCGGATGATGGCTTGCATGAGCGCAGGCTCGGCCCCCCGAAAACCATAGATGCTTTGCTTCGGGTCGCCGACCCAGATGGAGTGCCGGGCGAGTTGGCTGATTTGCAGGAAAATGTCGAGTTGGATGGGCGAGGTGTCTTGGAACTCGTCCACGAGCAAAAGGTCGAGTTCTTCGCGGAGGGTTTCGCGCACGGTTTTCACGCGCAGGAGGCTGCTGACGTAGGTTTCCATGTCGGTGTAGTCAATGAGGCCGCGTTTTTTTTTGTACTGCTCGTACTCGTGGAGCGCATCGCTGGCGATGTCAAAAACGAGTTCGATATAGCCCCGCACATCTTCGCGGAACTGCGGATGCTCGTCGTGGCTGAGGGCGATTTGCCGAAGCTCTTCCATCAGGTCGCGGCTTTTTGCGCCGGGATTGGTCTTGGCGATTTTCACCCACTCGTGCCAGTACAGTTCGCCGCGATATTTGAGTTGGTTTTGGAATTGGCGCAGCACCTCGGCGGCATCGCGGGTGGTTTTGGTGGCGTCGGCCTCGTTCGCGTCGAGCGCGGCCACGGTCTGGTCAATGGCCGCGAGCAGGCGGTTGTTCCAAACAATGGGGTCAATGTTTTGGGCGGGCGGGAGCAGCCGTTCAAACTTTTGCCAAGAGTGCTGCTTGCTCGTTTCCAATATTTTTTTGTCAAAATTGTTGGCCCGCGCCACGTCGGTCAATTGGCGAATGTCGCGCCGCCAGTCGTAGGCTTCGCCGATGCTTTTTTTGGTCAAGCCCAATCGGTCGGCGAGCAGGTTCATGCGCTCGATACGGGGTTCTGTCAGGACTTGGGAGAGGGATTCGTTGAACAACCGCTGCTCGTCGCCATCGGCGATGATTTCCACGAGCGGCGACACGCCGGCTTCAAAAGCAAAACGTTGCAAAAGCCTCGTGCCGATGCTGTGGACGGTGCCGATGAGGGCTTCGCCCAATTCGTTGGCGGCCTCGGCCATGCCCGCTTCGAGCAGTTTCAGCCGCACCCGTTCCTGCAATTCGGCAGCGGCTTTTTTGGTGAACGTGGTAGCCATGATGCCCGCCGGGCGCACGCCGTTTTGCAACAGCGCGACCATGCGCTGGGTGAGCGTGTAGGTTTTGCCGGAGCCGGCCCCTGCGGAGATGACCTCGATGTTTAACCGTTGACTGTTGACCGTTGACTGTTGACTATTGGCCGTTGACTGTTGACTGTTTGGAGTTTGCACGACTCGAATTGTTTTGGGCGAAGGTCGAAAAACGCGGGGAGTATTTTTTGCTGCGCCGCCCAGAGCGGTACGTTTGGGGCAAAATTTGTTTCAAAAATGATTTCGCCCGAAACTCAAGAGCTCGCCGCCCAAATCGCCCGCTACATGGAGATGAACACGCCGCGCATCGAAAAATGCTTAGCCGAACTGACGGAGGAAGAACTCTGGCAACGCCCCAACCCGCAATCGAACAGTGTGGGAAACTTGCTCCTCCACCTTTGCGGCAACATCACGCAGTACATCCTCTGCTCGCTCGGCGGCCAGCCCGACCACCGGGTGCGCGACGCGGAATTTGCCGCCGAAGGTGGTTTTACCAAAACAGCATTGCTCGAAAAACTCCGCGCCACGGTGAGCCAAGCCACCCAAATAGTCCGCTCGGCCAGCCGCGAAGAAATGCTGCGCGAACGCACGGTGCAAGGTTTCCAAATGAGCGGAATCGGTATCGCCGTCCATGTTTGCGAGCATTACTCGTACCACACGGGGCAGATTGCTTTTTGGGTCAAAATATTGAGAAGCAAAGACTTGGGCTTTTACGCGGGGCAAAATTTGAACGCTATGAACGGGCAGTAGGCAGTGGCAGTAGGCAGTGGCAGTTGCGAGCATTGTCACAACCCCTTGCGCAACCGCGCCACCGGGATGTTCAACTGCTCGCGGTATTTGGCCACGGTGCGCCGCGCGATGTTGTAGCCTTTTTTGAGCAGGATGGTTTTGAGTTTTTCGTCGGAGAGCGGGCGGCGCTTGTGCTCTTCGTTGATGACTTCCGAAAGGATTTTCTTTACTTCCAAGGTGGACACTTCCTCGCCGTCTTGGGTGCTGAGGCTTTCGGAGAAAAATTCCTTGAGGCGTTTGGTGCCAAATTCCGTCTGCACATATTTGGAGTTTGCCACCCGGCTCACGGTCGAGATGTCGAGGCTCGTCACGTCGGCAATGTCCTTCAGGATCATGGGGCGTATCTTCTTTTGGTCGCCCGTGAGGAAGTATTCTTCCTGATGTTTGAGGATGGCGCCCATGGTGAGCATCATGGTCTGCTGGCGCTGCTTGATGGCATCAATGAACCACTTGGCCGAGTCTATTTTTTGCTTGATGAACATCACGGCTTCCTTCTCCTTTTTGTTGGCGCGGCGGCCGTGGCGGCCATCGTGGAAGGCTTTCAGCATGTCGCGGTATTGGTCGTTGATGCGCAGGTCGGGGGCGTTGCGGGCGTTGAGCGTGAGTTCGAGTTCGCCGTCGCGGTTGCTCACGAGGTAGTCCGGCACCACATAGTTGTGGGCGCGGTCGCCTTTGGAGGCAAAGCCGCTGGCGGGCTTTGGGTTGAGTTTGAGTATCTCGTTTATGGCATCGCGGAGGTCATCTTCTTCGATGCCAAGTTGGCGGCAAAGTTTGGGGTAGTGCTTCTTGGTGAATTCGTCAAAATATTGGTCAATGATGCGCAGGGCTATCTGCACAGAGGTTTTTTCCTCGAAGGAGAGCGAGTCGTCGTCTTGCCGGAGTCGGTGGTGGAGTTGGAGCAGGAGACATTCGCGGAGGTCGCGGGCGCCGATTCCGGGCGGGTCGAAACGCTGTATCCGTTGGAGGATTTGCTTGATTTCCTTTTCGTGGGTGCTGATGTTTTGGCTGAAAAGCAGGTCGTCCACCATAGCCGAGGGGTCACGGCGGAGGTAGCCGTCGTCGTCAATGGAGCCGATGACCTGGAGCGCGATGGCGTGTTCGCGCTCGTCGTCGAGTTTTAGCAGGCCGAGCTGTTGCTCCAAGTATTCGTGGAAAGTGTTCTCGAACGCGAGCGGCATTTGGCGGTTTTCTTCATCGCCGCCCCGACTGTCGTCGCGGGTTTTGTAAGTGGTGGGGTCTTCTTCGAGGAAGTTGATGAGGTAGTCATCGAGGTCGGGGCCGTCGTCGTCGCGGAGGCTGCCGGCTTCGTCTTCATCGCCATAGTCGTCGGCAGGTTCTCGCTCTATCTCGCGCTCTATCTCTTCCGCCGGGCTGCTGTTTTCTGTGCCAAGGTCATCGTCTGTTTGGCCGCTTTCGACTTTTTGCTCGCGCTCGTAGTAACTGAGATCGGCATCGGAGAGGTCCATATCGCTCAGCCCTTCGGAGAGGTCGGCGGTTTCGTCGCCTTCTTCGAGCGCGGGGTTTGCTTCGAGTTCTTCTTCGATGCGCTGTTCGAGGGTAGCCGTGGGGATTTGCAGCAGTTTCATGAGTTGAATCTGCTGGGGCGAGAGTTTTTGCTGCAGTTTTTGAGAGAGCGACTGCCTCGGTCCGAAAGAAGATGCCATTGGAGGGATGAGAGGTTTTGGTTTGCCGGTTCGGGGGTTCAAGAGTTTCGGGTCAGGGGCTTGAAAACGGCGTTAGCAAATGCGAGGCCAAGTTTTTTCTGCACGGAATTTGAAACGGTTTGGCAAGTGTTGCGGGTTGAAAACTTTTTGGTAAAAAATTGATTTCCAAATAAAAAGAAAAGCGATTCCCGAAAAACCGTGGGCAAAATTAGTTGAAAATTTCTGGCAAGGCTACGGCAACTTTCCCTTTTGAGGGAACGGTTTAACATTCAAAGAAAGCGGTAACATGACAGCGACCATCATTGGCGGCGGCATCATCGGCCTCAGCACCGCCTACTATCTCCAGCAAGAAGGCTGGGACGTGACCGTGCTCGAACGCGGCGACCTCACCGAGGGCTGCTCGTTCGGCAACATGGGCTACCTCTCGCCCTCGCATTTTGCGCCCTTGGCACAACCGGGCGTGATAAGCCAAGGCATTCTGTGGATGTTCAAACAAAAAAGCCCGTTCTATGTGCGCCCCGCACTGAGTTGGGGCTTGGCGGATTGGGGGATGAAGTTCGTCCGCGCCTGCAACGCTGCCCATGTGGAACGCAGCGCAAAACCCATGGCCGAACTCTTGCTGCTTTCACGCGACCTCACTGCCGCGTGGGAACAAAGCGGCGAAATGAATTTTGAGTACGAACCCAAAGGCTGCATCAATTATTTCCAGACGGCCAAATACGAGAAAGGCGAACTCGAAAACGTGCACACGGGCCGCGAACTCGGTATGCAAATCGAGGTGCTGAGCCGCGAACAATGCCAAGCACTCGAACCCGAACTCCCGCCCGACGTTCGCGGCGGCGCATGGTACAAAGACGACGCGATGCTGTATCCCAACGAACTCATGCGCCAACTTCCAGCGCTGCTGAAAAAGCGTGGCGCGAAAATCATCCGCAACGCCAAAGTCGTTGGCATTCAAAAAGAAAACGGGAAAATCACGGCGGTCAAATACCGCGACCTGAGTGAGGGGCCAAGTGAGCGTCTCACTTCAAGTGAGACGCTCACTGCGCTTGACCTCGTGGTTCTCGCCGCCGGCTCATGGTCGCAGCCCCTCGCCAAAATGATGGGCGAATACCTGCCCATGATGCCCGGCAAAGGCTATTCGATGACGGTGGATGTGCCGCACCAACCCCTGCGCTACCCCTGCATTTTGCTCGAAGCCAAAGTCGCCATCACGCCTTGGGCCAAACGCCTGCGCATCGGCAGCACGATGGAAATCGGGGCCATGAACGACCGCATCTTGTTCCCGCGCGTACAGGGGATTTTGGAGGCGGTGCCACGTTTCTTCCCCGGCTACGCCGACGACCCGGTGTTCCGCGAACTGACAGATTTTGAAAAATTGAAGGAAAATATGCGGGAAAAAATCTGGTTCGGCTACCGCCCGCTCTCCGCCGACGGGCTGCCCTACATCGGCTTCGCCAAAAAAACGGAGAACCTGATGATCGCCACTGGGCACGCGATGCTTGGACTTAGCATGGCCGCCGCTACGGGAAAATTGGTATCGGAAATGGCAAGCGGGAAACCCACGAGCATTGGGGTGGGGGCATTTGACCCGGGGCGGTATTAGCCCACGCCCCCCCCATGGGCAAATCCGCAACCCAACGGATAAATCCTCCATCCCACTTCGGCGCATTCTTCTTCAATCAGGTTGTGGAGATTGAGGCAGATTCCTGCACACCAAATCCCTGCCGAGGGTTGGCGGTGGTTTCAAGGAATCCAACTGCTCGATCCCTATTTCTTCGGGATAAAACTTTCGGGAAGTTCGCGGCAGGCTGCACTTTTTTGTTTTAAAAATTAAAATCAAAAAAACTCTTTTTGTTTTAAATTTGTCCAAAATATCCGCTCGTGACGAACAGTCATGGTCAATGGTCAATGGTCAAAAGTCAACAGTCAAAAGTCAATGGTCAACAGTCAAAAGTTTCTCAAAGGCCGGGGCGCACAGATCAACCCGACTTCCCAGTACGAAAAAATAGTGCGCAGCCAAGAGCCGCTCGATTGGGCGCTGGTGGCCGACGAATGGGACGACGGCGACCTCAAAACCCAGTACCTCGAAACCCACCCAAAGACCATCCTCAACAAGGTGGAAAGTGCCGACATCCCGCTCGAATGGAGCATGAACCCCTACCAAGGCTGCGAGCACGGCTGCATCTATTGCTACGCCCGCAACACCCATCCCTATTGGGGCTACAGCGCAGGGCTGGATTTTGAGCGGAAGATTTTGGTGAAGCGCAACGCGGCGCAACTCTTGGAGACCGAACTGAAAAAGAAAAATTGGAAAGCCGCGCCCGTCATGTTCGCCGGCAACACCGACATTTACCAGCCTGCCGAACGAAAGTTCAACATCACCCGCGAGTGCCTCGAAGTTTTCTGGAAATACCGCCACCCGGTGGGCCTCATTACCAAGAACAGCCTCGTGCTGCGCGACCTCGATTTGCTCCAAAAACTCGCCTCCGAAAACCTCTGCCACGTCGCCATCAGCATCACGACTTTGCAGGAAGAACTCCGCCAATACCTCGAGCCGCGCACCGCCACTGTGGCCCAACGCCTCAAAACTGTGGAGACTCTCAGTCGCGCAGGCATCCCCACATTTGTGATGATGGCCCCTGTCATCCCCGGGCTGAACGACCACGAAGTGCTGCCCCTCGTGAAAGCCGTGGCCGAACGCGGCGCGCTCGGCGTGGGCCACACGCTGGTGCGGCTCAACGGCGACGTGGCCCTCATCTTCGAGGACTGGATACGCAAGGCCATGCCCGACCGCGCCGACCGTGTTTTGAACCGAATCCGCGACACGCACGGCGGTAGTTTGGAAGAAAAAAGATTTGGGAAACGGATGCGCGGCGAAGGCAAAATCGCCGACATCATCCACGCACAGTTCCGCGTAGCCAAGGAAAAATACCTGAAAGACAGGAAGATGCCCGCCTTCAATCTGGACCTGCACGAGCGGCACAAATCGGCGCAGTTGAGTTTGTTTTGAGAGGTAGGGATTTGCCCTCATGAAGCGCTTTCCTAAATTTTTTTCCACATCTCTACTTTCCAATTCCAAAACCCTCCTACATTGACCGCCGTAATGTGAGAGGTGTGAGAGGGTGAGAGGTGTGAGAATTCATATCTCTCACATTAACACACTGTCTCACACCTCTCACTCCTCTCACCTTCTCACACCTCTATGGCAGTTTATCCTACAAACAAAATCCGGAACGTCGTGCTCTGCGGCCACTCCGGGTGCGGTAAGACCACCCTTGCCGAAACCATGCTCTTCGAAGCAAAAGCCATCGCCCGGCGCGGAAACGTCGGAGAAGGCAACACCCAGAGCGACTACGCCCCGCTCGAACAGCAGCGCGGCCACTCGCTCTTCGCCTCGGTGCTCCACTGCACTTGGAAAGACACCAAAATCAACATCCTCGACACGCCAGGCCTCGACGATTTTTCCGGCGAGGTGGTGACGGCATTGAAGGTGGCCGACACCGCCGTGATGTTGCTCAACGCCCGCAGCGGCGTGGAGGTAGGCACCGAACTCATCTGGGAACACATCGAGAAAAACGAAACCCCAACCATTTTTGTGGTGAACCAGATGGATCACGAGAAGGCTGATTTTGACATGACGCTCGATCAAGCCCAAAAGCGTTTTGGCGCACGGGTGCTTCCCCTCCAATTTCCCGTAAACCAAGGCACGGGGTTCAACGCCATCGTAGACGCGCTCCGCATGGTGATGTACGTTTTTCCCGCCGGAGGCGGAAAGCCTGAAAAAAAGCCCATCCCCGCTGAGCACCAAAGCCGCGCCGACGCGCTGCACAACGCCCTCGTGGAGGCCGCTGCCGAAAATGACGAGGCGCTCATGGAAAAATACTTTGAAGAAGGCACCCTCAGCGAAGAAGAACTCGCCAAGGGCTTGAGCATCGGCTTGGCGCACCGCCAGTTTTACCCGCTTTTTTGCGCTTCCGGCCTGAAAGACATGGGCAGCGGGCGCGTGATGGGCTTCATCCACGACATCTGCCCCAGCCCCGCCGACCGCCCAGCCGCCGCTTTGGAAGGTGGCGGCACCAAACCCTGCGACCCCGCCGCCCGCCCCTGCGTGTTTATTTTCAAAACCGTGAACGAGCCAAAAGTGGGCAACGTGTCGTATTTCAAAGTGTATTCAGGCACACTGAAAGCAGGCGACGAACTGACCAATGCCGACAACTCCACGGTGGAGCGTTTTTCTCAACTTTTTGAAAGCGAGGGCAAAAACCGCGACCAAGTGGAGGAACTCCGCGCAGGCGACATCGGCTGTACGGTGAAACTCAAAGGCTCGCACACCAACCAGACTTTGAACCCCAAAGGCGCCGACCTGAAAATCGAGCGCATCCACTTCCCGCCCCCGCGCATCCGCATGGCGGTGCTGCCGCCCAGCAAGGCCGAGGTGGAAAAAATGGCCCACGCCCTCCACTCCATTCAGGAAGAAGACCCCACGCTGCTCATGGAGCAGAGCATGGAACTCAAACAGACCCTCATACAAGGGCAGGGCGAAATGCACCTCGACATTGTGCGCTTCAAAGCCGAACAGAATTTTGGGGTGAAACTCGAATTCACAGAGCCGCGCATCCCGTACCGCGAGACAATCACGAAGGAGGCGAACAAGGATTACCGCCACAAAAAACAATCGGGCGGAGCGGGCCAATTCGCCGAAGTGCACATGAGGATTGAGCCGTACTACGAGGGCATACCCGCCCCCCACGACCTCACCACCAAGAACATCGAAGTGGAAGACCTCAAATGGGGCGGCAAGTTCTCGTTCTGCTGGGCCATAGTGGGCGGTTCGGTGGACGCTCGTTTCACCAACGCCATCAAGAAGGGCATCATGGCAAAAATGGAGGAAGGCCCCAGCACCGGTTCGTATTGCCGCGACGTGCGCGTGAGCATCTACGACGGCAAGATGCACCCCGTGGACTCGAACGATATGGCGTTCCAAATCGCCTCCACCATGGCTTTCAAAGAAGCCTTCCATGAGGCCAAACCGCAAATCTTGGAGCCGGTGTACGACCTCGAAGTGCTGTGCGATGCCGAGGTGATGGGCAATGTGATGGGCGATTTGCAGACCCGCCGCGCCATCATCATGGGCATGGGCGCAGAGGGGCATTACCAAGTCATCCGTGCCAAGGTGCCGCTCAAGGAATTGCACAAATACTCTTCGACGCTGCGGGCGCTCACGCAGGGCAAGGCAAAATTCTCGATGTCATTCTCGGATTACGCCGCCGTTCCGGCAGATATTCAGGCGAAGCTCGTGGCGGAATACCAGAAGCACGCGGTGCACGAGGAGCATTGAACGAAGCTGCTGGGGCGAAATGAATTGGCGGCTTTTCGGGTTCCGAAAAAAACGCGCAGCCCCTCCCGATCAAATCGGGAGGGGCTGTTTTTTGAAAAAAATTTGCTCAGGCATTCCGCATTCACAGCCTTTGCAAACATTTCCCAAAAGCCCTCCAGCCGCCAACTGCCGTCCTTACTTTTGCCCGTCCTTTCTAAAAAAATTATTGACGCAATGACGATTCTGAAACGTTCAACCCGCTCATTTTTTTTCTCCTTCCTTTCCCTTTTTTCTGCTTTGTCCGCCGTAAGCTTGGCGGAGGCGGATGCCCAAAATGCCGCGCAGCCTGCGCAAGCGGGCGACATTGATTCCACCCAAATAGAAATATTTTTGGAAGGCAACACGCATGGCATGGCCCGCCTCGTAGGGGTGTGGGGCGACCAGAATTTTTTGATTGATTCGGCCCTGATGGATCCTATGGGCTACCTCTCGTTGCGCCGGAAAAAACCCCTTCCTCCTGGTTTCTACACTTTTTTGCTGCCGGGCATGAAGAACCTTTCGTTCCTCGTGGACAAAGACCAACGCATGACTATGCGCGCCAAAACCACCGATATTCCAGGCACGATGCAGGTGGAAGGCTCTGTGAACACCGAACTGTTTTATCAAACGGCACGCTACCAAGCCAAACAAGACCCCGAACTGAACCAACTGGCTGCTACTTTGAGCAGGCTCACTGGGGCTGCGCCAGAGTACCAGCAAATCAGGGCCCGCCAAGCCCAAATCATCGAGGAGCGCAGGGTGTACTTGGACGGCATTTTCAAGCAGCACCCCGATGCGCTGTTTACCAAGTTCAAAATAGCGGGGCAAAACCCTGATTTCAAAGAATTCAGAAAGGCCAACGGCGACATGGACACGATGCGCCAGCTTATTTACTTCCGCGACCATTTCTGGGACGGGGTGGATTTCAAGGACGAGCGGCTGCTGAATACCCCCGTCATCGGCAACAAACTGAAACGCTACATCAAGGAATTGACCCCGCAAAACCCGGACTCTATCATAAAGGTGGCCGACCCGCTCATACGCCGTGTGCTGCCGAACCGTCAGTACTTCAAGTTTTTTGCCAACTGGATTGCGCTGCAATACGAGAACACAAAAACGACGGTGATGGACGGCGAGGCGGTGTACGTCCACATCATCAAAAATTTTTTCAAGCCCGAATTCGCTTGGTGGGAAAAAGCCGAAAACCTGCCCCCGCTGCAAAAACACGTCTTCGAAATGGAGGCCAGCCTCTTGAACCGAAAAGGGCCCGATGTGCGGGCAATGGACATCAACGGGCAAGAAAAGAGCATTTACGAAATGACTGCGCCCATCGTCGTGGTGTTCATGTTCAGCCCCGATTGCGAGCACTGCCAGAAGGAGGCAGCGGAGATAGAGACCCTGTACAAAAAATGGAAATCGAAAGGTGTGGACTTCTACGGCATTGCCGTAAGCACGACGGATGAGGAGTGGAAAAAATTCGTGCGGGAAAAGGGCTTCACTTTCACCAACGTGTTCGACCCGACCAACCGAGCCATCTACGCCAAATACTTTGTGGACATCACGCCCGAATTGTATGTGCTGAACAAAGACCGAACCATCATCGGCAAAAACCTGCACGCCAATCAGTTGGAGCAGATTTTTGAAAGGGAGTTGAAGAAGTTGTCATTGCGAAATTAATCGTTGGGCCATCGAGGCTTTCCTAAAAATCGTTCCTTAGTAGTCAATTTTGGCGGGTTTGTCTGACTGACTACTTAGTAAAATGGGGTGTCAGCGTTCCGCGCTGACACCCCATTTTTTACGCCCACCTTGCTGCCGCCAATTCCCGAATGAGGCCGGGGTCATTTTCAAAGGCATTCCCGACCACAATCAAATCCGCGCCGGCGCGGAAGTTGGCCGATGCTTTTTCGGGCGTTCGGATGCCGCCGCCTACCAGGAGCGGCACGGTGAGCGTGCTGGCCACGGCTTCAATCATGCTTTCCGAAACGGGGTTCAGCGCCCCGGAGCCGGCTTCCAAATAAATGGTTTTCAGACCCAACATTTCGCCCGCAAGGGCTGTGCAAACCGCGATGTCGTCTTTTGCCGCAGGGATGGGAGAGGTGTTGGACATGTATTGCACCGAAGTCTGTACCCCGCCGTCCACGAGGATGTAGCCGGTGGAAATGATTTCGAGGGGCGACATTTTGAGGTACGGGGCGGCCACGACGTGCTGGCCAATGAGCAGCTCGGGGTTGCGCCCGCTGATGAGCGAAAGAAACAGGATGCCATCGGCGCGGTAACTGAGCTGGAACGAACTGCCGGGGAAGAGCAGGAGGGGGATTTTGCAACGCTCGCGGATGTCGGCGAGCAGGGGGTCGAGCATGGAATTGACCACGAGGCTGCCGCCGATGAAAAAATAGTCCACGCCGCATTCGGCGGCCAACTCGAGCGCCTGCCCCATTTTTTGGAGCCGCAGTTTTTCGGGGTCAAAGAGGATGGCGAGGCGTTTTTCGCCGCGCTGTTTTGCTGCTACGAGGTTGGGGTATAGGGGCATTTTGGGAATACGGAGTTGGGAATGCGGAATGCGGAATTGGGAATGCGGAATTGGGCTACAATTTTTTCAAAGCCAATGCGGCCACTTCTTTGGCTTTGGAGAGGTTTTCGCGCGGGGTGTCGCTGATTTCGAGCGCGATGTTGACCACGAGCTGTCCTTTTCGGACGAGGAGGGTGACGGTGCTGGTACTCCACAGCGCGTCGTCGGCGAGGCCGGGCACATCTTCTTCGTAGGTGCTGCGGCGGTCGCGGCGCAGATTTTCGATCTGCTGCTTGGCGTGTTCTTCCGAAGTGTAGTCAAAGAGTTGCACCACAAGGCGGTTTTGGGGGTTGAGCCAAGCGGCATCTTCTTTTTCGTTGTTTGTTTCGCGCTCTTTCCAGCTAGGCTTGTTCCACGTGCGGAGGCAAAAAGTTTGGTTGGGGAGTGGGCGGGCGTTGAGCGTGGCTTCTTTGCCATTGAATCCGAAAAGCGTTTCCACCTCCACATCGGTGACGAGTTCGCAGCCGTGGTTTTTCCAGCCTTCGGCGCGGTATTTTGCCCAAAGGGCTGTTTCGGCGGCGTTTGCGATGGCTTCTTTGGACGGCTCTTGCTGACAAGCAGCCAGAAGCACAAAGGCTGCAACGGAAACAGTGGTAAGACGTGTCATGGGCAAAGCGTTTGGTCGTCAAAGGTCTGAAAAACGCAGTTTTTTTGTGTTGTTTTTTAAGAGATTGAACTTGCCGAAAGTTTAAGACTTTCGGCAAGTTTGTTTCAAGTGAGCCAATACACCAATCTTGACAGCCTTTATCTAAATTTCACACACTTCACGGTTCGGCGGGTTTTACCTTTCGCAATCAGCTCCGCTTGGCTACTCAAAAGAGAAAGTGCTTGCGGGAGAAAAAATTTCGCAACATTTGCCCTGTTCAATCGAAGGCATTAACCATCTTTTCACTCACTTTCAAATTGTATGGCAGAGAACACCGACACAGCAAAACCCAAAGGCAAATTCCCCAGCAGTATCCCGTACATCATTGGGAACGAGGCGGCAGAACGCTTCAACTATTATGGCTTGCGGGCCATCCTCACCACATTCATGATAGCGCAGTTTTACAACCCGACTGGCTCCACTGATCCAGAAACGGTGCAAATAGCGGAGGCCACGGCCAATGCCAAAACCCACGATTTTGTGGCCATGGTGTATCTGCTCCCCATATTTGGCGGCATGGTGGCCGACTGGTTTTGGGGCAAGTACAAGACCATCCTGTGGCTCTCGATGGTCTATATGACGGGGAGCATCATGGTGGCGCTCTCGGTGGACAGCGAAGTGATGTTCACTACCTCGCTGATGCTCATCGCAATTGGCGCGGGCGGCATCAAGCCCTGCGTGTCGGCCAACGTGGGCGATCAGTTCGACTCCACCAACTCGCACATGATTTCCAAAGCGTTCGATGCGTTTTACTTCTCCATCAATGCCGGCTCTGTCCTTTCTATCTTGCTCATCCCTTATTTGAAAACTAATTACGGCCCTGCAGTAGCCTTTGGCGTTCCCGCCATAGCCATGGCAATAGCGGTATTCTTCTTCTGGCTTGGCCGCAACAAATACCGCCGCATCCCGCCGCCAAAATATGACAGCAACAGAATGGTCATTCTCGCCACAGCATTCTTGGCCTTGTTGGTGAGCTACATCTATTTTGATAAAATGAAACACATGGGCGTAGGCCCCGTGCTGGGTGCGTGGCTTATTTTGGTGCTCGCGTTGGCCTTTATTTTCAAAAAACAATGGTTCGCCAAGCCCGGCAATTTTGTGGGAATCAATCTCTACGCCCTCACCAATGGTGGTTTTGCGGCTGCCGCCAAAGAATACGGCGACGAAACGGTGGCGGGTATCCGGGCAGTGTGGCGGGTACTTTCAGTGTTCGCGTTTATCCCCGTGTTCTGGGCCTTGTGGGACCAAAGCCAGTCCGAATGGGTGGTGCAGGCCTCCAAGATGGATCTGAACTGGCTGGGAATCAAATGGGAAGCTGAGCAGATTTCGTTCGTGAACGCGGCGTTCATTTTGGCGTTCATTCCCTTGTTCTCTTTGGTGTTGTACCCGGCTTTGAACAAAATAGGTCTCCGCGTCACACCCCTGCGCAAAATGGGTGCGGGCTTTGTGCTCACAGCCTTGTCGTTCGTCATCATCGCCATCATCCAAGGCTGGATTGACGCGGGCGAAACGCCCAACATCAGCTGGCAGATACTCGCTTTTGTGGTGCTCACGGCAGGCGAGGTGCTCATCTCCATCACCGGCCTCGAGTATGCTTACACCCAGTCGCCTCCCACCATGAAATCAACCATCATGGCCTGCTTTCTCCTCACGGTGACGCTGGGCAATGTGTTGGTGTCTGTCATCCAGAACAACATCAAGAGCGGGGGCTTTTTTGCCCAATTCCACGGGGCTGATTTCTTCTGGCTCTTCACGGGCATCTGTGCCGCCACAGCGGTGGTGTTCATGCTCGTGTCGCCGCGCATCAAAGAGCGCTCGTATATTGTAGGGGAATAACCTCGTACTTATCGGCTCAAAATCGTTTAAGAAATTGAAATTTGCACCCCGCTTGCGCCCGCCGCTCGCGGGGTGTTTTTTTGGAAAATAACATCCTTGTCCCAATCACCAATTCTCCAATTTCCTAATCACCATTGTACATGATTCGCATAATTGACTGGCAGCCCACTCACCAAGCCGCTTGGAAAAACCTCAACATCGCCTGGATTTCCAGAGATTACGAAGTGGAGCAAGTGGATCTCGATACGCTCGATTTTCCCGAAAAATATTTCATCAACGGCGGCGGTGCCGTGCTGCTGGCGCAGCGCGCAGACGACGGCGAAATCATAGGTACCGTTGCGCTCCAGCCCTTTGGCGACGGAGTGCTCGAACTTGCCAAAATGACCGTGGCCGAAAACGCGCGCGGCCTCCATATCGGCGAACTGCTCGGCATCGCTGCTCTCGAACGGGCGCGGCAACTCGGCGCAACGCGCGTGTTCCTCCTTTCCAACGCCAGCAAAGCCTACCAAGCCATCAACCTATATTTCAAACTTGGCTTCCGATGTGTGGCCCTCGAAAGCACTGAATTCAAACGGGCGAATATTCAGATGGAGATCAGGTTTTAGGATTTGGCTTCCTTCGCTATGGCTTCGGCGGGTAAAGGGGTTTGAAGGTTTCTGGTCTGAGGATTCTCATTTGGGCAAATTTTTACCCGGCTAATTCAAAATTATATTTTAAATTTGTCGGGTAAAAATTCATGCAAATGATAGAACGCCTTATCACACCGCGCATTTTGGAAGATTTGTCAACGTCGCCAATACTTGGCCTTATCGGCCCGCGGCAGGTTGGGAAAACAACGCTCGCAAAGCACCTCCAAACCAAGATCGGGAAACCAACGCTTTACCTCGACCTTGAAATACCGCAGGACTTCATGAAGTTGGGCGACGCGGAGATGTTCCTCTCGGCACACGTGGACAAATGTGTGATCATTGACGAGGTGCAGACACGCCCCGAACTTTTTGCCCTGCTTCGTGGCCTCACCGACCAGCACCGAGTACCCGCCCGATTTATTTTGCTGGGTTCAGCATCGCCTTACATCGTGAAGATGAACACCGAAACGCTGGCCGGGCGGATTGCCTATCAGACCTTAGACCCGTTTTCTTATTCAGAAATCAGGCAACTGACCTCGATGCAAGTTCATTGGTTTCGGGGCGGGTTTCCGGGGGCTTTGTTGGCTCCTACGGAGCGCACCGCTCGCAAATGGCTGCTTGATTTTGCGGAGACATTCATCCAGCGCGACGTGCAGCGGCTCGGGTTTCAAGTGGCTCAAACCACCATATCAAATCTGCTGAGTATGGTAGCGCACTTGCACGGAGGGATATTAAATGCGAGCGCATTAGCTGGATCACTGGGTACTTCGCAACCTACCGTGACAAAGTATCTCGAATTGCTGGAAGGGAGTTTTATGATACGCCGTTTGCCACCTTACTTTGTCAATTTAGGAAAACGGCTTGTCAAATCACCCAAAGTCTATGTGCGCGACACCGGGCTTTTGCACCACCTGATGCGCATCCCGCAGCTTGAGCAGCTGCAAGGCCATCCGTCGGTGGGCACCTCCTGGGAAGGATACGTGATAGAACAGATTATCCGCGAGGCCGCTGAGTTCAGCGATTTCTACTACTACCGCACCAAGGATGGGGCGGAAGTGGATTTGATCCTCCTCGCACCAAACGGCAAGATGGCCTGTATCGAGATCAAATATTCGACTGCACCCGTGATATCGAAAGGCTTTTTCCTGTGCGCAGAAGATTTGAAACCACAGTTCAAATATGTGATAACCCCTGCTGGCGATGCATGGACGCGCTCTGATGGGGTTCGCATTTGCTCCCTGCCTGAATTTTTGGAAAAAGATTTGGTGGAAATGTGCACCTAAGATTGCTACAGAAACCCTCGAACCCTAAAACCAGAAACCCTAAAACCAGAAACCCTAAAACCAGAAACCCTCAAACCTTCAAACCCCCGAACTCTCAAACCTTCCCGTTCAGCCGCAGAACCTCCCGGTTCGGCGGCTTTCGTTTTTTTAGGGCAATGCCTCGGCGGACGTTTGTGCTACAATTTTGATAAGAAAAATTAAGCACGAACATGAACGCAAAAAAAATTTACCACACCATCCTTCTCCTTTTGGTCGCTACTGCGCTCTCGGCGCAAGACCTCGCCGAAGCAAAGCGGCTTGCCCAAAGTGGCCAGCACTGGGAGGCCGAAAAAATATACTCTGCCGCGCTGGCAAAAAAACCCGACGATTTGGAGGCGCTCATCGGCGCTGGCTACAACTACGCTTGGGCCGGCAACCATGACCAGGCTGGCATCAAGTACGAGCAGGCGCTGGCACTCGACCCCAGCAACCCATCGGCCTTGGTGGGCAAAGGCTACAACCTCGCTTGGGCCAAGCAGTATGCTGCTGCCAAGTACCCGTTTTGGTCTTTGGAGAAAATCGAGCCGAGCAGCGCGGAAGCCCGCAAAGGGCTTGGCTATGTCTACCTCTGGCAGGGCAACGGCCCGGTAGCGATCAACTATTTTGAAAAGTTGGTGCTCGACTTTCCAAGGGACATTGAGTATTACATTGCGCTGGCGCAATCGTACATTATCGAAAACCAAATCAAAAAAGCCCGAGTTGCCCTCCGCTCGGCTTTGGCCATCGACACGGCTAACCGGGTGGCGAACCAACTCCTCCAAAACACGTACGGCATTGCCGCGCCCCTCGAACTCGATGTGTGGGCGGGCTATTCCAAAGCGGGCGAAATGGGCACGTTCAATCTCCGCTCGGTGCAACTCACCGGCCAAGTGAGCAAGAAACTGCGGATGTTCCTCAAATACGACAACTCGCTCTCGCTCGACCTCGCTTCGCTCGTCCGTGCCGAACAGGAAGCCCAAGCCTTTTCCGTGGGGGCAGTTACGCCCATGAGCAAATGGCTCACCAGCAAATTCGAGTACGGCACGCGCATACTCCCAGAGGGTGTGACCCAACAGATTTTCAGCACGGAGCAAGTGTTTTTCCTGCCCAATAGACTGGGCCTGAAAGCAGGTGGCTTCTTCGGGATGAGCAACAAACTCAACAACGAGTGGCTGGCTTACGGGAGCCTGCGGGTGCCTGTGAGCAAGGTCTACGCCATCGAACCGTACTATTTCTATGCCCGTGTGGAAAACGCCCCGCGCCCCGAAAACCGGTTTATGCTGAACAACCAGTTCCGCACACCGAGCGGCTACGAACTCAACATCGGTGCACTGTACGGCAAAGCCGCCGTGAGCCGCGAGGTAAGCAACGACGATATTTTCGGGGGCTACGCTACCCTCTTGATGCCGTTCAGCCAAACGGTGTGGGGACAGTTTTCCCTGCGCTGGGAGAAGTCGCCTTTCGAGGAACTGAAAGCGGCAGCCCTTGGGGTCAAAGTGCGGTTGGAGAAGTAATAGTTTTTGAGGTGTCATCCGCGACGAAGGAGCGTAGCGACATCTCAAAAGCGCGCGCTTACAGATGTCACCTTTTGGTTCGTAAAAGAGGACACCTCTCACCTAACAACTATTTCAAAATCAATTTCTCATCTCTCTTTTTCGCCTTTCCCCTCGAAAGGTTTGGGGCAAACTTTTTCAAAAAATAATCAGCCATGTCGTCAAAAAATACAACACAATACGCTACTGCTAAGGCCGTAGCAATCCCCGCCCAAGCGGAGTATTTCCCAATACAAAAAGCCGAGTCCAAAGCAACAACGCAGCTGGCAAAGCCCCCCAGTCCAATTATGTACATAACCATTTTTGCCGTGTGGCTGGCGGCCGTAATTTGGTTTCAGCCGCGTCTGCTGATGCTGTTGGACATGGCCTACAACTGGCCCAGCCGCATCGCACTCTGGACGTTCATCGGCTTCATTGATTTTGCCTGGCTCTATGGTATGTACAACCTTGGGGTGGTGGGCTTTGCCATTTGGTATCGTTTTTGGAAAGCCTCACCCCCAGCCCCTCTCCCAATGGATAGGGGAGTCTCGGCACCCCTATACATTTGGAGAGGGGCCGGGGGTGAGGCCGTGCCGTCAGTGGCCATCCTGTACACTACGTGCAACGACTTCATGGAGGAAAGCGTGGAGTCCTGCGTCCGCCAAAATTACCCGAACTACACGGTGTACCTTCTGGACGACTCTTCGCAGCAATCTTTCAAAGACCGCGTGGATGCTTTTGCGGCCAAATACCCCGGCCTGGTAAAAGTGGTGCGCCGCCCTGACCGCAAGGCGTTCAAAGCCGGGAACATGAACTACGGCCTCGCCAATTTTGCCCACGAGCCCTACTTCGCCATCGCCGATGCCGACGAAATCCTGCCTTCGGACTTTTTGACAAAAACAGTGGCCGTGCTCGAAACCGACCAGACCTGCGGCTTTGTGCAGGCCAATCACCGCGCCAACCCCAACTCGACCAGCCCGCTCGCCAAATCGCTCGGCGTGGGCATTGACATCCATTGGAAATGGTACCAGCCCCTGCGCAACGACTACGGTTTTGTGATGTTCCTCGGCCACGGCGCCCTGCTCCGCCGCGATGTATGGGAAAAGATTGGCGGCTTCCCCGACATTGTGAGCGAGGATTTGGGCTTTGCCATCCACGCCCGCGAACTGGGCTACAAAGGCTACTTTTTGGAAGACGTGATTTGTTACGAAGATTTCCCCGACAGCGTCCGCGCATTCCGCATCCGCCACATGAAATGGACACGCGGCACCTCCGAGTTTTTGAAGAAAAAAATGGGCTTCCTCATCCGCGCCAAAAACATCTCGTGGACGGAGAAACTCGACATCCTGTTCCCGACCATGAACCTGCCGCTCACGCTGCTTTATTTTATGTTCATGCTCAACGCAAACCTTGTGCTGCCCTACTTTTTTGGCCAGCACCAAGACCTCACTTTTGTGGTGGGCGGAACGGAAGCACGTTTGCCGATGATGGCTTTTGACCCGCGTTTCCAGGTCATCTATGGTTGGGATTTTTACCTGATTACGATGCTCACGTTTTTCGCACCGGTGCTGTCGTTCATCATCGCGATGGCAAACAAGCCGCTCAAACTGTTCAAGTTCTTGAGCCACAGCACGGCATTGTACGCCGCGCTGACCCCGCTTTCGAGCATGGGCGTTTTGGCCTACATGGTCTCGGGCAAGGCGCACTTCCTCGTCACGGGCGAGCAGAACCAGAGCGAGCATTCGGCGCAACCAAAATTGGCCGGGGTTTCGGGAAGTATCCTCACCAGCTGGCGGCATTTTTTGGCGAAAAGCCACCCCGACACGCGCATGGTGCAGGCTTTTGAAATCTTTACTGGGCTGTTGTTTGGTGTGGCTGCGGTGGTGATGTTTCAGATTTCATTCCTCGGGCTTTGTCTTGCGTTCCTGATGTTGCCGCTCATGCACCATTTGAAGTGGGATAACCGCATCATGAAAGTTCTGGTGTACGTGCCGTTCGTGCTCATCATGCTGGGCGTGGTGCTTTCAGGGTTCAGCGTGTTTGGGATGAAAGCGGTGTTCTTTGGGTATGGGTTTCACTTTTGAGAGGTGAGTGAGAATTTGTCAACCTCCGTAAAGTACCGCAAATTCTGCCAACCGAACAATTTGGGTGTAGCCAAAAGGGTGCAAAACTAACAGATCGGAATCGCCTGTGATGAGGAAATCTGCTTTGCCGTCTTGACAAAGTGCTAACGCAAAATCGTCTTTTTGATCACGGGAAAGGGAGATTCGAGCCGTCACCTCTATCAACTCAGAGCGGAGGGAGAGCGCATCAAGCAATAGCTGAGCATCCTCAGAAGAAAAATATCTGGCAAATTTAGGTCTGGCTAAAACGCCACTGATTTCCTCAAATAAATCAGAACTCAGAAGAATAGAAAAGCGCTCGTTGTACAAGATTCGGTCAAGCCGCTCTTTCATTTGGGCGCCCAAAAAGTAACTTACCCATAGGTTGGTATCAAGCACGATGCGGGGCTTTTCAGGCATTTGCAAGGCGTTCTTTTCGATAAGACTTTACTTCATCTTGGATTTCTTGTTCGGAAAACTTGGGGGATTTTATTTTTTTTGCCAATTGAGCCCACTTCTCCCGGAATGCACCCATGCGCAGTCGTTGGAGCAACAACTGTTTTTGTTCGGGAGTGAATTTTTCAACAAAGCCCAAAACCTCATCGAACGATAGTTCGACTTGCAACTTGATTTTGTCAGTCAGAATAGCAGTCATCTTCTGTAATTTTTGCACAAAAATAGCATACACAGGATTCAATTTGATGAAAAAAAATCTCCTCCTCCCAGCACCCTCCCTTTTACATTTTACATTTTTCATTTTAAATTTTGCGGTTTCTACGGCCTCCGCCCAAACCCCCGCGCTCCCCACGGGTTTCGCGCAAACCATCCTGGCCGACAGCCTCAACCCCACGGCCATGGCCTTCGACCATCATGGCAACCTGTACCTCGCCCAAAAAGACGGCCGTGTGCTTCTCCTGACTGAGGGCGGCGAACTCCTGCCCGACCCAGTACTCACGCTTGCCGTGGACGACTTCAACGAGCGCGGCCTCGCTGGCATAGCCCTGCATCCTGACTTTGACAACCAACCTTGGCTGTACCTCTACTACACCGTCCGCGACTCCAATCTCAACCGAGTCAGCCGGGTGCGCATCAACGGCAACCTCGCCGTGCCGGGCAGCGAGCAGCAGCTTTTCAACTGCGACAAACTCACTTCTGGCATCCACAACGGCGGTGCCATGGCCTTTGGCCTCGACGGCAAACTGTACGTCGGCACGGGCGATGGCGGCAAAAGCAGCAACGCTCAAAACACTTCCATCACCCTCGGAAAAATCCTCCGGCTCAACGACGATGGAAGCATCCCGAACGACAACCCGTTTTACCTTTTCTCCTCCGGCAGTGCCCGCGCCATCTTTGCCTACGGCGTCCGCAATCCATTCGGAATGTCCATCCAACCCGGCACAGGGCGGGTTTTTGTCTCCGATGTCGGGCAAGGCGCGTTCGAGGAAGTCAACGAAATATTTGCTGGCAGGAACTACGGTTGGAGCCAGGTCGAGGGGCCAATCGCCAACCAAACCCCGCCGCCCAATTACCAAGACCCGTTCTTCGCCTACGCCCACGCGGAGGGTTGTGCCATTGTCGGCGCGGCATTTTACAACCCCGAGAACACCACGTTCCCAACGGATTATGTCGGGAAATTTTTCTTCGCCGACTATTGCAATGGCATCGTGCGTTTGCTCGACCCCGCTACCGCAACGGCTACCGACACTTTTGCTACCGGGCTGAAACAGCCCGTGGCATTTGCGGTGAACCCACACACGGGCGACCTTTTTTACCTCATGCGCTCCGGCATCGGCGGCGGCTCGGTCGACGACAATACGGCCACGACCGACGGCACGCTTTGGCGGGTTTTGTACACGGGGTCTGGTACGCCGTTCGTGAGCGTTCCGCCGCAGGATGTGCTGTTGCCTGTCGGCGAAACGGTGCTTTTTGAAATACAGATTTTGGGTACACCGCCATTTCAACTCCAATGGCAACGCGGCGGGTTGGACATCGCTGGCGCAACCGAGCCGACGCTCGAAATTGCCAATGTGCAACTGAGCGACAATGGCGCGGGATTCAGGTGCATAGTCACAAACGCGGAGGGCAGCGACACGAGCGGCACGGCCATCCTGAGCGTAACCGCCAACCAAAGGCCACTGCCCAAAATCGTTTTCCCGACGCTTGGCCAAACCTACAAAGCGGGCGACACGGTTCATTTCCAGGGCTTGGCCAATGACCCGGATGAGGGCCAATTGGCCGCGAGCAATTTGCGCTGGCGCGTGGATTTTCACCACGATACGCACACGCACCCGGCGCTTTCGCCCGTGTCGGGAATTTCGGAAGGCAATTTCAGCATCCCATTTGCGGGCGAAACAAGCACGGATACTTGGTACCGCATTTACCTGACGGCCACGGATTCGGAGGGTTTGGAGCGTACGGTTTTTGTAGAAATTTTTCCCGAAAAAACCCTCGTAAAAATCGAAGGCCCAGCAGGCCTGCCTGTCAACGTGGACGGTGTGGTGCGGCCCATGCCCTACGAATTTGAAAGCCTGAAACGGCAGCAGCGCATTGCCCAAGCCCAAGACAAAATCATCGCGCAGGACACGCTCTACATTTTTGAAAAATGGGAAGAAAGTGCAGACAGCAGCAGCCTGTTTGCCTTTTCTGCCCCCGACACGCAGGGCCTCACGCTTCACGCACGGTACTCGGCCTACCCGCTCGGAAATGGCACGGGGCTGCACGGCGAATATTTTGTGGACCCTGAATTCGACCTCGACGAGGAGCCGACGGTGCTGCGCCTCGACACCTTGATAGATTTCAACTGGGGCAATGCCTCGCCTTTCCCAAACCAAATCCCGGTCAACGGATTCACGGTGCGCTGGTCGGGCTTTATCCAGCCGTTTTTTAGCGAAGACCACACCTTTTATGTCCGCTCCGACGACGGCTGCCGGCTCTGGATTGGCGACAGCCTCATCATTGACAAATGGGTGGCGCAAGGCCCCATCGAAAACGCTGGAAAAATCTGGCTCGAAGGCGGAGTCAAAACCACCATCCGACTGGAATACCTCGAAATCGGCGGCGGAGCGGAAGTTGCCCTGCGCTGGGCGAGTTTCCGAACGCCCAAATCGCTCGTTCCGAAGAGCCAAATTTTCCCAATCAACCCTTACGAACCCGCCACCATCCGTGGCACGGTGTGGCACGATGTGGATTACGACCAAGAGGTAGATGCCAGCGAACCGCTACTGCAAAACTCCACCGCGCTGCTCTACGATGGGGCGGATTCGACGCTACTCGCAGTGGACGAAACCGATGCATTGGGCCGCTACAAATTCAGCAACCTCGTGGCCGGGTCCTATTTCGTGCGCTTTGTACCTGCCCCCGAATACGCTGGTCTGCTGCCGCACACCCACGTGAACGCGACTGGGCAGACGGAGTTGCTGGTGCTGGGGCCTTTGCAATCGCTGCTGTGGAATGTCTCCTTTGTGTCTGCACCCAGCGTGAAAGGTCGTGTGTGGCTTGATGAGAACGCCAATCATTTCCCCGATATCGGCGAGCCGGGCTTGGCGGAGGTTACGGTTCTGCTGCACGAGGCGGATTCGTCGCTGGTGGGTGTGCAGGTTTCGGATGGGGAAGGCCGGTACGAGTTTGGGCGAGTGCCGCCGGGGCCATACTTCGTGCTGTTTATTACCAACGCCGTTCCGCTTCCGCTTGAGCCATCTTTTGGGCTAAATGATTTTGGGCAAACGCCGTTTTTTGAAGTTTTTGAAAATGAAACCCGCGTGATAGAGGCCGCTTTCAAACCGGAAACATCGGGGGCAAATGATGTAGAAAAAAACGCCTTGAACCTAAAAGTTTACCCTAACCCTGTCGGGGAAAAACTCTGGGTGCAAGTGCTGGGAGAGGCGGTGGGAGAGACGCGGTTTTTCGTGACGGATGTGGCGGGGCGCACCATCAGAAGTGACACTTTTTCAAAAAGTGTCACTTCTCTTAGCCCCTTGAACGTGGCCAATTTCTCTCCGGGCATCTATTTTTTGGTAGCCGAAAATGAGATGGGCCGGGCAGTAAGGCGGTTCGTGAAAGGCTGATTCAGACCCGTTATTTGCCCATTCAGCAACTATTTTTTCGGAATGGCCACCCTTTCTGTCGTAACTTCACGCCATATAAAAAACTGGCTATGAACACAAAAACTCGATTGCTCTTGCTCGCCCCGGCCCTGCTCCTCTGTAGTATGGGGGCATTCCACCCACCCAAACCTGCGGGCACGTATCGCTGCGAAAACGGCAAAGTCTCCTTCAAATCGGAGGCCACGCTCGAGATCATTCAGGCGAGGAGCAACAAACTCCGGGGGGCGATTGACCCCACAACTAACACCTTTGCTTGGTCGGTAGAGGCCAACTCGTTTGAGGGTTTCAACAGCCCATTGCAGCGCGAGCATTTCAACGAAAACTATATGGAAAGCACCAAGTACCCAAGGGTGACTTTCACGGGGAAAATCATTGAAAAAGTTGACTTTGAAAAAGATGGCAAGTACACGCTGCGGACAAAAGGCAAGCTCTTGGTACACGGTGTGGAGCAGGAGCGCATCATCCGCTGCGAACTAGAAGTGGCGGGCAACCGGATTCGGGTCAGTGCCCAATTCACGGTGCCTTTGGCAGACCACAACATCAACATCCCCCGAATCGTCAACCAAAAAATATCAGAAGAAGTGTCGTTGAGCGTGGAGGCGGAGTTAGTGGGAGGGGAATAAAAAATCTCAGTCCCCAGCCACCAATTCACCAATCACCAGTTCCCAATTCACCCATTCGCTTGCGCCGATTTTCCTACATATCACTTCTCCTCCTTGGCAGCCTCAGCCTCGCTGCGCAGACCCCTTTGTTTCGGCCACAATCCACCCGCGAGCTCGGCGGCGTAAAAATGACCGTAGTGCTGCAAAGCAGCCAGGGTTGGCTTTGGTGTGGGGCGGAACATGGCTTGTACCGTTTTGATGGAATTGCGTTCCAGCCCATTGGCTTGGCCGACACTTTTGCCCAGGCCACCGTGACCGCGCTTTTTGAATCGCAAGGGGAGATTTGGGCGGGCTTCAGCAACGGCGCGATAGGCCACGTTTCTATGACGGGCAATTTCCCGCCCGCACTCACGGGCGATGCGGACGAAGAAAAAAAATACGCGCCTCGCCTCGCACTCTGGCAAATAGAGGAAGGCTTGCCAACACAGAAAATCACCGCTTTCGCAGTTGACAAGTCGGGCAGTTTTTGGTTTGGCACCTATGGAGAGGGGCTGTATGTCTGGAAGAACAATCGGCTTTATCAATTCAACCAAAGTGATGACAGGCTGGCAAGCGACGACATTTATGCCCTCGCCACCGATGCACAGGGTCGCATTTGGGCGGCCACCGATGCGGGCATCAGCATCTGCTCCATGCCCGAACCGGGCAGGAAACAAGTGCAAAATTTAGGGGCAGCCGACGGGCTTCCCGACGAAATCGTGACCGCTTTGCTGGCCGACCAACAGGGCAACATCTGGGTGGGCACCCAAGAAAAAGGCATCTTACAATTTGATGTGGCCACGCTTCGCCCCAGCTTTCAGACCCAAAACTGGGCATTTGGCGAGGTGACGGCCTTGTCGCTTTATGGCAGCCGCGAGCTCTGGGTTGGCACCCAGCAGGATGGGCTTGTGCGGATTGACATTACCTCTGGTTCGGCGCAGCCTTTGCCCGAATCCCATGCGCTCCGCCACCAGAAGGTACATTCGCTTTGCAAAGACCGCGAGGGCCTGCTCTGGGCGGTGCTCCAAAAAGGAGCGTTGTATTCGGCCAACGTCCGTTTTGGCCTTTGGCAGCCAGGCTTTTCCGATGTGCAGGCTTTGCTCACCGACAAGGAGGGGCGTTTTTGGGCGGGCGGCCAAGAGGGGCTTTTTTTGCAAAAAACCTCCCCAGAAGTCCGTCCCGGGGTTGCCCCTATTGGCCACTCCCCGGAACGCAATTTCGGGGTACTTGATTTTCAAAAGATTTTGCATCAAAACATCATCTCGCTCTGGGAGTCGCCCAGTGGGGAAATATGGGCGGGCACCTTTGGCAAGGGCGTTTTTGTGCTCGACCAACAGGGACGGGTGCTGCGCCAATTCACGGAGCGCAATGGACTGGCAAACGGCAACGTGCTGAGCATCGCAGGTGGCGGCCAGCGTGTGTGGCTCGCTACGCTCGGCGGGGTTTCGGCCTTGAGCTCGAGCGGGAGCGGCCACCTTCAAGTGCAACCAGAACTTGGCACCAGTTACGTCTACAAAGTCTTCACTGATAGCCGGGGTCGCGTGTGGTTTGGCACCGACGGCAAGGGCCTCGGGGTGTTGGAAAACGGCTCGCTCCGATTTATCACGGAAGCCAACGGAACGGAACTCAAAACGATATACAGCATTGCGGAAGATAAGCACGGGCGCATCTGGTTCAGCGCTGACCACAAGGGCCTTTTTTGTTTTGACGGTACGGCATTTCATCAGTACACCACATTCAATGGCCTTCATAGCAATCGCATCACGGGGCTGGAAGTTGATGGCAACGGCCTGATCTTGATAGGTTACGAGGATGGTTTTGACCTGTTGAACCCAGAACGGGTAGATCACCTGATGTTTTGCGATGCAAACATTGGCGCCCCCAATATCGGAGTCAACCTGAACGCGCTTTGCCGCGACGCGGTCGGCAACGTCTGGCTCGGCACAAAGGAAGGCATCTTGCGCTCGGCAGCTTACGACGAGGTGTTTGTAGATGACCCCAAGCCGGGCATCACGGCGGTGTCGGTGTTGCTCGAATCGGTTGATTTTTCGAATACCGTTACTTTTTCCAGCAGCAACAATTACTTCATTTTCAATTTCGCCGGACTGTGGTTTACCAACCCCCAATCGGTGCGCTACCGCTACAAATTGGAAGGCTTCGACCCCGACTGGAAGGTCTCAAAAGACCACTTGGCCTCATACCCCAACCTCCCTCCGGGGCATTACACTTTCCGGGTACAGACGAGCGAGCACGGCAATTTTGAGAACGTGCCGGAGGCATCCTGGGCATTCACCATCCGTCCCCCTTTTTGGCAACAATGGTGGTTCGTGCTGCTCGCTCTTGCGGCGGGGGCGGGTATTTTCAGGGCTTATGTTCGCAACCGCGAGGCGCATTTGCAGCGCGAGGCGCAATTGAAAAGGGAAAGGGTCGTATCGCAGTTCGAGGCATTGAAAAGTCAAATAAACCCGCATTTTTTGTTCAACAGCTTCAACACCCTCATCACCATTATTGAAGAAAACCCTCGTGTCGCGGTGGAATACGTGGAGCACCTTTCGGATTTTTACAGAAGCATCATGGCCTATCGGGAGCGCGATTTTATCAGCCTGCAAGAAGAGATGGAATTGGTGAACAGTTTTAGTTTTTTGCTCCAAAAGCGCTACGAGGAGGGCTTAAACCTGGTGTCGCGGCTCAATGGCCAAGCAGGCGAGGTCATGCCGCTGGCACTCCAAATGTTGATGGAAAACGCTGTGAAGCACAACGTCATTTCCAAATCCAGACCGCTCACCGTAGAAATTTTTACTGAAGGCGATGGCTATATCACCGTCAGGAACAACATCCAACAAAAGATAAAGCCCGAGCCAAGCACCCACTTTGGCTTGCAAAGCCTCGTGAACCGCTACCAACTTTTGGGCGAGCGCCCAGTCATCGTGGAAGACAACGCGGCGTTTTTTACGGTCAAAGTACCGCTTAGGAGAATGAAGAATGAGGAATGAGGAATATCTCACCTTGCTCTATGTTTCTGCCAGTCGAAAGGGATACCAAGCGTGTAACAAATCAAAACCCCTCTTGGCCTTAGTGCCCTTAGTTCCTTAGTGTTTTTTAAAAAACCCCTCTCAGTCATATCCCGGAGTGTAAAAAACAAAACCGTGTTCCTACTGCTATGAAAATACTAATCATCGAAGACGAAAACGCTGCTGTCCGCCGCCTGGAAAAACTCCTCGGCGAAGTGGCACCTGAGGCCACCGTTATAGGCCGCCTCGACAGCGTGGAGGCCGCCATCGGGTGGTTTCAGACAAACCCGCAGCCCGACCTCATCTTGCTCGATATCCATTTGGCCGATGGGGCAAGCTTCGAGATTTTCGAGCACGTCAAAATCAAAAGCCCGGTCATCTTCACCACCGCTTACGACGAGTACGCGCTACAAGCCTTCAAGGTGAATGCCGTGGACTACCTGCTCAAGCCTATCAAAGTCAATGAGTTGACAGAGGCGATTGAGAAATACAAACGGGTGTTTCAGACCTCCTCAACACCCGATTACGCGGCTTTGCTCCAAACATTGCGCCAGCAAGACGGTGGGCAAAACCACCTTCGGCGGATGCTTATCCGGTTCAGCAACAGCTTCCGTTTGGTGGACATGAGCGACGCAGCTTATTTCTACACGAAGGACAAAATCACGTTCCTCGTGACGCGTAGCACAGCGAAGCGATACCCGGTGGACTATCCTTTGGAGAAGTTGGAAACACTGCTCGACCCCAGCGTTTTTTTTCGCATCAACCGACAGTTCATCATCAATGTAGCGGCGATCAAAGAGATGCACCCCTATTCCAAAAGCCGCGTGAAAATAGACCTCGACCCGCCCACCGACTTGGAGACCATCGTGGCCACCGAGCGTTCGTCGGAGTTCAAAAGGTGGTTGGTGGGAGAGGGGGAGTGAATTATTGCTTATTGGGGGATTTGAAGCCTTGGGCTTGGAATCCGAAACTGGCAATAACCAAATAACGCAATCGCTACCGTGTTTGGTGAAAGCACCAAGTAGGACAGAAATAAATTTTTACCCGGCTAATTCAAAATTGGATTTTAAATTTATCGGGTAGAAAGCAGTGGCTCTTTTTGAAAAATCGGTAGCGCGAACCAACACCTACTCCTTGATTCTATACGCCAAGCCCACCGACCCACCAGTAGCCAAGCCATTGAACAAATCGGTTTGGCGGTATCTATCATTTTCCCACCTCGCACCCACGTCCGCACTTGCGCTCAGGTAGATGCTGCGGTAAAGTTTGCTTTTTAGTTGCAGGCCCAGACCGGAATAAAATTTCCAACTGACAGGTTCTGACTCAAGCCCCGAAACCTCGTTTTGTGTCTGGTAACGGAGCTTAAAACCCGTAAGTTTGAAGTACGGATACAACTCGATATTCGATTCTTTCATAGGCAGATATCGGAGGTAGGCTACACCCCAGCCCCAACGTTCCGCTATGCTCGTGGCTCGAGGTTTGTCTTGCCAGTTGAAAGTTTCTTCTGCGGTATTCTGAAAATAATGCAGGCTGATTTTCACTCCATTTTTCTTGAAAAATCGTTCCCCTGAAAGCTCCAGATCGCGGTCGAGATAATTCCAGTTATGAACCAAATTGGCGTCAAAATGAGCAGATTGCGCTGCGGGCTTTTCCAAATTCAAGAGCATAAGAAGGAATGCGGCGGTAAAAAATTTCATGGTAAATAGTATTTAGTTCAAGGCTATGATGTGCCCATTCTTGGATTCGCTGCTTGAGATGCTTGAGGTGGTCTGATGGGATTTGAATTCTCAAGTCAACGCTCATTCAGCCCCAATGGGATTTTCATTCTTTTCGCCAGCCAATTGAAAAAACGCCCCGCCAGTTTTGGCCTTTCCCCCCGCGCCTTTGCGATACGGAACTGGGCTTGGTGATACGCCGGGTTCCAGCGCAAATTTTTGGGAATCAAACGGTAAACCCGAACGACGCGCCGCAGCAACCGCTCCAACTTTGCTTCCGCCTCATTTCCCACTTCGATGCCCAGCCGCGCGCACAAAGGAGCGGGCAGCCAGCCGGCAGCCAGCAAGTTCACCCACTTTTTGGGCGCACGCGGATGCTGCACAATAGACTGCGCCACCTCGCGGCAAGTGCCGGTGCTGCCCAGCAAATCGCCTTCCAACATGGTTTTGAAATACGCCTCAAACGCCCGCAAATCGGGCGGGTACACCTCATCGGGAATGCCGAGCAGGCGGGCAGCGATTTTGCTTTCCTCGTAAAAACGCTCCCGCCAATCGAGCGGCAAGTCGGGCAACGGCATTCGCTCGTACACCCGCAAGGTCGTGTCCGTCAGCGTGGCCAGCACCCACAAGAGCAGGTCGGGATTGTTGGCAGAATAAGTGTTTGGGGCTTCGCCCCGAATACCCGAATGCATCCGCCAGAGGTGCTGGGCAGTCTTTTCGGCCTGAGTTCTGGAGCCAAAATAAATCGTCGCCATCGCCGCGAAGGTTCGGTAGCCGCGTCCAAACGGGTCTGCTTTGAAATTGCTGAACCGCGCCACGCCATCTGCCACGGCAGGGTGCGCTACTTGGAGCAGCAAAGCCCGCACCCCGCCCAGCACAAAAATCGGCTCGCGGTAAATCCGCCAAGTCACTGACGCTGGGCCGAAGTAGCCGAGCGCGTCGGGGATGTGTTTTTCTTCGAGTTGTTGGCCGGTGCGCTCCATAGTATTTTAATGTGAGTGAAGGTATGTAACGAGGATTCAGCAATCAACTCTTGTTTCAGGATTTTCAAGTCTTCTGGATTTGCCATAGTTCAAACAGTTTTAGAAGATACGGGTAGCAATCGGCTCAAAAGTAATCTGGTGTTTTCCACTCAACGAAATCTGTCATCCCGAACGCAGTGAGGGAACTGCTCAAGCAAATGACGGAAACACCCGCTCCGCTTTTGAGCAGTTCCCTCCTATCGTCGGGATGACAGATTTGTGATGGGTGGAAGTAAGTTCATTTTTTGATACGGTGTCATCCAAGGGCGGGGGAGTTGCTGAATTACTTTTGAGCAGTTCCCTCTCCCGAAGCATCGGGATCGGGATGACAGATTTGTGGGAGTGGAAGCAAGTTCATTTTCACCAATAATCCACGGGCAAATCGCCTTTGGCAATTTCTGCTGGGTCATTTAGGAATCGCCACTCGGGGTTATACGCAGCAATGAGCGCTACCTTCTTTTTTCGTGACCAACCTTTGATTTCCTTTTCACGGGCGATGGCCATGCGAATGTCTGAGTAGTATTCGTGGTAGATCAAGTTGTAGCAATTGTACTTGCCGGCAAAAGTTTTTTTCTTGCCCATGCTATCTTGACGGTGTTGCTCCAAGCGCAAGTTGATATCGTTGGTGACACCCGTGTAGAGAACCGTTCGTTGCGGGTTGGTGGTGATGTAGATGAAGTAGTTGTGGAATTTCATGGAAGGGAGGGCTTTGGTGGAATCAGGCTTGTTTCCACAGAAGTGAGTGGTAGTGGCCCCAAAATAAGCCGCTCGTTCCCATTCAACGAAATCTGTCATCCCGACGATAGGAGGGAACTGGCCTTGCAAATGAAGGAAACACCCACTCCGCTCTTGACCAGTTCCCTCACTGCGTTCGAGATGACAGATTTCGTTGAATGGGAAATGCGGTCCTTTTTCGCCACCCGCCATCTCGGTAGGGGAAATTGGCAATTTGCTCTTGAGCAGTTCCCTCACTGCGTTCGGGATGACAGGCTCGGGAAGGGGAAATCAAAAACAAACTGGGCCGCTGAGCATCCCGCTCAGCGACCCAGTCACCCTGCCAAACGTCAGGCAGGCAATTGTCCAATCACCTAATCAGCGCGCAAACGCCACCGCCCGCTTCTCGCGAATGACCGTGACGCGAATCTGCCCGGGGTACTGCATCTCGTCCTGAATTTTCTGGGAGATGAGGAACGACAGGTCGTCGGCATATTGGTCGGTCACTTTGTCGGCCTCCACAATGACGCGGAGTTCGCGGCCCGCCTGCATGGCGAAGGCATTGGACACGCCCTCGTAGCTGCGGGCGATTTCTTCGAGTTCGCCGATGCGCTTGAGGTAGTTTTCCAAGATTTCGCGCCGTGCACCGGGCCGTGCGCCAGAGATAGCGTCGCAGGCTTGGATGATGGGCGACAGGATGTTGTTCATCTCAATCTCGTCGTGGTGAGCGCCCACGGCGTTGATGATGACTGGGTGCTCGCCGTATTGCTCGCACAGTTTCATGCCCACGAGCGCGTGGCTGAGCTCGGTCTCTTCTTCGGCCACTTTGCCGATGTCGTGGAGAAGGCCGGCACGCTTCGCCATCTTGATTTGCTTGGGGTTCATGCCGAGTTCGGCGGCCATGATGGCGCAAAGTTCGGCGGTCTCGATGCTGTGTTTCAGCAGGTTTTGGCCGTAGGAGGAGCGGAAACGCATACGGCCTACCATGCGTATGAGGGCAGCGTTGATGCCGTGGATGCCGAGTTCGATGACGGTGCGTTCACCGATTTCGAGGATTTGTTCTTCGAGTTGCTTTTGCACTTTGGCCACTACTTCCTCGATGCGCTGTGGGTGGATGCGCCCGTCGGCCACCAAACGTTGGAGCGAGAGGCGGGCGATTTCGCGGCGCACGGGATCGAAGGAGGAAAGGACGATGGCCTCTGGGGTATCGTCCACAATGACTTCCACACCGGTAGCGGCCTCGAGGGCTCGGATGTTGCGGCCTTCGCGGCCGATGATCTGGCCTTTCATCTCGTCATTTTCGAGGTTGAAAACCGATACGGTGTTTTCGATGGTGAACTCGGCGGCCATGCGCTGGATGGTCTGGATAACGATCTTTTTGGCCTCTTTGCTGGCGTTGAGTTTGGCTTGGGTGACGGCATCGCGCACGATGGTCTGGGCCTCGCTCTCGCTTTTGGCGCGCACCTGCTCGAGGAGCTGGTCTTTCGCGTCTTGCTGGCTGAGCTTGGCGATGGTCTCCAAGGCTTTGATGCGCTCTTCATTGGCGGCTTCGAGTTCTTCTTTTTTCTTCTGGACTATTTTTACCTGTTTGTCCAAGTTTTCGCGCAAGGCTTCCACCTCAAGTTCGCGGGTATCCAGTTCACCTTTGCGGGTGTCGAATTCCACAAAACGCTTGTCCAAAGCATCTTCCTCTACCTTCAAATCTTTTTGCTTGGAGAGGATTTCCATCTCCAAATCTTTGATTTCTAATTGCTTTCTGACTTTTTCTTCCTCTGCTTCCAGCCGCATTTGGGCGTAGCGTTCTTTCGCCTCTTGGATCTTTTGCTGCTTGATCCGCTCGTTTTCGGCCTCGGCGTTGCCCACTAATTTTTGGGCTTTCAGCGCGGCTTCGTCTTCTACGCGCTTGGCCGAAAGGCGCGATTCTTGAATGATGAGGTCGGCTTGGCGGGCAGCTTCTTCGGCAGCTTTGGTGTTGCCTTTTTTCGCGGTCAGGCTGGCAATGACGTAGGCGACAATGCCCCCTATGACCAACCCTATTATGATGCTCGTGATGTCCATAAACTGATGATTTGTAGTGATTCGGTTTGTGTTATGTGTGAAGCCTCGACAGAGTCGGGGCTGTGGCTTTCAGAATAAGGTCAGTGCTTCCTCTTCAAACCTGACCAATTTCTTGATTTTTCCCGGCTGCGCCCAATTCATGGTGCCTTCCATTTTGAGCGAGCGCAGATAGTTTTCGATTCGCTTGTCTTGCAGTTTTTTCAAAATTTCTTCGGCCTCTTGTTTTGTTTTCAATGGTATGTAGGCTTGTAGCGACTGGTTGACTTGCCAATTCCCTTCAAAAATGCGTGGCTCGAAATCGGTTTTCCCATAAGCTTCCCACACGATTTTGTAAGGGGCAAAATTGTAGTCGCCCACGCCCAGCATTGCCCACCAGTAGCCTTTGTTGATCCAAGCAGCGAGCATTGTCCCTTTGCGGTTCTTGAGGATTTGCTCTTTTTCAAAGAGGTATTTTGACAAAAATTCGTCCTCCAAAACCTGACGCGGCTCCAGTGGCCTGCCGTCTAACCTGTAAGGCAGGAGCACCCATTTTTGAGGGGCAATATTTTCGCCCCGAAAGTTTTTTCCCGTCAGAAGCGGTAACACAAACTGCTTGGGCAAAACAGCTTTCACTTCGCTGTTTGACACTTGACACAAATGCTCGTCGAGCGATTCGTAATGGTCAAAAAAGAAGCAGTCGTTCGCCCCACAAGTATTCACGCCTTGCCTCGGTGTTGAATGTTTGGGCAAAACAATGGCTTCAAAGTCTCCCCAAAAATCAGCCTCCGAACCATCCAAAATGCTCAGCGGGTCAGTCGGCAAAAAAGCCGGCTTCGCCATATAATCTGCCCAAGCCCCATGTTCCCAACGCTTGAACGGGATGGGGAAATGCTGCTCCTCGTCGCGCACAAACTTTACCAAACCATAGCGCGTGGCTATGCCTTCAAACACCCCTGCGTCATTGAAATCAAAAACCGTTTCGATTCGGTAGCGTGTGCCGTTGATGCGGTAGGTGCGGAAATGCTTGTTCGCGCCGTCATTGAGCAGCAGCGACAAGGGCAAGAAAAACACCGCCGTGCCACCTGCCCGCAGGTTTTGGGCGATGGCTTTTTGCACCACCAAAGCCGCTACGTCAATCCGCGAACCTCCGAGCAGCAAGTCCTTCGCGTTGCCGATCAGGTCGTGTTCAAAGAACTTGGGCTTCAATTGGTTTTTGTAGCCTTCTGGCAAGTCCGTGAAATTCATCCACGGTGGGTTGCCCAGTATCAGGTCAAACTTTTGCTCCCGTTCCAGAAAAAAAATATCGGCGTTCTCAAAATTCTTCCTCGGCATCTCCACCCCATACGAGGCTTTCATCTTCACAAAAAAACGCTCAAAAAAATCCGTGTTCAATTCCACTCCAAAGAGCCTTTCAACTGGAATTTCGGAAACTTTGAACCCTCGGTTTAAAGCTATTTTCACCAACGCTTCCAGCAAGTTTCCCTCGCCCATCGTCGGGTCAAAAACTGTTTTTCCAGACATCCATGCCTCATAAATGCCGAACTCCCGGATGGCAAACTCCGCCCAATCCAACGGCGTAAAAACCGCCCCGATGGAAAGTTGGGTGTTATTTTGAAAAGCGGAAGTGCGCATAGTTATTCTGTTTAAAATCCTCGATGGATTTGATGCGGGCATCTGCGTCTGCTTTCACCCGCCGATAATGCATCAAAGCCAAATCACAAAAAATGTCAAAAAACTCCTCGTTAGGTCGCCCCCAATCAATCTCGCCCCAAACCTGATTGATGGTGTAGTTGAGCCGCACTTGCCCCGTTCCTAAATTTTCAATTCGGTAGCAATCCTTGGGTAGCGCATGAAACGGCGCGACTCGAATGTATTCCAAATCCCGCGCTCCGCTTTTCGCCCCCGAAGTGTTGTGCCCAAATTCCACGATTATGAACACGCCCTTGTCGTTGGCCAAATACTTCAACAAGTTGCCCACCGCGCAAACGCCGCCATCTGAGTATTTGGCCGTGTCCAAATCTTTGGTTTTCACATCAAAACCGAACAGGGCGCCGTCAACCTTGCAAGCAAAATCAAAAATAGTCCGCCGCCCGGGGTTGCTCACTAACTCGTAGCCCAGCTCTTCGCAAATGGCCTCCCAGTTCTCCGTGATACGTTTTTCAATCATTGCACCAAACGCCTGCGAATCCTCCCGCTCGGAAATCCCCGAACGCAGTTCTTCAAAGAGGAGAGAAATGCGTTCCTAAAATTGTTCGGAGATGGCCTTGATGTTCAATGATTCGGTTTGCTTTATTGCGAAGCCCCGCCTTTGACAGGGCTAGTGGTTTTTAAAAATTAATCTTGTTTTGTCTCATTTTGTTTGGGTCTATGACGGTAAAAAGCCCCTCCAACTCTACACCACTTTCCAATAAGTCCAGGATCAATCTGCCAGGGAAATCTGGCTCGAATTCTTTGAACCGGAGATAGATCACGCCCAACGGTTTGTAGCCAAAGCGATACACCAACTCGCCATAATCCCTGTCAAATGTGATGATTACTCTGCTTTGGGCTATGGCAATGCTCATCACCTCTTCATCACTTACACTGGGGTTGGTGAAAATGATATGCTCAATATCCAGCCCGCTGCTTTTCAAAATCTGAAAACTCAGCACTGGGAAATTTTCATTTGCCAAGAATTTCATGCCGCAGCCAAACTTTTAGAAAACATCATGCTGTCCAACGTGCATTCGTAGGCATACGCAAATACCGCCTGAATGTCCTCGCGGGTCAGCCGAGGGTAATTTTTCAGCACCATCTCTTCCGTCCAGCCGCTGGCGAAACGTTCCAAAATAAAATCTACCGACAACCTCGTGCCTTTCACCACAGGTTTTCCGAGCAGGATTTTGGAGTCGGTGTGGATGTGGTTTTGCCAGTTAATCATAGACTTTTAAATTTATGGTTTGCAAAATTATTTTCTCACCATTGCCCCCAATTTCCCCTCAAACACCTCCACCAACTGCCCCATCACCCCATCAATTTCCTTGTCCTGCAAAGTCTTTTCGGGGTCTTCAAAAACAAAACTCACGGCGTAGGACTTTTTGCCCGCGCCAAGTTTGGCCTCGTCCTCGAACACGTCGAACAGGTTCACCTCCTTCAACATTTTCTTGGCCGTTTTGGCCGCCAATTGGCGAATGTCGCCAAAGCCCACCGACTGGTCAATCACCAGCGCGAGGTCACGGCGCACGGTCGGGAACTTGTTGAGTTCCGTGAACTGAACCTTGTTCCCGCCCACGGCTTTCAGCACGTTTTCAAAATTGAAATCTGCAAAGAACACAGGGTTCTTGAGGTCCATTTTTTTCAAAACCTGTGGCGCAACCGAGCCAAACGTGACCAATTCTTGCGGGCCACGGTGGAGTTTCAGCGCGTACTGCAAGCCCACGGATAAATCCGTGGGTTGAGGGGTCGTTTCCTGAAAACCGCTCACGCCGAGGCGGGCAAGCAGGTTGGTCACAACGGTTTTCAGCGTGAAGAAATCTGCTGACTTCTTCGCGCTGGGTTGCCAACTTTCAGATGAATGTGCGCCCGTCAGAAAGATGCTCAGGCGGTGGGTCTCTTTCAGTGACTGTTGACCATTGGCCATTGACCGTTGGTATGTTTTGCCAAACTCGAACAAGCGCAAATCCGCGT
>JBJXFT010000402.1:0-30273 GCA_046155725.1 Saprospiraceae bacterium
CCGATGATGGTCGAGAGAAAGCGCCGGGCGATGAGCGGGTCTTCCATCAGGAACTTGAAAACGCTGTCGTAGATCGGGTTGGCAATTAGCATCGGTGCAATTTTTGAGCAAAAATAGGCTTGTTTGGGCTACGGGCCTGCCTTTTTTTGATGCATTGTTGGCCATGCACTGGACGTTCCGGCACATATCCTTCATCGGTCTCTTCCTCGGGTATTCCATCGCAGCGAAGTGGTTGTCCAACCTGTTGTCAACAGGTGTTTGCCGGAAAACGACAACACCTGTTGACAACAGCAGCATTCAGTAGAATCTCTGTGCTTCACTAAAAACCGCTGGCTCAAGAAGATCACCTTCTTGAGCCAGCGCAAAAATCCCTTTATTAAAATCAAGAAAAACCGAATCCCCTACCCTATCTCATCAGCGTTACGTCGCCTTTGAAGAGCTTGGTTTCGCCGTCAATAAACTCTACTTCGCAATACCAGACGTACACACCGAGTTGACCTGGGTCGCCTCGAACGGTGCCGTCCCAGCCTTTTGAGAAATCGTTTGGCAGAAAGTCAAGCGATTCGAAAACCTCGTCGCCCCAACGGTCGAAAATGAAGAACGAGTTGACGCGGGCTACGTCAATCCCAGCAAAGACGGTCACGATATAGTTGTCCGAAGAGTTCGGGTTGAAGATGTTGGGGATGTACACCTCTCGGGCTTTGCGCACGATCACCAAAACCTCGTCGCGGGCAACACAGCCATTGCTGTCCACCACCGTGATGCGGTGGCGGTAAGTGTCAAAGGGTTGATAGGTAAAGGTTTCGCAGTACGTGATGGAGTCCGTGCAGCCGGGCGCGTAGTTCCAAGTGACCGACTCGACCCCAACGGTGCTTTCGATCTGCGCGGTCACGGTCGCGTATTCACCCAAGCTGACTCTGACATCTGGCCCCAGTTCTACGAGCAAATCGCCCGGCTCGCTGATGGTGATCGCGGTGTCCAACTTGCAACCATTGGCATCTTCAAGCGAGAGCAAGTACTGGCCCGCCTGCAGGCTGGTGTACTGGTTATTGGCCGAACCGGTGCCGCCGCTCAGGAAGAAAACGAAGGGCGGCGTTCCGCCCTGCACTCCGTTCACTGTGATGGAGCCGTTGACATCGCCAAAGCATTTGATGTTGCTCACTATTATGTCAAAACCAGAGGGCACTTTCGGGTCAACTTTGACTTCGACGGAGCCAATGCGCTCGCAGCCGTTGAGGTTGTTGACGATGCGCAATTGATATTCTCCAGCCCTGTCCACAAGTGGGGCAAGGGTGTTTGTGCCAGACACAAAATTCCCGTCGGTGGTAGTCCAGAAAGTTGAATAATTCGGGCCTGACGAACTTGTGGTGGCATTTATGGTGACCTCCGTGGTGTTGCAATCAATCTCATCCGTGGCTACAAGCACCACGGTGGGTTGTACAAAATCAGCCACCACTTCTACAGTGATTGGGCGCACACAGCCGTTTGGTGCAAAAATGGTGAAGGTGTACGTCCCTGCTTGAGTCACCGTGACGGTAGGAGTTATCACTGTGCCGATGATGCCAGGCCCTGCCCAAGTGAACGTAGAGCCTGGCGGGGAAACCACCTCCCCAGCTATCTGGGACGTGCCAGCATTAAGGCAGTTGAGTACCGTGCCAGCAGCAACGCCCTGTGGCACATTTTCATCCTCTTCTACAATCGTGCTGGTGGTGGTGGTGCAGCCGTTTGGCGCGGTTACCGTGACGGAGTACGTCCCGCCCAAATCTACTTGCAGCGTCGAGTCAGTCTCGTTGTTTTGGTTTACATCAGGCCCTGTCCAAAGGTAAGTGGAGCCAGGAAGCGAGCTGGTGACAGTCACGGTCGAAACCAACTCGAGGCAGGTGATTTCCTCGGAAGTAGCCAAAGCGGTAGGCGGCAGGTTGTCCAATGTGACCATGACTTGATCCGAAGCGGAGCAGCCAGTACCTTGATCCGTTACAGTGAGGGTGTAGGTTCCGCTCAAAAGCACTGTAGGCATACCCTCGGTTTGGTTATTCTGGTTGATGCCCGGCCCGTCCCAGAAATATTCCAGCGTGCCGGTGGGTGTAGAAGAACCCGTTCCGTCGAGCGTAACATCTGTGGCCGAACAAGTGATGACTTGAGGCAGGCCAGCATCTGCGGTTGGGAGGCCTTGTTCGCTGTCCACCAACACCACATCCGTTTTGGTGCAACCATTGGCCGTATTGGTGATCTGCAAAGTATAGGTGCCAGGCAGCAAGACGGTCGGGTTGGGAGAAGTTTCGTTGGCCGGCGTAATGTCGGGGCCGCTCCACAGGTACTCAAAATTTGCGCCTGTGTTCGAACCCGTCGAAATCAGGGTGACGCCCGTAGCAGCATTTGTACAAGTGATGACCATATCGCTGCCCGCGAATACAAGCGGGCTTATCGTGTCTATCGCAACAGCCACCGCTTCCTCGTTGGTGCAGCCGTTGACAGCATCCGTGATGGTGAGCAGGTATATGCCCGGCAGGTTTACCGTTGGCATCGCGCTGGTTTCGGTGCCAGGCACGATGCCGGGGCCGCCCCAGAGGAAACTGATGTTCGCGCCGGAAGCCGATTGTGTCGCGTCCAATTGAGCGGTGGGAAACGCGCAAGTGAGCCTACCGTCAGGGCCTGCCGCTATGCTGGGCGGGGTTTTGTCCAAATCTATAAAGACCACGTCGGTGTCTGTGCAGTGGTTTTGGGTGTTGGTCACCGTCACGCTGTACGTTCCTGAAAGGCATACCGTGGGGCTTTGCAGGTTGAAGTTGTTTGAGTTGATGCAAGGGCCTTCCCAAACATACCCGATGAACGCGCCCACGCTGCTGCCAGAGCCGTCAATGGTGTCTGTCAATAGGAAGCAGGTGATCAATCCGTCAGCACCGGCGCTTGCGACGGGCGCAATAGTGTCCTGTGTCACCACCACCTGATCGGTATCCGAGCAGCCATTTTCATTGTCCGTCACCACCAGATTGTAGGTGCCGGGCTGATTGACGGAAGGGCTTTGATCGTCTTCGTTGGTGCCGTTTATGCCAGGCCCCGTCCATAGGTAAACGATGGTGGGGCTAAC
The DNA here is from genome assembly GCA_046155725.1 of Saprospiraceae bacterium. Classification (GTDB taxonomy): domain Bacteria; phylum Bacteroidota; class Bacteroidia; order Chitinophagales; family Saprospiraceae; genus M3007. Next base: position 3,089 of record JBJXFT010000402.1, read on the forward strand.
GTCCGAAAGGCTGCCGTCGAGCGGCACGCTGGTGGTTTGGCAATCCAAACCCAGATTTAGCCCTGCGTCGGCAGCAGGTATGACTTTGTTTTCGTCCACAAAAACGGTGTCGCGGGTCACGCAACTGTTCGCCGTGTTCGTGATTCGGATGATGTAGGTTCCCTGCACCGTCACGTTTGGAGAAGGCTGGTTTTGGTTTCCGGCGTTGATGCCAGGCCCCGTCCACAGCACTTGGAAATCTGCGCCCATACTGGACCCCGAACCGTCAAGGATGGCATCTGGGTCGGCGCATGTCAACAGCCCGTCGTTCCCCGCCAATGCAGTTGGAAGCACGGCATTGGTATTGACCAAAACGTCGTTGGAAGCGGTGCACCCGTTCAGCGTATTCGTTACCAAAATGGTGTACGTGCCGGGTTGGTCAATGGTGGGGGTTGCTAAAGATTGGCTGGTGCTGTCAATGCTCGGCCCCGTCCACAGGTAAGTGAAGTTTGCGCCCGAAGAAGAGCTGCCGCCAATGACGGCAGTTGTCACCACACAATCAATCGTCTTGTCAATGCCTGCGTCCGCCGTGGGCAGCACGTCGTCCAGCGCCACGTTCACCTGGTCGGTGGAGGTGCAAGTATTGTCCGTGTTCGTCACGGTCAGGGAATACATTCCAGGCTGGTTGTTGATGACGGGGTTGACCAGATTTTCATTCCCCGCGTTGATCCCCGGCCCTGCCCACAGCAAGGTGAAAATTGAACCCAAACTGCTCGCCGAAGCGTCGAGCGTGTCGGTGGTGTTGTTGAAACAATTGAGCACTAAAGGGTTTCCGGCATCTGCGGTCGGCGGGGCCATGTCAATCTGGATCACCACCACGTCGGTGTTTACGCAATTGTTATTGGCGTTTGTAACGGTCAGGCTGTAGGTGCCGGGCAGTGTCAGCCCTGTCGGGCTTTGGGCCGTCGCGTTGTTGCCAGAAATGCCGGGGCCTTCCCAAGCGTACGTTATTCCTGCCCCCGAAGTCGAGCCGGTGCCGTCGAAGTTGACGCTGAACACCGAGCAGTTCAGCACTTGGTCTGGGCCGCCGTTGGCGGTAGGCACATTCGCGTCTTGTGCCACGATGACCTGATCGGTTGCCGTGCAGCCGTTTACTGGGTTGGTCACCACCAGATCATAAGTGCAGGACAGGGTAACGGTCGGATTTTGCAGCGTTTCGTTGTTCGCGCCGATACCGCAGCCGCTCCAGAAGTAAGTCACCGTAGCCGGAACGCCACTGCCGCTGAGCGTCACGCCATTGGGGGTGGTGCAGCTAAGCAGCTGGTCGGTGCCGGCACTGGCTGTGGGCAAAGCGGTATTGATGTTCACCACGACCGTATCTGTTGCGGTGCAACCATTGGTGATGTCCCTGATCAGCAAGGTGTAGTTGCCGGGCTGATCCACCTCAGGGTTGTAAAGATTTTGGTTGCCCGCATTGATGTCAGGGCCGTTCCAGGTTGCGGTGAAGTTGGGGCCGTTGCTGGAAGCGCCTCCAATGAGGAACACGCTTGGCTGCACACAATTGATGGTCGAGTCCGCCCCTGCGATTGCCATTGGCAGCATTTGGTTGGCAGCGATACTGACTGTGTCTTTTTTTAAGCACCCGTTTTGGGTGTTCAAAACCGTGAGGATGTACATACCAGCCAAGTTGACGCTTGGCTGCGCAGTGTCGGAGACAAAGCCATTTGGGCCTGTCCAAGAGAAGCTTAAAGGTTGGCCGCCACCATCGCCCGCACCCAGCAAGGTGATATTGGGCAGGGTGCAGGTGAGGGTATCGTTTGGCCCAGCCGTTGCGGTGGGGTTCGTGTTGTTCAGGGTGACAACAGTGGTGGCAGTATTGGTGCAGCCGTTTGCATCATTCGTAATGGTAACGGTATAAGTGCCAGAAAGCAGCACGTTGGGGTTTTCCTGCATTTGGTTTCCGCCATTGATGCCGGGGCCGGCCCAGTTCCACTTTGGGGTGAGCGCATTGGTCACACCATCAATCGTTATGCTGGTTTGTAGGCAAGTGATGATGCCGCCAGCTGCGCTGGCAGTGGGGGGAGTGTTGTCGCCTCCGACCGTAACGGTCGCTGTGGAAGTGCAGGCGTTGGCGGGGTTGAAGACGGTGAGCACATACGTGCCCAGCTGATTTACCGTGGGGTTTTGCTGGAATTGGTTGGCGGGGGTTATGCCCGGGCCCGTCCAAGTGTAGGTAACTCCGCCAATGGAGGAACCGCCCATGAGCGTAGTTGTCGAGGATGTACAAGTGATATTCCCCCCCGTGGCCGTGGCGCCAGGAGCCAGCGCACTTGCCTGCACGGTCACGCAGGTGGTGTCCGCGCAGGAAACCCCGCTGCGCCCGTGCCGAAGAATGAGGCAGTATTGGCCTGGCAGGTTCACCTGTATGGTGGATTGGTTGTTCGGGCCGACAATACCTGGGCCTGACCAAGTGTAGAGCGTTGAGCCGCCGGTGGCCATGTTCACGTTAGAGCCTGTGCCGTTGAGCGTCACGATCTGGTTTGCCCCGCAATCCAGTACGAGGGGCGGGGCGATGTGCGCCTCTGGCTCCATGATGGCCAAGTCTACGTTCACGATGCTGTCGCAACCCTTAAAGCCGGTACAGAGCTCCACATAGATTCCTGTTTCGCTCAAGAAGTTGTCGCAGACTTGATGCTGCGCCGGGCCACAGAGGTTTACGAATTTCATGGGGCTGTTGGTGGTCGGCACGATGCTGACGACGCAATTGACAACACTGTCGCAGCCTTGGAACGCCTCTAAGGTGACGGGGTAAGTGCCGGGCGCAAAAAACTCTTCTCCGGCGCAAAAGGTTGATTCGCCTGAGCACATGGTCACGTGTTGAGTGGTCATGACCGTCGGGATGAGGTGCACGATGCAGTTCACCACGCTGTCGCAGCCCAGATAGGATGGCAGCGTGACGGGGAAAGTGCCGCCTGTCGTAAAGGTTTTGCCGGCGCATTCCACCGTGTGGTTTTGGCACACGTCCACCATTTCACTCGTCTGCGTGTCCTCTCCGATGAATATGGGGATGCAAAGGTTTGGGGCGCCTGGGCAAAGGAGCGATTGGGCGCAGACTTCGGCTGGGCCAGGTTCTGCCCAAATGATGCTCACCGATGTGCTCACGGGGTTGCCTTGGATATTGCCCGCCGATGGCGGGTTTATCGTCCATGTCGAAACCGTATTGGTGGTGTAGGTGCCAGGCAAATTGGATGGGAGGCAAACAGCGTCGTCAGGGCCATTTATCGTGGGGTTCACCCCATTTATGGAGTAATCGCAGATCGCTCCCGCGCTCCCGTCAATACAGATGTAGTAAACCTCGCCGGGGACGAGGCCACTTGCGATCAATGCTTGACAAGAACCGGAAGGGATATTCCCAAGGCAACCGGACACAAACTGAAAATTGATGCAATCTGTGGTAGAAAACACCGCCGCTTGTATGCCGTTGCCCTCGGCGCAGCCATAGGTGCAAATATCAAAAGTGGCCATAGTGGCATCTGCGGTGAAAGCAAACCAGTGATTGTTGTGGATGGCCGAGCACCACGAAGGCGGGAAAGACTCGGGGATGTCGAAAGTGGTGGCTCCGAAGTAGCAGTCCAAAGCACCGGGGTTTGGCAAAACACAGGCATTTTGCGCGTTCACCGAGGGGATGGGAGTAAAACATTGATCGCCGCTGCACTGCGCGAGCGCATCGGTGTTGTGCAAGCACAGCAGCAGGTTGACAAGAAATAGGAGTGTAAAAATTTTCTTCATAACGCCTTGATTTAGGAAAGGAAAGGTACAAAGGTAACAAGACGGTGCAAAGCAAGCATTACGCTGCTTGCACATTGCAACAATGGAAGGTTTTTTGGCTTAAAAACTTAGGAAGGGCGGGCGGGGGACGAACAACCTATTGGTAGCTCGAAAAATCCTCTTCGGTCATGTCGGTCGCTTGCTCGCGGTCTTGGCGGCGGTTGCGCCACCACCAGTACCCGATGACTCCCACGAGGAGATAGGGTATGGAGAGCATGTAAAGGATGCCGTTGTTGAGGCCCACGGGGTCGCCCCCGCCCATTCGCAGGTTGGCTTCGGCTGCGCCTTTGCACATGGCGCATTGCGCGTATTGCTCAAAAGGCAAAAGGCAAAAGGCAAGGAGCAGAGCGGCAAGGATCAAGAATTTATTTTTCATAGCAACGGAGTGGTTGGAAGGTTTGGAGGTTTGATGGTTTGGACAGATTTCCCCATTATCAAATTATCGCATTCCCTCCATTATCAAATTTAGTAGTACGGTTTCAACATCAGGTAGCAGACCGGGCCGGTGATGGCGACGTAAAGCCAAAGCGGGAACACCCAGCGCGCCATTTTTTTGTGCCGTTCAAACTGCCCGGTGTACGCCCGCGTAAAGGTAAAAAGGACGAAGGGCAAAATGACTGCCGCCAGCACGACGTGTGTGATGAGGATGAAAAAATAGACCGTCCGCATCGCGCCCTCGCCGCCGTAGCGGGTTTCGGGCGTGGTGAAATGATAGAGTACGTAGGAAATCAAGAACAGGGCGGAACAAATCATGGCGGCGTAAATCGCCTGACGGTGCTGATGCACGCGCCCATTTTTGATGTGCCAAAACGCTACGACGAGGATGACGGCGCAAATCGCATTGAGCGAAGCATGGAACGGCGGCAGGAAACTAAAATCAATGCCCAAATCAATCTTGAGGCGCCGCATCATGCCCACGAGCAGCAATACGATTGCCGAAAGGGCGTAAGCCCAGCGGTTGAGTTTTTTTTCGAGCGCGATGTCAGCCATGGGTGAGAGGGGTGAGAAGGTGAGAAGGTGAGAGGGGTGAGAAGGTGAGAGAACGTGAGAAGGTGAGAAGGTGAGAGAACGTGAGAAGGTGAGAAGGTGAGAAAGTGAGAAAGTGAGAAAGTGAGAGACGGGGCGCGGAGAGAGAGGCTTAGCTTTCTCCGCTCTCACGCCTCTCACGTTCTCTCACTTTCTCACCCCTCTCACTGCGGGGGCAATAGCCGCGCGATTTGCTGCACCATTCGGGTCACTTGTTGCTCGTCGAGGGCGTTGTAGAAACACTTGATTTGGCCGGTCGCGTCGGCAAGCGCGTAGTATTCCTTGTGCTGCTTTGTTTTTCTTTCCAGCGCGAATTTCTCGTAGCCATTGTTCAGTATGGTGCCCCAAGAGCCGAGGCCGCCGGTCACAACCCAGGTGGCGTAGTCAATGCTGGGGATTTTCTGTATTTCGGAGCGGAACTCTGCGGAGCCGCCTTCGTAGATCATCACGATTTTGAAATAGTGGCGCGGCATGTCGTTTGGCATTTTGCCGAACTGGTCGTAGAGCCTCAGGTTGGTCTGGATGATCTGTTTGTTCACTTCCGTCAGCTCAGGGTTTGCGCCAAAGTTGTGGATGACACAAAGGCTTTCTGCCAACTGGTTCTGTTTTGTGCCGTCGGGGTAGATAATGTACGCGCCCCGGATTTGGCCAAAAAAGCCAAGTTCGGCCACCGCGTCTTTGCGCCACTGGAGGCCGCCTTTCAAGTAGAACCACGATATGGCCGGCAACACGCCCATGACAAAAGTCAGGATCGCTATCCGGAGTATCCTGCGCCCAGGCGAGAGTTTTTGTTGTTCGTCGCTCATGTTGTCTTTGTTGATGCGTTGATTTGGGGATGGATTTGAATGCGCCCAACAAAAAAGGCGAGGAGTTGTCCCGCGCCTTTTTTGGTTGAATTCGTTTGAAAACCTTCCGCCCAAATTCAACCTTTCCTTGTTCCGGGAAGCAAGTATCCCGTAGGCTTTCCGGCAGGCGCGGGTTGCGCCACTTCTTCGTTTTTCTGTTTGATTTGCTCGCGCGCCGCGCCCCATTGGCCTCCTTCTTGGAAAAAAGCGATGATGGCCCAGATGAGCAGCGTGGTCGGCATGAGCACGGTCAGCACCAAGCCGCGCACCTCGTGCGCCATGTGCATGAAAAAGAAAATGATGAAATAGGCTTTGTACATGCTCGCGCCGATCATCGCCAGCATATAGATGACTTGGCCGAAACCGCCGTCTTTGCCAAACGTGACGCTGGGCATGATGTGGCCTTTGGCAAAAAGCGCGAACACTACTTCGACCACCGTGATGATGCCGAGCAACTTCAAGCCGTAGAACACAAGTTTTTTCTGATCCTCGTATGTATGATGTGCCATGGGTGAGAGGCGTGAGAAAGTGAGAAAGTGAGAAAGTGAGAAAGTGAGTGCTTAGAGCAGGTAAAAAACCAAGAACACGAACACCCACACCAAGTCCACAAAGTGCCAATAGAGGCCGATTTTTTCTACCATTTCGTAGCCGTTTCGGCGGGCGGCGTACAGGCCGCTCATCGCGTTGACCATGATAATGGCGAGGAATACCACCCCCGAAAACACGTGGAAACCATGGAAGCCCGTGATGAAAAAGAAGAGCGCGCCAAAGGCTTTTGGCCCTTGTTCTACTTCGTGCGTCTGTCCTGCGTATGCGCCCGATGTGTAGCGGACGTATTTTTTTTCGAGTTCGATTTTGCCGTCGTGCTCATGGCCGTGCAAGAGGTACGATTGGTCTTTTTTGACCGCCACAGGCGCGCCGTTCTCTACGATTTCTTTGCCGTTGACATCTACCATCAAGCCATCCGCTATGTGGCGGCCAAATGGGTTGCGGTTCACCGCCACATTTTCGTACTTGATGAGCATGGTCCATTCATAGGCTTGGCTGCCAAGAAACGTGGCTCCGCCCAAAATGGTGAGGAACATCCAGAACACCACGCCGCGCTTGTTCTCGCGGTGGCCTTCTTGCACCGCCCGCACCATGGTGACCGAACTGAAAATGAGCACGAAGGTCATGAACGTCACAAACACCAGCGGCCAGTGCGCGTTTACAAATGGGAACGACCCGAACACAAAATCAGGCTCCGGCCAAGTCGGCATGCTAAAGCGGATGGTGCCATAGGCGATCAGGAAGCCCGCAAACGTGAATGCGTCAGACACGAGGAAATACCACATCATCAGCTTGCCATAGCTCGCCTTCATCGGCGGTTGGCCGCCTTCCCAAAGATGCTCGTCGGAGCCATGCTCGTGCGTCTCGTGTGCGTGTGAAACAGATGTTTCTGCCATGATATCAGTCAGGTTGATAATTGTTTTAGGATTGAACCATAAAGAACACCATGAGATAGACCCAGAGGATGTCCACAAAATGCCAGTAGTGCAGCACCAATTCGAATCGCTGTTTGCGCCGCAAGGTCGGTTTGTACGGCAGCACAAAAGCGTGCGTCAAAGCCACCGTCAACGCTGCCACCCCGCCCAAAACGTGCGCCGCGTGCAGCCCCGAAATCACATAAATGAACGAACTCGAAGGATTCACCGTGAAGGTCGCGCCCATCGCGTTCAGCGCTTCCCAGCCTTTGTATTGCAATACTACGAACAACAGCCCCAGCACGAACGTCGCCATCAAGAGCATTTTGTACTGCCGCTCCTTTCCATATTTGAAAGCCCTAAACGACCAATGCAAAGTCACGCTGCTCAGCAAAATCACCACCGTGTTCACCATAAAAATATCGGGCAGCCTGAACTCCAGCCAATTGCCCGCCGCCCGCCTCACCACATACGCGCTCGTGAACGCGGCAAACATCATGATAATCGAACCAATGGCAACCCACAGCGCGAATTTGTGCGGGTGGATTTTGCTCTGGTTGTATTCTTGCCTTAGTGCGGCCATTTTGGTTGTTGATTGTTGATTGCTGATTGTTGATTCGTGGCACACCTCAAACTTTTCAAACCTTCAAACCAGAAACTTTTCAAACCTTCAAACCAGAAACCTTCAAACCCTCGAACCCAGAAACCCTCAAACCACCTTATCCACCAGAAGCACGACCAGCGACAAAGGCAGGTGCACGAATGAAATGAACATCTGCTTCCGCGCCGCCGCCCTTTCGCAAGTTTTATAGAGTTGCCAGCAGTGCCACGCCCAGTAGACATTGAGCACAACCAGCACCACCGTAGCCACCGCGCCCACATAGCCCAGCAAAAAACTCAACACCGCGCTCCCCACCAACAGCAAGCAAAACACAAAAGAAAGCAGCCCCGTCGTCTTGTCTTTTTCGCCATTGCCAGAAGGCAGGAGATAGAAGCCCGCCTTTTTATAGTCCTCGTCCGCCAGCCAAGCGATTGCCCAGAAATGCGGGAATTGCCACAAAAACTGCAACCCGAACAACATCCAAGCAGTTGGCGAAATAAAACCCTCATAAGCCACACAACCTATCAGGAGAGGCAAAGCCCCCGGAACAGCCCCCACCACTACTGCCAAAGGCGTAGAACGCTTCATCGGCGTATACACAAAAGCGTAACTGATGAGCGACAGCGTACCGAGGAAACCCGTCAGCGGATTGAACACCGACAGCATCGAAATGCCGAACAGTGTCATCAAGCCCGCGAGCAGCACCGCATTGGAAACCGTCATCCTTCCTGTCACCAATGGGCGGTTGGCCGTGCGCGGCATCAGTCGGTCGTAGTCGCGTTCCAGCACTTGGTTCAGCGCATTGGCCGCGCCCGTCACCAGAAAGCCGCCGACCGCGAGCAACAGCATCGCGCCCCAATTCACCACGCCCTCGCACACAATCGCGTAAGACATCACCGCAGAGAAAAGAACTAAAAGCGTCAACTTGAACTTGACCAGCAGCCCGAAATCCGTGACCGACTGGCGCAAGCCCTCAAAAATTGAAACCTGTTTTGCTTCGTTGCGCTGCATGGCGTTTTTTATTACTTGGATTGGTCTGTTTGGCTAATCAACTGTTTGATGGTCTCAATAAAAAGCGTGGTCTCCTCGATTAGTGGTAAAATTTTGTCCTCGTCAAACCTGATAAGGTCTTTGTAATCGCCATCTTGCCTTTTCGAAAAAAGGTTGTTGTAAAACCGCCCTTGCCCTTTCGAGACCAGACTCGTTCGGACAAAATCATTGTTGAACCTTGTTTTTACCCCTGCATGTGTCAGCGGCCCTTTTTCTTCAAAGGCAAGATAGAGGGCCGTCAACGAGTAGAAACATGCATAATAGAGCCGATTTGCTGCCGTGTTCTAATGCCCCAAAGCAATCATTGCCTTTGCCTCGACCAAGCATTCATCCGCCCGTTCGAGCCGGTAATCCATAAATGACTTGTTCTCTTCTGTCATATTTCGACACCTTCGGCAACGATGTTTTGATAAAGCGGCATTGCTTTCAGCCGCTCAAATCCTTCTTTACTTTCGACAACCGAACTGATAAGTTGACCTGATTCGAGTTCAACATCATAAAGCAAATCCCGAAGCTCGTCCACTTTTTTCCAATCAAAAGGATAGCTCGTCATCACAAAAAAATCCCAGTCCGACAACCGCTTGTGGTCGCCTCGCGCACGCGAGCCATAAAGGAACACCCGAGCTTGCGGGTCGAGCGCGAGCACGTTGCTTTTTACTTGGGCGAAGAGTTTTTGGCGCCGCATTTTAGGTTAATTTTTTATACCACAAGGTTCTTGCAACACTTCTTGTTGAACGACTGTATTTTATTATTTTATCAATGGGTTCGCCTTCTCTTTTCATCTCTCGTGCAATTTGAATTTCACGCTTTTTTACGCCTTTTTTTTCTGCCGCTACTATTTCCCCTCGTTTATCTTGCTCCGCAATCGAGGCATTGTCATACGCAATCAAATCCTCTTTTGACCAATTGTGCTTACCCGCTTCAACAAACGCCACTTTTAAGCCTTCATCCTCATTGGCATAATGCATTTCCAATGCGGCATTTAGAAAGGAAATGAGCGGTGCGGTTTTCTTCTCGTTGCCAAAAATTTTCCGAAAAGCAATGTAATTTTTTACATCAACGAATTGCATGACTGTATTTTTTGTGCAAATTTAAGAGGATTATGAGATTGATTCGATTTCGCCGATTGAACCGATTTTTCGATTAGTTCAATCGGGCAAATCGAATCAATCCTTTAATCGAATCAATCGAATCAATCGAATCAATGCCCTTCCCCGTGGTCGTGCTCCCCTTCCTTCAAAGGCACATACTGCGGAATAAACTCCTCGCCGTCTTTGCCGTAATCGTACGCCCAGCGCTGCACCGTAGGGATTTTGCCCGGCCAATTGCCGTGGCCCGCTTTGATGGGCGTGGTCCATTCGAGCGTGTTGGAGCCCCAGGGATTCTTCGTCGTCAGCTTTTTCCCGCTAAAAATGGAGTAGAAGAAATTGACGATAAACATCACCTGCAAAAAGAACACGAAGATGGCCGCCACCGTGATGAATTGGTTGAGGTCTTGGAAGTGGCGGAATGCATCGAACGAAGCCCCGCCGTCGTAGTAGCGGCGCGGAACGCCCGCCATGCCCGTGTAGTGCATTGGCCAGAAAATGGCGTACGCCCCGATGATGGTGCCCCAGAAGTGGATTTTACCCAGCGTCTCGTTCATGTAGCGGCTGAACATTTTCGGGAACCAGTGATAAACGCCCGCGAACATCCCGAAGAACGCCGCGATGCCCATCACGATGTGGAAGTGCGCCACCACGAAATAGGTGTCGTGCAAAGGAATGTCGAGTGCCGAGTTGCCAAGGAAGATGCCCGTGAGGCCACCCGAAATAAACATTGACACAAACCCGACCCCGAAAAGACTCGCCGAGGTGAATCGGAAATTCGAGCCGTAAATCGTGCCTATCCAGTTGAAAACTTTCACGGCTGACGGCACGGCTATTATCAGCGTGAAGATCACAAAGAAGTTTGAGATAAATGGGTTCACACCCGCCATGAACATGTGGTGCGCCCACACGATGAAGGCCAAAAAGCCGATGGCGAGCAGCGAATAGACCATGGCCGTGTAGCCAAAAATCGGCTTGCGCGAGTGTACCGAAAGCACTTCCGACACAATGCCCATGGCCGGGAGGATGATGATGTACACTTCCGGGTGGCCCAAGAACCAGAACAAGTGCTGGTACAAAATCGGGCTGCCGCCGATGCGGTCAAGAATCTGGCCGCCCACCACGATTTCGCTCAAGTAGAACGAAGTGCCGAGGCTGCGGTCGAACATCAGGAGCAACAGGCCGGAGAACAAGACCGGGAACGAAAGCACACCCAGAATAGCCGTGACAAAAATGGCCCACATCGTGAGCGGCATCCGCCACAGGCTCATGCCTTTGGTGCGGAGATTCAGGATGGTGGTGATGTAGTTGATGCCGCCCAAAAGCGAGGAGATGACAAAGAGCGACATGGACACAATCCACATCGTCATGCCCGCTTGCGAACCTTCGGAGGCCTGCGGCAAACCGCTCAAAGGAGGATAGGCCGTCCAGCCGCCAGAGAATGGTCCGGTGTTTAGGAACAAAGAGATGAGCAACACCACGCCCGCCAAGAAGAAAAACCAGTAGGAGAAAGCGTTGAGCAAAGGCGAAGCCATGTCGCGCGCGCCAATCTGCAAGGGTATCAGGATGTTGGCAAAAGTGCCGCTCAGACCCGCTGTGAGCACGAAGAACACCAAAATGGTACCGTGCATGGTCACCAGCGCGTAGTAAAACTCAGCGTCGAGTTTGCCGATGCCCGCCTCATTCACCTGAATCCATTTGCCCAAAATGGGGCGGAGCCAAGCCATGTCGGCCTCTGGGAAACCGAGTTGGAGGCGGAAAACGATGGACATCATGGCACCCAAAAAGGCCCAGAAAATCCCCGTGATGAGGAACTGGCGACCAATGATCTTGTGGTCGGTGCTGAAGATATAGGTCGTCAGGAAGTTCGACTGGAACTTGTCGCCTTCATGGTGTTCATGGAAATGGTCGTCGTAGCCCAGTTCCTGTGTGAGTCTATCTTCCAGCGTTTCAGCGACATTGGTGACGTGTGCCATGCTCTTTTTAATTTGATAATTTTACAATTGGATAATTTGATAATGGCGGTGCGATGTTCAATTATCACATTCCCTCATTATCCCATTATCAAATTAATTCAAAATGGTGAATTCGGTTCTGCGGTTTTTTGTGCGGTTTTCAGGCGTGTCGTTTGGCGCGAGGGGCTTGGTGTCGCCGTAGCCGCGCGGCTTGAGCCGGCCTGTCGAAATGCCCCGGTCAGCGAGGTATTTCACCACAGAAGCGGCGCGGGCTGCAGAAAGCGTGAGGTTCGCCGCCGGGTCGCCCACGTTGTCCGTATGGCCAGCCACTTCGACATTGACCGCAGGAAAGGCGGTCAAGCCAGTCACCAGATTGTCCAGTTCGTATTTGCTGTTCGGGGTGAGCGTGGCCGAGCCAGTCTCGAAGGTGATGTATTGCAGCGTCAGCGTTTTGTCCGTGGCGGTGGTGGATTCCACCGCTTTTTTCAGGCCCTCGCCAAATGCCTTGGCGCGTTCGCGCACTTCGATATCGAGCACTTTGTCTTTGTTCGGATCCTCTTCTTTCCCGCGCATTTCGGTCAGGTAAAACGATTTTTGCTGTTTGTACCAAGCGTCGTATTCTTCTTGCGACACAATCTTAAACACCCGGCGCATGGAGTAGTGGCCTTTGCCACAGAGTTCGGCGCAAGCCAATTCGTAGTCGAACTTCTCCCAACGTTTTGGCCCATTTGGTTCGGCAGGGTCAAACGGTTCGTGGTATTCAGGGTATTTTCGAAGTTGCTCGCGGTATTGCGCAGTAGTGGTTGTGGGAGTGAACACAAAGTAAGTCGGCAGGCCGGGTATCGCGTCCATTTTCACGCGGAAGTGTGGTAGGTCGAAGTTGTGCAGCACATCTTTGGCGAGGATGCGGACGCGGACTTTTTTGCCCACGGGGAGGTAAAGCACTTCGCCGGGAATCACGTCGTCCCAAGTTTTGGGGTCGGTGAAATCAATGCCGAGCGTGTTGGCGCCCGTGGTTTTTTTGTAGTCGCGGGTGCCGATTTTTCCGTCGGGGCCGGGGTAGCGGATAGTCCAGCCGAACTGCTGGCCAGTGGCTTCTATTTCCATGTAATCTTCGCCTTCTTTCACGTCGGCCATCACGGTGTTCCAAGCATTGAGGCCACGCACTACCAGCACGGTCATCACCACGGCGGGGATGGCGGTCCACCAGATTTCGAGTCGGTTGTCGTGCGGGATGAACTTCGCCTTGCGGCCTTCTTGATAGCGGTATTTGTAGGGAAACCAGAACAATGCGATGTGGCACAGCACGAACACGATGCCCGTGAGCACCAGCGTGACATCGAACAAATCGTCCAGAATACCACCATGCGCAGAAGCAGATACGTGCGGGCCGGAGCCGAGCATCACGTTTTTGTAGTCCCAAGCCGACCAGAACACGCCGACTAAAAACAGCACCACGAAGCCGATTGAAAACCAGCCGTTCCACTTGCTGTTGTCGCGCAGCACTTGTTGTTCGCCTTTGATGGCGTTGGTCAGTTCGTATACCTTCCCGATTTGCACCAGTACGATGGCAATCAGGACGAAGCAGAAGAGTATGATTAGCGTAGTCATTGCAATTTTATAGTTTAGATGGTTTAGAAGGGTCTGGGTGGTTTAGATGGGGTTTGATGGTTTAGTGTGCGTTTGTTCTAAACCCCTCTAAACCATCTCTAGCCTATTTAGTGGTGTCCACCGCCTTCGCCTTCAATGAGCGCACCTGTGTCGTGGTGCAGGCTTTCTTCCAAAAACGGGTCTCTGAGCGGAACGAGCGAGACTTTTGAAAGTTGGTTGAAAAAGAAGAACAAGAACAGCGAGAGGAAGCCTATCAAAGTGCCGATCTCTTCCAAGCCAGGAATGGTAAAGCCCAATTTGAATTCTTTGGGCGCGCCGTGGTGGCCGCCGCCATGTTCGTCATGATTGGCCCCGCCACCATGCTCGCCAGTCGTCGTGGCCGCTCCGGTAGTTGGTTTGCCAGCTGTAGTTTCAACGGAGGCGGGGTGCTCGCCCTCATGTTTTTCCCCGTCGGGGTGTTCGGTGCCGCCGGGAGGTTCTTCGGTGTGGGCAGCGCCTTCGTGGGTGGTGTCACCGTGCTGTTCGCCGTCGGCGTGTGTGTGACCGTCTGCGGCGTGTTCTTCGGTGGGCTTTGTGGTGTCGTGGTTTTCAGCCGTGTGTTCACCCGCCGTAGTTTCAACAGAGGCGGGTGCTGCGTCGTGGTTTTCTCCAGAAGTAGTCGGCGCAACGCTGCCGTGGCTTTCGCCGCCGTGCTTGCCTTCGGCCAATTCTTTTGCCTCGAATGCCCCAATGCGCGCGCCCGGCTTGATCATGTAGAAATAATCCCACCAGTGGCCAAAGAACACGAGGAGCGCCACAAAGAACATGGTGCCGAACTTCCGCTTGGTGTCGTTGCGCATCAGGATGAGGAACGGCGTGACGAAGTTGAGGAGCAAATTGCCCCAGAACAGCACCGGGTAGTGCGTCATACGCTCGTTGAAATAAATGGTCTCCTCCCCGTTGTTGGCATACCAGATGAGCATGAACTGGTCGAACCAGAGATAAGTCCAGAAAACCGAGATGCCAAAGAGGAATTTGCCAACGTCATGAAGGTGGTTCTGCGTGACGTATTCGAGGTATCCTTTTGATTTCAAATAGATGATGAGCATCACCGTCAGCGCAAGCGAGCCGAGCCACATCGAGATCATCGAGTACCAGGCAAACATGGTGCTGTACCAGTGCGGGTCAACTGACATGACCGATTGCCACAGGAAAACCGTGCTGAGGAAGCCGCCGAGCGGGAGGAACGATGCCGCCCACTTGCGCTGCTTGCGGTAGTATTTGAACTCGCTGGTTTCCATCGTGTCTTGGTCTACCGATGCTTGGCGGAGCTTGACACACCAGAAGTACCAGATAGCCAAGAAACCGAGCGTCCCTATGGTAAACCAGACGGGGTTCAAGAATCCTTTTTTGCCGGCGATGATGCGGTCGTAGTGGGGCGCATCGGGGTCGGTGAGGTTCAGGTGCGGGTCGTTCCAGAAGTAGAGGTGGTGGAAGTGGCCCCACACGCCCAATGCGATCACGCCCATGAGGATCAGGCCGACCCACATGAACATGCTCATGGATTCCCAAACGCGCCGGATGACGGAGTTCCAGCCGGCGAACGCGGTGATTTGCGCCGCGAGGAAGAACATGGACGTGAACGCAATGCCCGTGAAAAACACGGAGTTGTGCAGCCAGTTGCTCCAGAATCGCGTGTGGTACTCGTCGTCGTTGAAGAACGTGAGACCAAGGCACACCGCGCCCAAAACCATCCCGCCGATGAGCAGCGTTTTGGTTTTGCTTTCAAATACAAATTGTGTATTCAGGTTCATATCGCAAGGTCGGGCAGAGCCGAATTATGTTCAAAGAAATTGGTTTGATGGTTTGAAGGTTTCTGGTTTGAAGGTTTCTGGTTAGAAGGTTTCTGGTTTGAAGGTTTCTGGGTTGAGGGTTTGAGATGGTTATGCGTACATCAGTTTCCCTTTAGGTTGGGGTATCGTTCTTCCCAAATCTTGGGCGGTTTCTATCCATTCTTGAATGACCAACTCCACATTGCTCAAGGCCTCTTGATACGTTTCACCATCGGCCATGCACCCCGGCAGTTCAGGCACCTCGGCGATGAAAGCATCGTCTGCCGCGCTCCAATAGATGATTATTTCAAACTTCCGTTCAATCAATTTTCAAGTGTTTAGCAGCCGCAGAGCGGCGAAATATTTGTAGCCCCGAAGCCAGATGTATGTTTGGAGGTGCATCGCACCGTAATATTGTTGCGGTGCGATGCACCTCCAAACCTATTTTTCCACCCATTGCTACAAATATCAAGGGGCTCTGCCCCAATGCAAGCAGCTATGTCAAATCTATTTCCCCGCCGGGGCAGCCACAACAGCAGCCGGGGCCACAATCGGAATCCTTGCCGGCCCAGTAGCCTCCCCTTTTGCTGGCTTTTCGATGTTGCTGAGCGTATTGGCTTTTTCGCTGTATTCGAGGTTTTTGCTCTTGGCTTGCAGCGAGCGGATGTAGTGAATCACCTGCCAACGCTCTTCGTAAGAGAGTTTGTCGTCGTAGGCGCCCATCACTTTGAAGCCGTGCATCATGGCGAAGTAAAAGCGACCGTTGCCCGCTGAGATATATTCAGCGTCGAGAAAGTTTTTGGGCACACCGGGGTATTTGGCATCAGGCACCGTCACGAGCACGCCTTGCCCGTCGCCTTTTGCGCCGTGGCACACGCCGCAATAAATGTCGTACACCGGCTTCACCCTGTCAAGCCCTGCTTTGGTGATGGGGAAAGGATTTGCCACCATTTCCTTTTCGCAGCGCAGGCGGTCTTCTTCCGTGTTGGCGTAGGTGAAGGGTGCTGCGCCGTTCACTTGGGCAGCGATGGCGTTCGGGGCGTTTTTGCCGCGTATCACATCTATGGCCGAAGCGTCGCCATAGTACACCGCCGTGTAGCCGCGCGGCACGGTGCCGTTGACTATGCCACGGGGCTGCGAGAGTTGGGCTTTGCTAAAAGTTTGTCCGTCCTCCGCGTCGTCCCAATGGTTCCAGCTGTAGGCACTGTATTGGTTGGCCTCATAGCTCACTGGGTGGTACATATCGGGCATATACTCGTGGCCTGTTTTGTTTTTGCCCGCAGGGGAGCAGACCGAGAACAGCCATGCAAAAAGTGCCACACCGAGAATCGCGCCAATTGCGTATTTCATAATTCTGTTTATGATTTAGAATGGTTTGATGGTTTAGAATGGTTTAGAGCCGATTAAGAGGGGTTTGGATGGTTAGGAAGGTTAGTGAGGTCAGTGAGATGGTGGCTGGGTTTGATTTGGGTTCAATTTGTTGATTCCCCAAGTAATTTTTTCCAATTCATTTCTGAGAAACGCATAGTCCTCATCGGGCAACATTCCTAAGTCGTTGGTAAGTATCAGCAGATTGACAACTTCCAGCGCGCTGGAATATGCAATTTGGTAGAAGTGCGCTTGCTGGGGTTGAGTCGTTCGCCCACTGCCCTCTGCCAAGTTGCAACAAATTGAAATGCCCGCCCGACGGATTTGGCTCGTTACACCGAACATTTCCTCTTTAGGAAATCCCTTTGTTCTCAGATAAATTTGTTTGATGGCTTGCCGAGTTGTTTGTCAAACAGCCATTTTTTCAAAAGCATAGACATGGTTCATGTTGTAAGATATTTAGAGAGTGAAAATGCTAAACCATTCTAAACCCCTCGCCATTCTAAACCATTCTAAACCCCTCTAAACCATCTAAACCCCTTTTAAATGCACCTCTTCCGCCTGGGTATTTTGGAAAAAACCTCTCAGGTTGTCCACCGCGCCGTCGGATGCGCTGGTCACATCGAACGCGAGGCAAAACTTATCGTCCGTAGTGCGGTGGTCGAGCATCTTGGCTTTCACGCCCGGCCACATCCCGCAGATGGTGTAGAACGTAATGGTCATGCCCCAGGCCGCGAACAGCACCGTCATCTCGAAGGTGATGGGGATGAACGCCGGGACTGACCAGTAGGGCTTGCCGCCATACATCGTGGGCCAGTCGCTCACGAAAATCCAAGTCATGGCAAGGAAGCCAAACAGTGCGCCCGTGGCGCCGTAGATAAAGCCGAGATAGTGCAAACGGCTTTCTTTCAGGCCCAGCAGCGGATCGAGGCCGTGCACCGCGAATGGCGAGAACACGTCCATGATGTCCAAGTGCGCCGCGTTGGCAGCTCTTACTGCGCCTTTCAGGTCTTCTTCGTCGCTGTAAATCCCGTATAGGACTTGTGTATTTTCAGCAGCCATTTGTACTGATTGTTGATTGTAGATTCTTGATTGTTTATTGACGGGGTGACTTGAAGTCACCCCATTTGTTTATTGACGGGGTGACTTGAAGTCACCCCGTCAATATTATCAATGGTCGTGCTTTACCTTTTCACCGTGCCCCGGCTTCGCGTTTGGCCCGATGTACTGATCGCCCGCCACTTTCAAAATCGCTTTCACCTCCGCAATGGCCACCACAGGGGCGACACGGCAGAAGATGAGGTAGCAGAAAAAGAATAGGCCGATGGTGCCTGTGAACAGGCTGATCTCGACCCAAGTGGGGCGGTAGTAGCTCCAAGAAGACGGCAAGAAATCGCGTGCCAGCGTGGTGGCGATGATCACAAAGCGCTCGAACCACATCCCCACGTTGATGACAATGGAGAGGAAGAACGTCCACCAGATGCTGCGGCGGATTTTGCGCGACCAGAACACCTGTGGCGCCACTACGTTGCAGAACATCATGCCAAAATACGCCCACCAGTAAATGCCGAACACGCGGTTGTAAAAGGCAAACTGCTCATAGATATAGCCCGAATACCACGCGATGAACAACTCCGTCAGATACGCCACGCCCACGATGGTGCCAGTCAGCACAATCACCTTGTTCATGGATTCGACGTGGTTGATCGTGATGTACTGCTCCAATTTCAGCACTTTTCGCGTGAGTACCATCAGCGTTTGCACCATAGCGAAGCCAGAAAAGATAGCCCCCGCCACAAAGTAAGGCGGGAAGATGGTGGTGTGCCAACCGGGTATGACCGAGGTAGCAAAGTCGAACGACACGATGGTGTGCACAGAAAGCACGAGCGGCGTAGAGATACCTGCCAACACGAGCGAGAGTGCTTCCCAACGCTGCCAGTGCTTGGCGCTGCCAGTCCAGCCGAACGAGAAGATTTCGTACATCTTGCGGCGGAAGCCCTTGGCGCGGTCGCGCACCGTGGCAAGGTCAGGCACAAGGCCGGTGTACCAGAACAAGAGCGAAACCGAGAAGTAAGTCGAGATGGCGAACACGTCCCAGAGCAGCGGCGAATTGAAGTTCGTCCAGATAGGGCCGCGCGTGTTGGGGAAAGGCATGATGAAAAACGCCAGCCAAACGCGCCCCATGTGAATGATCGGGAACTGCCCCGCACAAATCACCGCGAAGATGGTCATGGCCTCTGCGGCGCGGTTCACCCCGGTGCGCCAGCGCTGTCGGAACAGCAGCAAGATGGCAGAGATGAGCGTGCCCGCGTGACCAATACCGATCCACCACACAAAGTTGGTGATGTCCCAAGCCCAGTTGATGGAGCGGTTGGCGCCCCATTCGCCGATGCCTTTCCACACCGTCCACGTGACGGCAAAGAGGTACAGGGCAAGAAATGCCGAGGCCAGCGAAAAGGCAATAATCCACTCCCGCGAAGGGGTCTTCTCGGTGGGGCTGCACAAATCCTCCGAGATGTTGTGGTAGGACTTGTTCCCTTCAATCAATATGTGCCGAACGGCCGCTACTGGTTGAGACATGATTTTTTAATTATGAACGATGAACGATGAACGATGAGTGACTGTAGTTGAATCCGGGTTCATCGTTTATCGTTCATCGTTTATCGTTCAAGAAAAGAGTTCTTCGTTTGCGTTGTGAATCTTGGCCGAGTACTGCACCCCTGGGCGCACATTGATTTCTTCGAGCACTTTGTAGGCCAATGCGCCCGCCGATTTGTTGGCTTTGCTGACTTCGCTTTCGGGGTTGTTGAGGTTGCCGAATACGATAGCGCCCGTCGGGCAAGCCGTTTGGCAAGCCGTGCGCACGTCGTTGTCCTGAATGGCTCGGCTTTCCGCTTTGGCGGTCAGTTTTCCTTCCTGAATGCGCTGGACACAGAACGAGCATTTCTCGATGACACCGCGCGTGCGCACTGTCACGTCGGGGTTCAGCACCATGCGCAAGAGGTTGTCGGCGTAGTAAGGACGGTCTTCGCCTTCCACATGGAACACGCGCTCTTCGTTGGCGGGCCAAACGTCTGCAGTGGTATAGTCGAGCCAATTGAAACGGCGCACTTTGTAAGGGCAGTTGTTGGCGCAATAGCGCGTACCGATGCAACGGTTGTAGGCCATCTGGTTGATGCCTTCCATCGAGTGGTTGGTGGCGTTCACGGGGCAAACGTTCTCGCAAGGAGCATTGTCGCAGTGCTGGCACATCATCGGCTGATACACCACTTTCGGGTTTTCCAAGTCGCCGTAGAAGTAGCGGTCAATGCGCAGCCAGGTCATTTCGTGGTGGCGCGCCACTTCTTTCTTGCCCACCACCGGCACGTTGTTCTCGCTCACACAAGCCACTTGGCAAGCGCCACAGCCGATGCAGGAGTTGAGGTCAACGTACATTCCCCATTTCATGCCCGTGCCAAAATACTCGGTATGATCGGGATAGAGGGTTTGCGAGTTCAGGTGGGTGGACTCCTCGTGGAACGCTTCGAGTTTGTGTTCCAACTTTTGGAGGTCTTTGATATTCGTCTGGAAAATGATGGAGCGGTCGGTCAAAGAACCTTGGAAGCCTTTCCAGCCCAAGGATTTTTCGTCGGCATTGATCACCTTCCCTTCCTCTTTGCCCATGGCCGTCACCCCCATCGTGTTGTGGTGCTGCACACAGGCAAAATCCTTGTCGCGTGTGCCCGTGGGTTTCACCGTCACATCGGTGGCATAGTATTGCGTGAGGCCGTTTTCTTGTTTCAATGCCGCGTTTACATTCACACCATACGTCACGCCGCAACCGCCCGCCTCGCGTCCGCCACCGAGCGCAATCGCCACCGTGCCAGTCGGTTGGCCGAAATTGAGCACGACCGCGCAGGTGAATTTTTGGCCGTTCACTTCCACTTCCACCTCATCGCCATCTTTCAAGCCTTTCCAGCCGTCAATGTTGTTCACGCCGTCCCATTCGACCGGGATGCTGAGGTAGTTGCCCCAAACCGTGCGCGTGACCGGGTCGGGCATTTCTTGCAGCCAGGGGTTGTGGGCGTATTGGCCGCCCCCGATGTTGACGGTTTCGTAGAAGGAAATTTCAATCTCGGAAGCCCCGGGTTTTGAAACCCCGCTCACATCCACCGAAACCGTCGGGTCAAATACCACGGCCACTTCGGTGGGAGGGGTTTCATACACGCCGCCGTGGAGGCTCATTTCCCAGAAAGCATCTGGGGTAAGGTATTTTGACTGGCTCTGGAACATCTCTGTTTGCCAGTTTGCCTTTACAAATTCGTAGTAAGGTTGCTCTGCGTTGTTGTTCAATTTCGCGCTTTCGCCCCACACAAGGAAAGAATGCTCAGCTTGGCGAGTGGCAAACAAAGGCGCGATGGTCGGCTGAATGAGGCTCAACATACCTGCGCGGGGCATCGCGTCGCCCCAAGATTCGAGGAAGTGGTGGGCGGGTGCGGCGTGGGTGCAGAGCAGCGTGGTTTCGTCCAGATTGGTGTTGAGCGAAATGCGCGTGCCGACTTTTGCAAAACCTGTTTTGAACGCTGCGGCGTTGGGCAAGTCCCAAGCGGGGTTTGCGCCCCAAACGATGACGGCAGAAACCTGCCCGTCGTTCATCTCCTTGATCAAATTGGGCATCTGGCGCTCGTCGCCTTTGCGGCCAAATGCCATGCCGTTGAAATCAATGGTGGAGTTCAGGTTGCCGAGCAGTTCGTTGATTTTGTTGACGATGACCTGCTCTGCCACGTTGTTCGAGCCAGCAACCACGATGGATTTGCCGCGAGCGGCTTGCAGTTCTTTCGCTACTTTCTTGATGGCTGCTGCCGCTTTGTCGTTCAATTTTGGGCCGCCGCCGTTGCCAGAGAGTTCGCCATACAATGCTGCGATAGCCGCACCTGTTTCGCTGGGCCGGATTTGGATGCGGCTGTCGGCGTTGGAGCCGGTGAGCGACATATAGCCTTCCACTTGGTAGTGGCGCGACATTTTCTTCGCCTTTTTACCAGCCACTTTGCGGCCTTTGGCATAATCACGGGCTTGCTGGATGGGGTTGCCCCAAGTGCCGAGAAAGTCTGCGCCGAAGGAGCAGATTATTGTTGCTTCATCAAACTTGTAGTGCGGGAATGCACGGTGGCCAAAGCATTTTGCATTCGCTTCCAACAGCGCTGCCGAAGAAATGGGGTCGTAAGAGACAACGCTCGTGCTGGGGTATTTTGCCACAAAATCAGCCAATGATTTTTCGGCACTTGGGCTGATGTTGGTATTGGCGACGATGCGGATATTGCCGCCAGCGAGTTTGGCTTTCACTTCGCGGTCGAGCGCGGCCCATTCCATTTTCTCCACTTTGCCGTCAGCCACCTTGCCTGCGTGCTGAATGCGGCGGGTATCGTAGAGGCTCAGCACGGAGGCTTGGGCGCGGGCACTGGTGCCGCCGTTGGTGACGCTGCTCAGGGTGTTGCCCTCGATTTTGATGGGGCGGCCTTCGCGGGTTTTTACCAGAATGGCGCAGTAGTCACCGCCGTTCACAAAGGAGGAGGCAAAGTAGTTGGCCACGCCCGGCACGATCTCGTCGGGCTTGGTGACGTAGGGGATGACTTTTTTGACCGGGATTTCGCAAGAGGCCGCAACGGTGGCTGCGCCGAGGCCGAAACCCATGAGCTTTAGGAAATCGCGGCGGCTGGCCTGCCATTTGCCGTCGGCTTGGTCTATGTTTTCCACCGAAAACTCGCGCTGCGATGACTGCACGAACGCTTCGTCGCGCGTCAAATCTTCAGTGCCTACCCAAATACCGTTGTTCATATTTAATGTGATAATGTGCTAATTGGATAATTTGATAATTCGGGGAATTGGATAATTTGATAATTGGGGAATGCGATAATCTGATAATTGTCGGAATGGCCTCATTATCACATTGCCTCATTGTCAAATTATCACATTTTCAATAGTGGCATTTCTGGCATTCCAAGCCGCCGACGTCTTCCACGGTCACTTTGTCGCGGGTGCCCGCTTTGAGTTCGTCGTGGTAGCGCTGGTATTGCTTGTAATAGTCGTTGTCTTTGAATTTCACTTCCGTTTCGCGGTGGCAACTGATACACCAGCCCATGCCGAGGGTAGCGTATTGGAACACCACGTCCATTTCTTCCACTTTGCCGTGGCATTTCTGGCAAGCGATTTGGCCGATGCTGACGTGCTGAGAGTGGTTGAAGTAGGCGTGGTCGGGCAAGTTGTGGATGCGCGTCCACTCGATGGGACCTTGGATTTTGCCGTTCGAGTCGTCTTTGAGCGATTTCACGATTCCGTCCCATTGGTTGTCCACCACGCTCTGGCCGTTCTCGTCGAGGGCAGTGAGATTGTTGTCGGCCATGTATTCTTGGCCGATCCAATTTTTGTAGATGCCTTCGATTTGCGCTTCGCTCCAATTTTCGTAGCCATCGAGGTACTTGCCTGTGACGGGCTCGTATCCGATGGAGGCAAAGATTTTGGTGATTTCGCTCGTGCCCGTGATGGTGCCTTTCTTCACGGCAGTGTGGCAGTTCATGCAAGTGTTTGCGCCGGGAATGCCCGATTGTTTGGAGCGGCGGGCGGTGTCGTGGCAATATTGGCAGTCAATCTTGTTGATGCCTGCGTGGATTTTGTGACTGAAATTGATGGGCTGGTCGGGCTTGTAGTTTTGCTCGCGGCCCATTTTGGTGGCGTTGTCCACGGCCTTGTAGCCAAAAATCAGCACTGTAGCAAACAGCAGAAAAGCGACCGCGCCTTTGGTGGTGAGCACCTGATAGAGTGTCTTCTCTACTGGGGGCAGGCCGTCTTTTGCACGAGATACGTTGCTGAGGTTGTTCACGATGCGCATCAGCGCGAAAGCGAGCAGGAGCAGCGCGGCAGCGAGGCCGATGAACATCCACGGGAGGCCTTCTTCTTCAGTAGGGCCTTTGTTGGGGTCGTCCCCGTTGGGCGGCGGCGGCGGCGGGGCATTGATGAAAAGTACAACGCTCTCGATCTGCTCGTCGGTGAGGCCGGGGAAGTTGTTCATCAGCGTGGGCTTCCACTTTGCCCAGAGTTGGTTGGCGTAGGGGTGACCGGTGGCGATGAGCGCCTGCGAATTGCGGACCCAAGCATAGAGGTCTTTGCGCGGATAGGCTGCCCATCGGTCTTCAAAACCAGCCAAAGCCGGACCGGTGAGGTCATCCTTCATGTTCTTGTTGTGGCAGGAGGCGCAGTTGGCCATGAAAATTTCTTTGCCGGCCTCTTTGGTAGGCCCTGCGCGGAGGGAGGCGGTGGCGGCAATGAAGAGCGTGAAAACCCAGCAAATGCGTTTCAACAACATATCGGAAGTAGTTGATTTTCTCTGAAAATTGGGCAAATGACCCGCTGTTTTTCGTTTTCCGGGGAGGAACAGATTTTGTTGCTGCAAAGGTAAAAACGGCCTTGTGCCCACAAAAGAATCTGCCAAAAACGCTTCCTATTTAGAGGTGCTTTAAATCACCGTTTTGTCAAAAGTCTGTGAACGCCCCGTTAAAAAAGCGGGGCAAAGGTAGAAAGGCAGGGTGCGTTTCCAAATGTGGGGCAGAAAATTTTGCGGGAAAGAAGTGCCGCCCATTCCGCATTCCCCATTCCGCACTCATTTCCCTTCCAGCCAATCCACATACTCCACCGAGCCGAGGCGGAACTTGAACGGGACGCTGGATTTTATTCCCCAGTCGTGCTCGAGTTTGCAAAAGAACGGCAGTTGCTCTGCCGACCATCGGGGGAGGAAGACAAGTGGGCGGGGGGCGGGCGTGCAACTTCTCGATCCCGATTCTTTCGGGATCCAATTGTCGGGAAGTTGGGTTCTTGCCTTTCCCAAGGCCATTGGCGGCAAGTTTTTGGCAAAAACCGCCGCCCTCAGTTGGGCCAAGTTTTTTCCTTCAGAAAACCCGCAAGCCTGCGCTGCGAGCGCGGCGGGGAGGGTGAGCAAAAGCAGCAGGAGCAATGTCTGTTTCATAATCCGCACAAAACTACGCTTTGTTTTTGGCTGTCCAGAAACCTGACTTTTGGAAAAAAAAGGTTTTGGGGCTGACGGGTGCGATGGTATGTTTGCGCAAACAAAATCCAGTTCGTCATGAAAAAACCTGCCCTCCTTTTCGCTTTCGCACTTGGCTGCGCTGCTGTTTTTGCCCAAGAGGTTTGGAACAAAAAACTGCCGACTGTTTCCCCAAACGCAAGAACACTTTCTGATGTTCGCTTTGACAACGACCGTTTCCTGATCACCGCAGGAAGCAAGATTATTGAACTTGACGAGTATGGTACAGCAATTGGCTTTGCCGTAGGATTGAATCATTTGTACAGCAACTTTGTCAAAGAAAAGTTGAACCCTCAGACGGGCAAGCCGTTCTTCGTGCTCTGCTCCCGATCCGTAAATACGTCAACCCATTACATTGTAATCCACAAGCCGGGCGAAGGCACGGAACTTGCTGGATCCATTGTTGATACGGCAGGTTCAAATTCCAACGGAGGGCTTGCAGTGGTGGAAATAAGCGCAAACACTTTTTGGCTGATTGGCCGACAGTTTGTTCACCAAATATCGGTTTCTGATCAAGCCGTGGTGACCATTGATTGGGAAAAGCCGCTCTCTCTTCCGGCTCAGAATGTGCCGAACGCGGCGATCTTGCACAACAACCGGGTGTATGCTGCTACCAACTTGGGCATGCTATTGGCTCTGAACTTAGATGGAGAATTGCTTTGGTCAAAAGACTTTCAGGGGGAATATGCTTTTCGAGGAATGGCGCCCATTGCGAATGGTTTTTTGACCTGCGGGATGACCGATGTCGGGGCTTGTATCACAAAGTTTGATTTCGACGGCGACCTGATTTGGGAAACCGCCCCAGGGGATGAAGTGTACAATGCGCTGGCCGTAAACGCCGATGGCAGCATCGTGGCGACTGGCCGGACGGGAGGAGGAGCCATGACTTTGCTAAAAACCAATGAAGCCGGCGGTGTGCTCTGGAAACAAACGTACCAGAAAGGGCAAGGCGGCAAAGTGCTCGCTTTGCCGGACGGCGGTTATTTCTTTGTGGGTCATGGCGGGGCTGGGACTCCATCCAAAGTTTACGCAATCAAAACCAACGCATTGGGCGGATCCATGCCGCCCGAAGAGACCCTGTTCATCCGCGAAAGAAACCTCAACAACGGCGGGTTTTCACTAACGCAAGCGCCCTCTTCCAGCCTGTTTTTCAATGGCGCAGAATCTGCATTCAACATCCCCGCCGATAGCAGCACTTCGACCCTCTTCGCCCACAGCCCATGGCTGGCAGGGAAAGACGCAGCCGGAAATTTGCACATCAGCGCCAGCAACTTTGGGGAGCTGTTCGGCAGCGATTATCGGGTCGGCATCGCTTCCAGCCCTATGGAGGATTTCAACCGCTTGTGGTCGGTCACCCGCGAAGAAATCGCCCGCATCCGACGCGACTTTGGGGAAGATGGAGTTTTGAGTGCGCCTCCGCCTTTCGATTTTCTGACTTGGCCGGCCAAAGGGAATCCGCACTTCCGCCAGAATTTGGACTTCACGCTCGTCACCACAAATCCCGACAGCCTTCCTGCCCCTTTCGTGGATACCAATGGCGATGGCAAATACAACGTGTTCGATGGTGACTATCCGCGCCTCAAGGGCGACCGAATGCTTTGGTGGGCGCTTACTGACCAAACCGTGCACGAACAAACAAACGGCCAAGCGCTTGGGGTGGATATTTTGATGTCCGTTTACGCCTACGATTGCCCGCAAAGCGGAGGTATTTGGCAGTCTGTGTTTGCTGACTACGATGTAATCAACCGCTCAAGTGGCGGCTATTCCGATACTTACTTGGGGTTTCACACCGACCCTGACCTTGGATGTTCTGATGATGATTACATTGGTAGCATGCCGGAGGCAAATAGTGTTTATGTCTACAATTCAGATGCGGTGGACGGCCAGCCTGGAAGCAGCTGTTTTGGGACACCGACATTCGGGGAAAATGTGCCTGTTGAAAGCATTTCTGTGCTAAACCGCTCGCTCGACCACGCGATGTATTACAGTAGAGGAGGGTCAGGTGCCCCTCCTGCACAAAGCGACCCTTCTGCCCCCCAAGAATTTTACCACTACCTCCAATCCCTTTGGCGCGACGGAACGCCGCTCACCGTCGGAGGCTCGGGCTACAACCCGGGCGATCCTACTGCGGTGCCAACCGATTATGCTTTTTTCGACAACCCCAACGACCCACAAGGCTGGTCCATGTGTACCGAAAATCTTCCTTTGGCCGACCGCCGCATGATCAACTCCCACGGCCCATTCACCTTCGCAGCAGGCGACACCTTCTCCATGCGATTGGCATTCACCTTCCACCCCGACATCCCGCACCCCTGCCCTGATGTGGCTGGGCTGGTAAAACCCACCATCCTCCAAATCCAGCAATGGCATGACGACGGCACGCTCGATGCACCGCTCGACCTCGGCAGCGTCCAGATCCTCCCCCCCGGCCAATCGCTCCTGCTCAATGCCCAGCAGCCCAACCCCGCCGCCACCTACGCATGGTC
>JBJXFT010000413.1:0-9018 GCA_046155725.1 Saprospiraceae bacterium
GCCAGCCACTTTTGCATGAAATAGTACGCGAGGGGCGAAGCGATAAGAATGGCGACGACGACCAATTTCAGAAAGTCCTTCGCCAGCAAATTAGTGATGCCTGCGATGGACGCGCCGAGCACTTTGCGGATGCCGATTTCTTTGGTCCGGTTCAGCGTCGAAAGTGTAGCCAAACCGAATAAACCCAGGCAGGCCAGAAATACTGCAATGCCGCCCGCCCAACCAATGGTCGTGGTCATGCGGGATTCGGCCACATAATATTTTTGGAGGTTTTCATCCAAAAAGGAATAGCGGAAAGGCAAAATTGGCTCCGAACTGGCCCAAGCAGCCTGCATTTGGTCGAGTGCGCGGCGGGGGTCTCCGGGAGCGATGCGCACGAAAAACTGTCGCGGCATATACTCATGGAACATGGTGAACATCATCGGGTACACCTTTTCGTGGAGCGAGCGGAAATGGAAATCACGCACCACGCCAATCACAACAGGATTGCGCTTGGGGTCGCTCTCATTGTAACCTGTGAGTACTTGGCCAAGTGCAGTTTCGTTCGTCCAACCGAAATCGCGGACGGCAGATTCGTTGAAAATGACAGAAGTCACGCTGTCTTGCACCAGGTTCGGGTCAAAGTTTCGCCCAGACACGAGTGGCAATTTCAGTACGCCGAGGTACTCCGGGTCAATGAAATATTCAAAAATTATTTTGCTCTTCCCTTGATAATCGAACTTGAAATTGCTCAACCCCGCACCCGCGCCGAGTGAGAGCTCTGCGC
The DNA here is from genome assembly GCA_046155725.1 of Saprospiraceae bacterium. Taxonomy (GTDB): domain Bacteria; phylum Bacteroidota; class Bacteroidia; order Chitinophagales; family Saprospiraceae; genus M3007. Next base: position 767 of record JBJXFT010000413.1, read on the forward strand.
CGCTTATGCCCCCGATTTCCGGGCGGTTGGACAGCGACTGACGAAAGCGGGCGAGGATTTTAGTCGGGTCTTCCGCGCCATCGGCGCTCACGATCACGATGTTTTCTTTGTCAAAACCTGGGTTTTTTGAGCGCAAAAAATCCATCTGCCGCAGCATGATGAACGTGCAAGCCATGAGGCCGACCGAAAGCACGAATTGACAGGTGACGAGCGATTTGGTGAACCAGTTTTCCCCGCCAATTTTCAATTTGCTTTTCAAGGTTTCGAGCGGTGAAAAACCAGACAGCACGAAGGCCGGATAACTACCCGCAAGTGCGCCGACCAGCAAAATCAGCGCGGGCACGAGCCAGTACAGTTCCGGGAATTGTTGGAAATCAAAAGTCAATTGTTTGTCTGCCAATTGATTAAACAAGGGCAGTAGCGTTTTTGCTAAACCGATTCCCACCGCCGTCGAAAGCCCGCTGAGCAAAATCGCCTCCGTCAAAAACTGCCGCGACAGCTGCCCCCGGCTCGCGCCAACGACTTTGCGTACCCCGATTTCGCGTGCCCGGCCAGCGGAGCGCCCAATGGCCAGCGTTGTAAAATTGATACAAGCGATGAGCAAGATAATGCTGCCGATGGCCAGCAAAATCAGCGAGAGCGAGGGGTTTACGCCCAAATCCGGGTCGTGGTGCTGCGACTGAATGGGCAAAAGCGCGAATGTGACGGGCGGCTCGGGTTTGCTCCACAGACTGGCTGCGCGGAGTTGTTTTTCTACGTCGGGATAATATTTCAGGAAAAACTGCTCCATCCGCGCCGGGTTGTGCGGCAAGCCGGAACCAGGGCGCAATTCGACGAAAGTTTGCATGGACAATTGGCCCCAGTTTGTTGCGATTCCTCTGCCGCGTTCGCTGGCGGCGAATTTTTCAAACGGCATCAAAATGCCAAATTGAAGGGTCGAATTGGAGGGTAAATCCTGTACGACTGCGGAGACGGTGAACGGCTCGAAATGGTCTCCCCCGACGATGTTGATTCCCAGTGTTTTGCCTGTTGGGTTGGATTCCCCGAACAGTTTTTGCGCCATTTTTTCGGTCAAAACCACGTCGTTTGCGGTGGCGAGCGGCGAGGCCGCGTTGCCGTACAAAAACGGAAAACTGAACATCTCGAAAAACGCCGGGTCCACAAAACACGCCTGCTCTTCTACCACACCGTTTGGGGTGCGGACAAAAAAGGTTTCGCCCTGCCCCTGCAATCGTGCAAACCGTTCGACATCGGGCAAATCGGCTTTCAACGCTGGCCCAAGCGGCATGGGCAAATTGCTCGTTTTTTGAGCGGGCTGGCCGCTGATTTCACCGATGGCCTCATACACCGCGAACAAGCGTTCGGATTTCGCATGAAAACGGTCGAAACTGTACTCGTTCAGAACATCCAGCAAAAACAGCGCAAAACAGGCCAGGCCGACAGACAGGCCAACGATGTTGATGGCTGCAATGCCCTTGTTTTTCCAGAGGGAGCGGAGGGCGATGGTGAGATAATTTTGAATCATAGTCTGTACAGTTTTGTAGGCCGGAATGTTATTCCGGCCAAGATGATGCCGTGCCGGAATAGCATTCCAGCCTACATTTTACTCGCTCCGCAGCGATTTCACCGGGTTCGCCAAGGCCGCCCGCACACTCTGAAAACTGACCGTCAAAAACGCAATCCCCACCGCTGCCAAACCCGCTACTGCGAACATCCACCATTGAATATCAATGCGATAGGCGAAATCCGCCAGCCAGCGTTGCATGAACCAGTGGGCGACCGGCGAGGCAACTACGATGGCCACGACGACGAGTTTCAAAAAATCCTTCGCCAGCAAACCTGTGATGCCCACCACGCTTGCGCCCAAAACCTTGCGGATGCCGATTTCCTTCGTGCGCCGCTCTGCCGTGAACGCCGCCAGCGCGAACAGGCCCAAGCACCCGATGAACAAAGCCAACCCCGTAAAAACACCCAAAACAGACCCCATTTTAGCCTCCGAACGGTACATCCGGGCAAACGACTCATCCAAAAAATCGAAACTGAACGGTGCGTTTGGCATCGCGGCGGCCCAGAGTTTGGCGGTTTTGTCGAGCACGGATTTTTCCGTCCCTGGGTGCAAGCGGGCCGCGACGTAGGAGGCATAGACGCGATAAGAGTTGGAGGACTGATGAAAAACAGCCGCCGGTTCAATCGCCGCACGCACCGAGCCGAGGTGAAAATCGCGCATCACGCCCACCACCTGAAACCGTTGGTTGGCGTTGCCGGGGTAGCGCATCCATTTCCCTACGGGGTTTTCCCAGCCGATGGCGCGGACGGCGGCCTCGTTCAAAATCACGGAGCAAGAGTCGCCGAGGCCAGTATCGTCCTGAAAGTTGCGCCCGGCGATGATGTCCAAGCCGAGCGTCGGGACAAACCGCGTGTCAGAAAGGAAGGACGAGAGCATCAGGTTTTGCACCACCGGACGGCTTTGGTCGCCCTGTTCGGGTTCGTAGAAATCGCCGAAACTGCCCAGCGACGGCAGAAAAGCAGTGCGTGAAACAGAGGTCACCTCCGGCAGTTGCTCGATTTGCTGGCGGAACAATTCTATTTTCTCTGGGTCCTCCATGTTGCGCAGCACGGGCAACACCAGCACGTTTTCGCGTTGCAGGCCGGGCGAGTTTTTTCGGGCAAAATCCAACTGCCGCAGCACGACCCACGAGCCGAGCATGAGCGCAATGGACACCGAAAACTGAAACACCACCAGCCCGTTTCGCAGCCCCGCATGGCCGCCTTTGGTGGTGGCGGAGGTCGTTTTGAAAACCCCTCCCGGATTGAATTTTGACAGAAAAAAGGCCGGGTACAAGCCGCCGAGAAAACCCGTCAGCACGGTCAGCCCCACTGAAAATCCTAAATTTTTAACTGAAAAAAGGTCGGCAACGCCCAGTTCCAACCCCGTCAGTTGGTTAAAAAGCGGCAAACTCGCCCCCGCCAAACCAGCGGCCAAGAGCATCCCGATACTGCTGAACAACATGGCCTCGGTCAAAAACTGCCTGACCAGGGTGCCGCGCTGCGAGCCGAGCGCCTTCCGAACGCCCACTTCGCGGGCGCGAGTGGAAGACTGCGCAGTAGACAGGTTCATAAAATTCATGCAGGCCAACAGCAAAATCAGCGCACCGACGATGCCGAACATCCGCACCTGCGCTCCGTCACCGAGCGTCACGAGCCGTGTGGCGAGGTCGGCATGACCGAGGTGCAGGCCGGGCAGGGGCAACAATTGCACGTTCCAGCGGTCGCCACGTTTCATGTTTTCCTCAAAATTTTGACCGATGCGCTCGAAAGCGGCGGGCGCGTGGCGGCGCACCATGTCGGGAAATTTGGCTTCGAGCGCAGCCAAACTCGCGGCAGTGGGGCGTTCGCGCAGCCGCACCCAGGTGTCCACCTGCAACCAAACCCACGACCACGAAAAGCGGTCAACCACCTTAAAATCTGCCATTGGCACTAAAAAATCGAACTGCACGGTCGAAGTCAAGGGCAGGTTTTTCGCCACTCCCGAAACCGTGAACGGACGGTCGTTAATCAGCAGCGATTGACCGAGGGCGGCACTTTTGCCAAAATACTTTTCCGCCGCCCATTCGCTCAGCACGAGGCTTCCGCGTCGGTCAAGTGCGGTGGCCGCGTCGCCCTCTACCATCGGAAAATCGAACAGTTCGAGGAATGAAGTGTCGGCGGCAAACGCTCCGGTTTCGGAAAAAGAGAGCGGTGCTTGTCCCGGTTTTTCGAGCCGCACGTTGCTTTCTTGGAGGTTAAATGTGCGGGCGGCGAGTTCTATTTCCGGGAAATCGGCAGCCAGCCGGGGGCCGAGCGGCGGCGGCGTATTGGTGGTGCGGCCTTCCTCGTCGCCCATTTTCAGGTCAAGGGCTACGGCACAAATGCGGTCGGCATTGGGCAAAAACGTGTCGTAGTTTTTTTCGTGAAAAACGTACAGCCCGATGAGCCAGCAAGCGGCCAGCCCGACGGCCAGGCCCGCGATGTTGATGAAGGAGAAAAAAGCGCGGCGACGCATATTGCGCAGGGCGAGGAGGAGGTGGTTGGAGAGCATGGTGCGATTATTTCGATTGATTCGATTGGGCCGATTGATTCGATTGGTTCGATTGGGTGCAATGGCTTGGAACCCCAATCGAATCAATCGAACCAATCGAATCAATCCATTCACTCACTGCGCAGGCTCTTCACCGGGTTCGCCAGTGCCGCCCGCACACTCTGAAAACCCACCGTCAGGAACGCAATACCTACGGCGGCTAAAGCCGCCGCTACAAACATCCACCACTGAATGTCAATGCGGTAGGCAAAGTCGGCGAGCCATTTATTCATGAAAAAATAAGCGACGGGCGAGGCGATTACGATGGCGATGACAACGAGTTTCAGAAAGTCTTTCGCCAGCAAACCCGTTATGCCAGCCACGCTCGCGCCCAGCACTTTTCGCACGCCGATTTCTTTGGTACGGCGTTGGGCCGCATGGGCTGCGAGGCCAAACAAACCGAGACAGGAGATGAAAATCGCCAGCAAGCCAAAGCCCTTGCAAGTGGCCGAAAAGCGGTTTTCGGAAACATAGAATTCGGCGATGCTCTCGTCAAAGAACGTTGGGTCGAACACCTGCTCAGGGTAGGTATTGTCAAACTCGCGCTGGATAGCGGCGGTAGTGGCGGGGATGTTTTGGGGCGTGATTTTCAACCCTGCCCCATACATTCGTTGAAGGTTGCTGCACATCACCAATGGCTCCAGGGTTCGGTGCGCCGAATGGGCGTGAAAGTCTTTTACGACCCCTACCACATTGCGCCATTTGTTGCGGCCAAGCCGGATTTCTTTTCCGAGGGCTTCTTCCGGGTTTTTGATGCCTACCTTTTTGAGCAAGGTTTCGTTCACCACAAATTCCTTCATCGTATCGCTGGGTTCGAGCCATCGCCCGGCCAGTATTTGAAGGCCGTAGGTTTTTTGAAAATCTGCGTCGCAGAATTTCATCGTCGTGCTGAATTTCTGGTCATCTGCGCCGCGACCGAAGGCAAAATTGGTGGACCAAGTACTGCCGGATGCAGGTTGGTCGCTCCCGAAAGCTACAGACTCCACGCTTGGTATTTGCAGAAGCCGCTGTTTGAAACCCGCTAATTTTGATTGGCTCAGGCTGTCGCCATCCATGTTGAAGGTATAAACGAGGTCTTTTTTGAAACCCAAATCCATGTTTCTCACATAATCCAACTGCCACAGGGTGATGATGGTGCCCACAATGAGGGCTTGCGCGATGACAAACTGGAACACGACCAAGCCTTTGCGAACATTTGCCCCGCCGCCTGCCTGGCTGGAGAGGTTGTTGCGCAGCGCGCGGATGGGGTCAAAACCCGCCAAAACCAGCGATGGGTAAAACCCAGACAGCAAGGTGACGACCACGGCCAATACGCCCAAAAAGCCCCAAACAATCGGTTGGCTGAGAAAGGGCAACTCGGTCGGCACTTCGGAAATGTGTTCCAACAATGGGGAGGCGGCCCAAGCCAAAAGGGTTCCTATTGCTACGGAAAACAAAACGACCAGCGCCGTTTCGCTCATGAATTGGTTGAAAAGATTGGCTCGGCTGCCGCCCAGTGTTTTGCGAACGCCCACCTCTTTTGAACGGCGCAGGGCCTGTGCGGTGCTGAGGTTGATAAAATTGAAACAGGCCATCAGCAGCACCAAAAAACCGATGGAAGAGAGCACCCACAACCTGCTTTTTGAGATGACGTGCGTGGCCGATGTACCGTAGCGGTCGTCGTAGTGCAGTTCCGAAAATGGCTGCAAGAGATGACCCTTGGAAGCAGTTGTGGGGCTGCCATCTTCTGCATATTCCTTTTGGCCCACCTGGGTTGCCAAATTATTGGCCGCCTGAAATTGGCCTGCATCTGCCAAAAGCCCAAACATCTGGTCGTTGGAGCTGATGCCACCCCAGTCTTCCTGATATTCATATTTTTCCTTGTCGCTCAAGAGCGTGGCGTAAGAAACGGCGAGCACTATCGGCAGGTCGCAGTTCACAGGCGGGTCGGCCACAATGCCTTGCACGGTCATCGGGTCATTGTCAATCAGCAAGACTTGCCCTATGGCATTTTCCCAATTGCCGAAACATTTTTCAGCCATAGTCTGGGTCAACACGAGGGTGTTTGGGTCTTTGAGGGCCGAGTTTTTTTCGCCCGACAACCATTGGAAGTCAAAAACTTGAAAGAACTCAGGCTCTACAAAAAAGGAAATCTTCTCCCTTCCCATGTTGAATTTTTTGAGCGCGGGGCCCGATAAATCGGGATTGGGCACCAATACAGTCGGCCAATATTCTTTGACCTTGCTGCTCGCCAAGAGTTGCGGGATGGTGGATTTGACGACCGTCATGGCAGGGATGGGCAAGCCGCGCGTAAAGTTTTCTTCGCCGTCAATCCCCACCGACTTGGTCACTACGCGCACGATGCGGTCGTAGTTCTGGAAGTTTTTGTTGAAACTCAGTTCGTAGTTGACGATCCTGAAAATGAGCAGCACGGCAGCGATGCCGACGGCCAGCCCCAGCACGTTGAGCAGGGCGAAGCCTTTTTGGCGGGAGAGGTTTCGGAGGGCGAGGCTGAGGTAGTTGGATAGCATGATGTTTTTTTTGTACACCGGAACGCTGTTCTGGTGCTTAATCGAACTTTGTTTTTGCAAATGTAAAATTCAACTTTACATTTGTAAGGATTCTGGAGATTCGTCCATTTGATTTTTCAAGTATGATAGCAAGACAATTGACCTCGTTTATTCAGTCTGCTGCCCGCACCATGCCAGTGGTGAGCATCACAGGCCCACGGCAATCTGGCAAAACAACACTAGCCCAAGCAGCATTCCCAGACTATGCGTACGCGAACCTCGAACATTTGCCAACCCGCCAATACGCTCGGGAAAACCCGGTCGGTTTTCTCAGGCAATACCAAAACGGGCTGATCATAGACGAAGCCCAATATGCTCCTGAGTTGTTTTCTTACATACAGGTTGAAGTGGATCGAACAAGGCGCAATGGGCAGTACATCCTTTCCGGCTCGCAGAATTTTCTCCTGATGGAAAAGATAACCCAAAGCCTCGCCGGGAGGGTTGCCGTTTTCAACCTGCTTCCGTTCTCAACCCAAGAACTCGAAGGCTCTGTCCACCAGTTAAAAAACCCCTTTGATTATATCGTCAAAGGCTTTTACCCCCGCATTTATGACCAAGCCACTCCATTGGAGGTTTTTTATCCTTCTTATTTGCTCACTTATCTCGAACGGGACGTGCGGCTCTTGAAAAACATTGGCGATTTGGGCTCGTTCGAGCGGTTTGTGCGGCTTTGTGCCGGGCATATCGGTCAGATTTTCAATCAAGCCTCTTTGTCCAACGACACTAATTTTTCGCAGCCGACCATCAAAAGTTGGCTCTCCGTTTTGGAAACCAGTTTTGTGGCCTTCTTGCTGCCGCCCTATTTTCAAAACTTCAACAAACGGCTGCTCAAAACCCCTAAAATCTATTTTTACGACACTGGCCTTGCTTGTTCTCTGCTGGGCATCCGTTCGGCATCGGATCTGGAAAACCACCCCATGCGCGGCCCGTTATTTGAGAATTTCATAGTGGTCGAATGTATGAAGCGCCGCCTGAACCGAGGGCTTCGCCCGAACTGCTACTATTGGCGCGACAGCACCGGCAATGAGGTTGACCTTTTGATCGAACACGACAGCCGAATATTTCCCATCGAAATCAAATCCAGTCAAACCCTGAAGCCTGATTTTTTCAAGAACCTGGCATATTTTCAGAAAATATCTGCCACACCCGTTGAGCAATCGTTTTTGGTTTATGCTGGGGCCGAAAATCAAGACCGCCTATATGCCTCGGCTCGAAGTTGGGACAATTTGCCCGGGCTTGATTGAGAGCATTGTGCCGGAACAGCGTTCCGGCATACATCACTCGCTCCGAAGCGACTTTATCGGGTTCGCCAAGGCCGCCCGCCACGTTTGGGAGCCGATTGTCAATATGCCGACTGCGAAGAGCAGCAAAATCCCCGGCAGCAGCACTCCGACACCGAGCGAAATGCGATAGGCGAACAAATTCAGAAACTGGCCACCCAAAAACCAGCCAATCGGCGCGGCCAAAACTGCCGCCAGGGCCAGCAGCACCAAAAAATTATGAGAAAGCAGCAGCATCAAATCCGCAACCGAAGCACCCATGACTTTTCGCAGGCTGACTTCTTTGGCGCGAGTTTCTACCGTGTA
>JBJXFT010000363.1:0-23107 GCA_046155725.1 Saprospiraceae bacterium
TTTTCAGCATCGGAAATCCCCCGATGGTGCTGACCGGTAAATACGATGTCTTCCTTTTCCACGGCCTTACGCAGGCCCATGCCGCTGCGCATCCGTTTCATCACGCGGTACTGCTCTTTGAGATTAGCGTGGCGCTCCGTCCACTCGTCGTCAAGGCGGTGGAGTCGGCAGTCGGCAGCGAATTGTTTGCGGTCAAAATTGCCCCACGAACACAGCACATAGTCTTCCTCTTCGATGTATGCCCAATCTTGGAATTCCTGAATCACTTCGGGAAAAGGGTTTGCGCGGTTCACGTCAAGTTGGTCAATGTTGGTGAGTTGTCGGCAAAACGGCGAGAGGGTAGGGTGGAGGGAGGGCCGCACAAAACGGTTGAATTTGCCGCGCACCTCCCCAAACTGATTGATGCGGAAAGCTCCGATTTCGATAGTCTCCTGCACATAGCCCATGGGCGGAGTTTCCCAGCAGGTGGCTTCGAGGTCGTAGATGATGTAGTTCATCGCAATCCAAATTTCTTCAACAAGAACCACAAGGTAAGCCGGCTGCGGCTTTTCTGTGAAGCGTAAAAAATTTCTTTGTCCAAGCCCTTTGGCCACTCAACACGAGCCGGGTGCATGAGCGGGAATTGGAGGCTCGAAGCGCGGATATCGGCTTTTTTGTCGGCCTCTTTGGTGTGGGTAGCTCCGGCTTCGCCAATGCCCGTGTTTTGCACGAGGTTGAGGCGCGGCACGATGCTCAAGCCATTGTTTTTCAATACGCTGTAAGCCCATGCGTAGGCCCAAGAGTTGTTTTCGCCAGCGCGCGTGGCGCGGAATTTTTCGAGCAAATAGGCTTGCGCCAATGGGTCGGGCGTGAGGCTTTGGAGCTGCTTTTGGGCCACAAAATCTTCCAGCCCGTCAAGGTTGAGCGCCATCTTTTGCCATGCCCTGCGCCAACTTGCCCAGCCCCAAACAAAGGTGAATTGGGAAAAGAAATAACTCTCCGCAAAAGAGCGCGTCAGCCGTTGGGCCACGTTGGAGCCACCGATGTGCATCACCCGTTCTTCCTGTGCGTAGCGTTCGAGCATTTCTTCGCAAAAAGGGAAAAATGAGCGATCGGGCAAGCAGTCATCTTCCAAAACAATACCCCGTTCCACCTGCTCAAAAAACCAGTCCAAGGCCCCAGACACCCCAGCCCGAAGCCCAGCATTTTGTTCTCGATAGAGCGTTTTCACCTCGCAAGGCCAATCAATTTTTGCTATTTCTGCCCGAACGTCTGCTACCTTTTCGGCCTCGTTCGCCACGCTTTGGCGCGGGCCGTCGCAATGCACAAACACCCGCATAGGCCGCACTTCGCGCAGACGTGCCAGTACCGCCCGGGTATGTTGCGGGCGGTTGAAAAGAAGAAGCAAAACAGGAGTGGAAAATGGCGTTTCAGTTGTCGTCATTGTCAGGGAAACGGAGCGCTTTTATGTAGAAGCCATCGTAAGTCTTCACATCGTACAGTTCAACTTTGTTCTTGTCAATCAGGATGTTGAGCAGCGAATAAGAAGCACTCACCACATAGTTTTTGCCTTTGAGATAGGTGGTTACAAACCATTTTAGACCCACATAATTGTTATATTTTGCGCTCATCGCATTGTCCAATTCGTCCAGCATCTCGGTCTCGGAAATGAAGCGCTCCTTTTCGGCAATGGCTATTTTACCCACTACTTTCAAACCCCGAAGTCCAGCCCGAAAGTAGTTTTCAGGGTTGCCCTCTACGATGTCAAGTTCGGCTTCTGCAAGTTCGGTGGCGGCTTCTATCGTGGCTTTTCGAATGGCCTCTTTTTCTTCCACGCTGAACACGATTTCGCCAATCTTGCTCTCAGCTTCGGTGATAATCTCTGACAGCGCTTCGGTCAATTGCAAGCCGCGTTCCAAATCGTAGTCAAAAAAAGTGCCTTGGTGCGCCACCTTGTTTCTAATCCTAAACAATTCGCGCCAGCGCTGCTCGAAGTGTTTGTCTTGGAAAAACTCCTTAAAATACTTGGTATAGTTCCCCTGCAACTCAACTTGAAAATGTCGCAATTCCTCAACGGATTCTATGGAAAGGAGTTTCTGAATTATTTTTTCAGGCTGGTTGAAGCCCGATGTCTGTTTGTAAATCAGTTCGCCCAAGTCATCGAAATCCACCAACGACACGTCTTCGTCCACCAATTCGGAAAAATCGTCTTTCCGTTCGTCTCTGTATTTTGCCTTTTCGAGCATAGACTTTGTGGCGGTGGTTTCCCACCAGTTCAAGCCTACCCGCTGTATGAAGAATTTGGTCAAGTAGCGGCGAAGCAGGTTTTCCACCTTGTTGATTTCGGGGTACAGCCGATTGGCGATATAGGTGCTGATGTCATCGGTCAGAATCCTGATGTGGTTGAATTTGAGGGTGTTTCGCAAATGCCGCAACAATCGCAGTCGGAAAGAATCTACCTCGTCAAAATTTTTCCCTTCCACATAGAGGATATAAGCCGCCTCAGAATAGTCAGTCAGCATCTTGCTCGTGTCAAGCGATTTTAGGAAAAGTGTGATTTGCAGTTTCGGCTCCGTAAGTGCATAGACAGATCTGCCGCCCACCTCTTTGGGGTCGCCGCCGTTCCACAGGCGGTTGCTGAATGCAAGTGCTTTGAGCAGGGCCTGTTCGTTTTGTATATCGTTCTCCGAAGGCTCGATGCAGAGCAATTCGAATACATATACTGCCGTGCCGTTGGAGGCATTGGCGGCTTCGTCTTTTGTTTTAGTTGCGTTGCTTCCCATTCTTACTTGCTTACAGCTGTAGAAGGTGAAATTCTGGCAAATTTGGTTTTAGGAGATTATTCAAGAACTCTATTCAATAGCCCAAAATCTTCAGCATCGACTCCGAATCTTGCTCCTTGAATATCTCCCAATCCACAAACTCGCCATAGTAGTTTTTGTCAATTAAAACGTGCTTTGGGGCAGGGATCAGGCAGTGTTTCAGCCCCCCATATCCGCTCAAAGCCTCCTGATACGCGCCCGTATGGAAAAACCCTAAGTAAAGCGGTTCGTCTTTTTCAATGTTATATCTGGGCAGGTACACTTGGTTGATGTGCGCTTCAGAGTTGTAGTAATCTGCGTTGTCGCAACTAATACCGCCAATATTTACACGCTGATATTCCTTGTTCCAGTGGTTTATGGGTAATAAGATAAACCGCTCTTTGATGCCCCAACTATCTGGCAATGTATTGATTAGGGAGTTGTCAAGCATATACCACTCCTCCGCGTCGTTCTGTTGTTTTTTGCCAATGACTGAGAAGATGGTTGCGCCGCTCTCGCCGACCGTGTATTTGCCAAACTCCGAATATATGTCGGGCTCAGGCACGCCTTCGCTGTCGCACGCTTCCTTTATCATTCGCACGATTTCGCTTACCATGTAAGGATAATCATATTCAAACCCCAAAGAGTTGCGGATCGGCATCCCTCCACCAATATTGAAACACGATAGGGTAGGGCAGATTTTGCGGAGTTGGCAGTAGGTCTTGATACCTTTCTGCAGTTCGCTCCAGTAATACAAAGTGTCTTTGATGCCGATGTCCACAAAAAAGTGGAGCATTTTGAGTTCGAATTTGGGGTTCTTAGCCACTTTTTCCTGATAAAAAGGAATGATTTCGCTCTGCCGGATGCCCAATCGAGATGTATAGAATTCAAAATTAGGCTCTTCTTCCGTAGCCATGCGCAAGCCGATACTGTGCTTGTCCTTATTGAGAAGGGCATCATACATTTCTAATTCAACTGCATTGTCAAGTACAGGGGTAACATTCGTAAATCCTTCGTTTATCAGTCCTACGATGCGCTCTACATATTGGAGAGGTTTGTAGCCGTTGTTCACGATAATAGTACCCTTGTTTATTTTCCCTTGTTTGTAGAGTCTCCATATCAAGTCAATATCGAAAGCCGAAGAAGTCTCGAGCTGAGTGCCGTTTTCCAGCACTTCGTTTAGGATGAAGGAGAAATGCGAACTTTTGGTACAGTAGCAATAAATATACTTTCCGTTGTAATTGTGCCGCTGAATGGCATCCCGGAAGAGCTTGCGGGCTGTTTGGATTTTTTCTCCAATTTTGGGCAAGTATGTGAGCTTGAGCGGCGTACCATATTTTTTTATAAGATCGTAGACATCTATCTCATTGAATAACAGGCGGTTGTTTTTCAGGCTGAAACCATCCTGAGGGAAATCAAACGTTTGGGCTACAAGATCGTGGTAAGTGTTTTTCATTTAAAAAACAGCAGGTTTCAAAAAAATGGATTGCGAATACGATTGAGTGGGCAAATGTAGCGGCTTTGCATAAGCAGGCCCACAGAGATTTGAACAAAAAGGTTTTTCTGCAAACGTGTTAAACATAATATAAATTATGAAAAAATATTAACATATTTATCCAAACCCAATTGGTCGCGCTGTTTTGCCTTGGATTAGGATTTTCTTAAGGGCGGCCATCTTAAGGGCGGCGATAGCCGCTTCTATGCCTTTATTCCCATGTTGCCCGCCTGCGCGGTCTAAGGCTTGCTGTTCATTATTTACGGTGACCAGTCCAAAAATGTGCGGCCTACCTGTGGTAATGGCCAAATTGGTTAAGCCTATGGCTACCGCATGATTGATGTATTCGTCATGATTGGTTTCGCCCTTAATGACGCAACCGAGGCAAATAATGACGTCTACTTTCTGTTCTCCATTCAAAATGCGGGCTCCCGCCGTCAGTTCAAAGGAACCCGGTACTTGGATCACATGGATGTTCTCGGATTTGACACCGTGATTTAAGAGCGTGTCATAGCAACCCTCGTAGAGCGCATGAGTGATATGAGCATTCCATTCTGCTACGACGATTCCAAAGATTAGGTCTGAAGCATTTGGCACGTTGCCATTGTCGTAGGTTGAAAGGTTTTTTAGCGAAGAAGACATGTTTAAGTTGTTGTTGGGTCTTGTGAGTGCTTAGCCCCTACCCTACCCTTTTAAAACGAAAAAGGCGCATTTTGAAAACTATTTGTTTTTAGTTTTCAAGCGCAAAAATTTACCCTGATTTTTTTCGAGAGAATTTATAGGCTGGTGCGGCGACTGTGTAAGATTCTTTTTCTTCTGGCTTGTTGTTGACAAGGTTGTAAAGGGTAAGCGTATCGCTTTGGCCATTGTATCTATATCCTAAAAATTTAGTAGTTTTTTGTTCGTCTTTTGAGTCATAAAAAGTGATTATGTCAATGTCTTGCCCTGCCACAAAACAGTCGCCACCTGTACAAAGTCTGTAACGGTCATAACCTTTCAGGCCTTGTAAAAAGCCCCCAGGCGTGAACATAACCTGACCACTTGCACCTTTTCCCAATGGCAGGAATACCCCGTTTAGCATATTGTGATTCAATGCTGTGGTAAAAGCAGTATATCCATCGATAGTGCCCGCTTTCGATTTGATAAAACGGTCAATTTGTGTTTGCGGCCCGGTAGCGTCTATCATGACAATCTCTTTATCCGTGCCTGAATGGTAGATCAAGTAGATTGATTTGCCTGAGTGAGCACTCACCAGTTCGAGCGTATCTGCTTTGTATTTGATCGGGAGTGTCCACGATTCGAATGCATTGTAGCATATCGCGCTGTCGGGTCTGGCCGGATTGAATGTGATCGCGTAAGCATAAGGGATGTGGGCATTGTTCATGGCTTGAAGTACGGAACCGTATTGGTTGGCGAAAGCACAAAAATCAATGGCAATCCAGTGGCCTGCAAGTACCGTAGGGTTGGCTTGTTGGTTGGACTCTATAGGTGATGAGGTGGAGTTCTGGCCCGAACTTTTGGGGTCTTGTTTGCAGGAAAAAAACGCGAAGGCCAACAGATTGGCGAAAATGAATGCTTTGTTCATGAGTTCGAGTTTAGGCGTACAGTTTACGCCAAGGTTGCTATTTTAAATATTTTGTTTTAACAAAAAAACGTGGGTCGCGTGCGCCCAGTTTCCGTGCGGCTTCGGGGGAAAGAACTACTTCGATGTTGCGCTCATAACCTTCTGGAATGCGCCCGATGACTTTGGCGTACACGGTACGATTGCTCATAGGATTGTTGACGTGGATGATGGTGCCTATGCTCGCTTCGCGGTGCAGTGCGTACAATGACCCTTTTTCTTTGCTGTCTTTTGGCCAAAAACACACGCCCTGAGACGAGGCTTCCTTTCTGTTTTTCTTTTCTTCTTTGTAGCGAGATTTGAACACGTCAGACTCGGTGACAACACGCACAGGCCGCCATTCAGCGTGAATGCCTTCTATGCCCATCCAACTCATCTGGATTCGCTGACCGGGCTTTATATTGTTGCTTTTCAAACGGTTGCGCTTAACGATACTGTCCACCGGCATTTCAAAATAGCGTTTTGAAATCTGAAAAAGGTTGTCGCCCGGCTGCACCACGTAATAAATAGAGGCATTTTCAGATGCAACGAAACTGCTACTTTTGTACCGTTTGATGGCCTTGTTGGGAATGGGGATCTTGACACGCCCGCCGATGTGAAGGGTCGGGTCGGTGCGAAAAATTGGGTTGAATTCGTAGAGTTCTTCAAGCCCAATGTTGTAGTATCGAGAGATGGAAAACAGCGTGTGCTTTGACTTGATGGGGTGGTGAATAAATTTTTTGCCATCTTCCACCGTGAGCAAAAGTGAATCGCGAGAAGTGAGCAAAGGAGCAGGCTGTTCTTCTTGGCTTCGCAGGAAAACCGGGAAAAAGAGGCAGAACAGCAAAAAAGGGGATGTTTTTCTCATAGATTTTGAATTGGCGAATGGGAAACCCGCCGCAAAAATACTCTTCTAACCCACTCTCCACAAAAAATGGTACTCGCTGTCATTCCAGCCCGTTGGGCATCCACCCGTTTTCCCGGCAAACCACTCGCCGACATTGGCGGTAAAAGCATGATCCAACGGGTTTTTGGACAGGTCATCCAATCCAAAAAGGTGGATCGCGCAGTGGTGGCTACCGACGATAAGCGCATCTCTGACCATGTGCGCAGTTTTGGCGGTGAAGTCGTGATGACCCGCCCCGACCACCCCAGTGGCACTGACCGATGTGCAGAGGTAGCACGGCGATTCCCCGAAGCCAAAATCATACTGAACGTACAGGGCGACGAACCATTCATCCAGCCACAACAAATTGATTTGCTGGCGGATACGCTGTCGGGCAATGCACGCTTTTTTATCGCCACGCTTGCAAAAAAAATTGACCGCGCGGACTTTTTGACCAATACGAACGTGGTGAAAGTGGTTTTCTCAGCGCAGCATGGGGCAATTTATTTCAGTCGCCACCCTATCCCTTTTGTGCGCGGGGCTGTCCCAGAAAACTGGTTGGCGCAGCACGATTTTTACAAGCACATCGGCCTCTACGGTTTTCGGCGCAACGCGCTTTTGAAAATCGCCGGCCTCTCCCCTACCCCATTGGAATTGGCCGAATCGCTGGAACAATTGCGCTGGCTGGAGCACGGCTTTCGCATCGCTGTGGGCGTGACGGAATGGGAAACGATGGGCATTGACACGCCGGAGGATTTGGAGAATTTGCAATAACTTGGCAGACGTTTCCTAAACTTTGAAAGTTTAGGAAACGTCCCGCTGAATTCCCAATTATCCGTAGAATTGCCTCGCTTTTTCAACTGAAACCAATCGAATGACCAACACTTCGACCCTCTCCCCCACCCTGCCCGCCATCGCTTGGCCCACCCTTGTCCGCGCCCTCCAACACCGCGAGTGCATCCTCGTGCTCGGCCCTGAAGCTGCTACGCTGGAGCGCGACGGGCAGCGCATTTCACTGCAAACCCTGCTCACCGAGCACCTAACGGCAGAACTGCAACGCCGCAACCCCGAGGTGCGATTGGCCGCCCGCCCCAACCTCGCCTACGTCGCCAGAATGCTGGAAGATGCCATTTTTGTGCAGGAAGTGCTCCAAAAACCCAGCTATTCGAAGGAAAACGCCCGCGTTGAATTGAACGACCTCATCGCTCAATTTTACGCACAGTCCACTTTTGACCATTTCCCGGTCTATCGCCAATTGGCGCAAATGCCTTTCCATTTTGTGGTGGAAACCTCCCCCGCACCCTATCTGGCGCAGGCGCTGGACGACGAAAACAAGTTCGACAC
Source organism: Saprospiraceae bacterium (assembly GCA_046155725.1). Lineage (GTDB taxonomy): Bacteria > Bacteroidota > Bacteroidia > Chitinophagales > Saprospiraceae > M3007. The sequence continues at coordinate 8,106 of JBJXFT010000363.1, forward strand.
CAAGTGCCGCTACTACCACTACACCAACCCGACGCACAACAACGGCATCAAAATCGGGGAAAACGAAATACGCCCCGACGCGCCCTTGGTGTATCAACTCTTCGGCTCGGCGGAGCAGCCAGACTCGATGATTGTGACCGAGCGCGACCAACTCGCTTTCCTCGACGCCATTTTGCAGCAGGAAAATACCGCCGGGATTCCGAACAGCGTGGCCATCCATTTCACCTCGGTGAAGGACAAAGGCGCGGCGCAGCAGTTCGACAAAACCTTTGTGTTCCTCGGTTTTGATTTCAACGAATGGCACCTGCGGCTCATCATGCACCTCATCGGGCGGTATCAGCGCCAAAAAGAAACCTACGCCCTGCAAAACCCCCAGGACTTGGCCGAGCTTACCGCGTTTTTCTACCGCAACAACTTTGACGTGCGCTTCGTGGACACGCCAGCCGAGCAGTTTCTGGCTGATTTTGACCGCGCCTTTCGGCAGCCAGCCGCTGTTGCCGCACCTACCGCGTCGTCCAAACTCAAGGTGTTCCTGATGTATGCCCCCGAAGACGAGGCCCTGAAAGCCACGCTCGACGCGCAACTTCAACCGCTCAAAAAAACCGAGTTCATCGAAACCTGGGACGAAAGCCAGATACTGCCCGGTGCTGAAAAAGACCTCGAAATCAGTGCCCGCCTCGAAGCCGCCGACATCATCCTGCTCCTCGTGACGGCCAATTTCTTTGGCTCCGACGACATCTTCGACCGCCAACTCCGCGCCGCGCTGAGTCGCCACGAAGCCAAGCAAGCCGTCGTCATCCCCTTGCTTATGCGCAGCTGCAGTTGGGAAGGCACACCGCTCGATCAACTCACGACCATCCTGCCGCGCAATCGCACTGCGTTGGACAAGCAGGACAACCCCGACACTGCCCTCTCCGACACGGTGGAGCAACTGCGCGGCTGGTGCAAAAAGATTTTTGACCGTAAAAAACTCGCCCGATGATGCACCGCTATCCAGGCCCGCGCTCCTTCACCGGCGACGACCGGCACCTGTTTTTTGGCCGCGACGCGGAAAAACAGGAACTCTTCCGCCTCATCGTGCTGAACGATTTGGTGGTGTTGTTCGGCGAATCCGGCTCCGGCAAAACCTCCCTCTTGCAGGCGGGCGTTTGCCCAGAACTGGAAGAACGCCAGTACAAGCCCGTGTTCATCCGCCTGAACAACACCGACGAAACGCCCGAACTCCAAGTCTGCCACCAGCTCAAAGAAGGCGGCTACATCCCTGCCGATATGCCCGAAGACCGCTCGCTCTGGGAGTATTTCAGCCGCTTTTGGCACGTTGACCTCGGCGAGGTGTACACGCCAGTGGTGGTGTTCGACCAGTTCGAGGAACTCTTCACGCTCTATCCCCCCGAGCAGCGGGCGGTCTTTATCGAGCAATTCGCCGCCATCGCCAACCGCCGCCCGCCCGCTGGATTATCGCTGGAAGCCGCGGCGCCGCCGCAGGCCAAGTTTGTGTTCAGCCTCCGCTCCGATTTTCTTTATCTCTTGGACGAACTCTCGGCGGACATCCCGGCCATCCTGCGCTGCCGCTTCTCCTTGCGTCTGCTCGACCGCGACCGTGCCGAAGATGCCATTACCCGACCTGCCGCCATGCCAGGTGGCTACGCCTCGCCGATTTTTGGGTACAGCGCGGCGGCCTTGGAGGGGATTTTGGGGGCCTTAGCCGCCAACGTCGGCGCGGGGCAAAACGTCGGAGGGGTTTTGAACCCCTCCGACGTTAAAACAGACGTTAAAACAACCGAAATCGCCGCCTTCCAACTCCAATTGGTCTGCCGTCAATTGGAAGACAAAATCATCCGCCAACGCCGCCCGGCGGGCTTCCAGGTCGCGCCCGATTTCTACGGCGGCACCGAGGGCATCCGCCAGATCATCGAAGATTTTTACCACTCGGTGCTGGAAAAAATCCCCGATGCCGAGCGCGAAGCGGTGGAAAAACTGCTGGCCCGTGGCCTCATCCGCAATGGCCGCCGCATCATGATGGAAGCCTCCGCCATGCGCGACGAGTACGGCGTATCGCAGGCCGCGCTCGAACTGCTGCACGACGAGCGACTGCTCAAACGCGAGGCCCGCAAAGGCGAACTCTACTACGAAATCAGCCACGACACGCTCGTGAAGCCTGTGCTGGAGCGATTTAAAAAAATAGAAGAGGCGGAACGCGCCGCCGAAGCGGAGCGGCTGCGGCTACAGGCCGCCGAAGACAAGCGGCGCTTGGACGAAGCGGAGCGGCTGACGCGCGAAGCCGTGCAGGGCCGCAAGCGGGCGAGGGTGTTTTCCATACTCGCCGGGGCCGTGGCGGTGGTGGCGATTGGATTGGGGGTGTTCGCGTTTTTCAAACAACAGGAATCGGGAAAAACTGCCCTCACCGCCTATGCCAACGACCTCGCCTACAAAAGCACCATAGCCCTCCAAGACGGCGACCGCAACACCGCCTTCCGACTCGCAGAGTTCGCCCACCACTATGTGGAAGCCAACAACCCCAGCGCTGCGCAGGCTATGATAGATGCCCTCTACTACAACGACCACCCTGACACCACACACCGCCTCCCTCGCCCAGCTACCCTCGGAGGCCACAATCCCGAAGTCATTAGCGTCGCCTTCTCACCTGATGGTAAAACCCTCGCTACTGGGTGTTGGGACAACACGACCAAAATCTGGGGCTTAGAATCCAGCAACGCATTGATGATTCTCGAAGGTCACGGTGCCAAAGTCATTAGCGTCGCTTTCTCCCCTAACGGCAAAATCCTCGCTACGGGGTCTGAGGACAGAACGGCCAAAATCTGGGACTTAGAATCCGGCAAGGCATTGATGACCCTCGAAGGCTACATTTCCTCCGTATCGAGCATCGCTTTTTCCCCCAACGGCAAAACCCTCGCTACGGGGTCTGAAAAAACTGTCAAAATCTGGGACTTGGAAACGGGCAAGGCATTGATGACCCTCGAAGGTCACAGTGCCTCCGTCTCGAGCGTCGCCTTTTCCCCCAACGGCAAAACCCTCGCTACAGGGGCGGGAAATATTTATGGAGATGACAATACGGCCAAAATCTGGGACTTGAAATCCGGCAAGGTATTGATGACCCTCAAAGGCCACCGTTACTACGTCAGTAGCGTTGCTTTTTCCCCCGATGGCAAAACTCTTGCTACAGGGTCTTGGGATAACACGGCCAAAATCTGGGACTTGCACTCCAGCAAGGCATTGATGACGCTCAAAGGCCACACTTACTACGTCTATAGCGTCGCCTTTTCTCCCGATGGCAAAACCCTCGCTACGGGGTCTTTGGATAAAACGGCCAGAATCTGGGACTTGGAAAGAGGCAAGACATTGATGACGCTCGAAGGCCACAGTTCCTCTGTCTATAGCGTCGCTTTTTCCCTCAATGGCAAAATCCTCGCTACCGGGGCAGGAGATGGGTCGGGAAATGGCAGCATAGCCAAAATCTGGGACTTGGACTCTGGCAAGGCATTGATGACTTTCAAAGACCACACTTTTTTAGTCACAAGCGTTGCCTTTTCCCCCGATGGCAAAAGGCTTGCCAGCGGGTCTTATGACAAAACGGCCAAAATCTGGGACTTGGAGTCCGGCAAGGCATTGATGACCCTCGAAGGCCACACTTCCGAAGTTATTGACATAGCCTTTTCCCCCAACGGCAAAACCCTAGCTACGGGGTCTTACGACGGAAGGGCTAAAATCTGGGACTTGGAAACGGGCAAGGCTTTGATGACTCTCGGAGGCTATGGATCCAACGTCGTTAGCGTCGCCTTTTCCCCCAACGGTAAAACTCTCGCTACGGGGTCTTTGGACAAAACGGCCAAAATCTGGGGCTTGGAATCTGGAAAGATATTGAGGACCCTCGAAGACCACCTTCATGGGGTCTGGGGCATTGTCTTCTCCCCTGATGGGAAAACCCTCGCCACCGGGTCTTTTGACGGAAGTGCCAAAATCTGGGACTTGGAAACAGGCAAGGCATTGATGACCTTCGAAGGCCACAGAGAAACTGTCTATAGTGTTGCCTTTTCCCCCGATGGGAAAAAGTTTGCTACTGGGGCTAAGGACGGAACGGCCAAAATCTGGGACTTGGAATCCGGCAAAGCATTGATGACCCTCGAAGGTCACACTTCCTCAGTATTGAGGGTCGCCTTTTCCCCTGATGGGAAAATCCTCGCCACGGGGTCTTCTGATAACACGGCCAAAATCTGGGATTTGGAAACGGGCAAGGCATTGATGACCCTCGAAGGCCATAGAAAAACCGTCTATAGCGTTGCCTTTTCCCCCGATGGGAAAACCCTCGCTACGGGGGCAGGAGATATTTTGGGAAATGACAACACGGTCAAAATCTGGGAAATCACTGGCGACGGTCTCATTCGCCGTTGGCAGGAAACAGGCCCGCAAGCCGACCTTACCCTATCCCAACTCCAGCACTACAACCTCGAAAACCTCCTCGACCAGCACCCCGACAACGAGCAAAAACTCCTCGCCACCCGCGAGGTCTGGCAAATCAAAGCCTTCGCCGACCTCGCCGCCGCCCAAGCCGGGGGCAGCAACATCCTCACCCGCGTGACCCCGCTCTACGCCCGCGCCGAGCGCCTCTACGCCGCCGCGCTGGCGCTACAAGATGAACGGCTCATCCGACAGGACTATGCGAAGATGCTGCGCCGCTGGGCCGAGGTGTACCGCTCGGAAGGTATGGCGGATAAAGTGAGGGAGTTGGAGGAGAAGGCCGATGGGCTGTGGAAGGAGAAGTAGCGCAGAGGTGTCATCTGCCGAAGTATGAGGCTGGTGACATCTCGTAGCGGTAGTCAGCACATAATCTTCGTTCCGAGATGTCACCTGCTCGTCCGTTCCGAGATGTCACCTGCTCGTACCTCGCAGATGACACCTCTCCACTGCGGTCGGTGCCAGAGCGAAGAGGTGTCATCTCGACGAAGGAGAGGTGACATCTCGGAGCGGCAGTCAGCGCGGCATCTTTGTTCCGAGGGGGTCACCTGCTTGTCCGTTCCGAGATGTCACCTGCTCGTGCCTCGCAGATGACACCTCTCCACTGCGGTCGGTGCCAGAGCGAAGAGGTGTCATCTCGACGAAGGAGAGGTGACATCTCGTAGCGGTAGTCAGCGCGGCATCTTTGTTCCGAGGGGGTCACCTGCTCGTCCGTTCCGAGATGTCACCTGCTCGTACCTCGCAGATGACACCTCTCCACTCAGCACTAAAACAACCCAGCCATGCCTATTCCATCCAAATCCAAGGCCGACTATCTGGCGAAGTTTGTACCTGAAGCGCATTATCATGTTTACAATCGCACAAACAACCGAGAGGCGCTGTTTCACGACGATGCGGACCGGAGGTTTTTTATGGAACAGTACAAGCGTTTTGTTGCGGAATATGTGGATACCTATGCCTATTGCTTGTTGCCCAATCATTTTCACTTGGCGGTTCGCATCAAGCCTGCGGCAACGTTGATGACATTGACGGAGCAAACTCATGAACCTCAACGGACAGTCCCTCAACAACATCTTGTTTCTCAACAAGTGGAGGAGCGAGAATTTCACTCGTTGGTGGCGCGGCAGTTCACCCGAATGTTCACGGCATATTCCCGGTACTTCAACCATCGGTATCAGCGCAGTGGCAATCTTTTTTATCGCCCGTTCAAACGGATAGCGGTAGACGATGAAAGTTATTTGAACTGGTTGGTGTACTACATCCATCACAACCCGCGCAAGCATAAGGTCATGGAGAATTTTCTCGGTTATCCGTGGAGTTCTTACGCTGCGCTGATTTCGCAAAAACCGACTGCGCTGCTTCGGGAATCGGTCTGGGAGTTGTTTGGCGGCAAGGTTTATTTCGTCGCTTTTCACGAAGGGGAAGAACCGCCAAAACCGAAAGGTTGGGATTTGGAGATGGAGGATTAGCGCAGAGGTGTCATCTCGACGCAGGAGAGGTGACATCTCGCAGCGGCAGCTAGCACGGTATCTCTGAGCCGCAATCGTCACGGAATCTCCGTTCCGAGATGTCACCTGCTCGTGCCTCGCAAATGACACCTCTCCACTGCGGTCAGTGCCAGAGCGAAGAGGTGTCATCTCGACGAAGGAGAGGTGACATCTCGTAGCGGCAGCCAGCGCGGTATCTCTGAGCGGCAATCGTCACGGAATCTCCGTTCCGAGATGTCACCTGCTCGTGCCTCGCAGATGACACCTCTCCACTGCGGTCAGTGCCAGAGCGAAGAGGTGTCATCTCGACGCAGGAGAGGTGACATCTCGGAGCGGCAGCCAGCGCGGTATCTCTGAGCGGCAATCGTCACGGAATCTCCGTTCCGAGATGTCACCTGCTTGTGCCTCGCAGATGACACCTCTCCACTTTTGACACCTCACCACTCCACCCCCTTGCGCAGCCAAGCCAAAGTCTCTGCTTCGGGGCTGCTCGGCTCTGGCTGGAGGTTGTAGGCCCACTGGGCGGTGGGCGGCATGGACATGAGGATGCTCTCGGTGCGCCCATTGGTTTCGAGGCCGAACTTGGTGCCTCGGTCCCACACGAGGTTGAATTCCACATACCGGCCACGGCGGAGCATTTGCCAGCGTTTTTCGGCTTCGCCGAATGTGCGCGGCGTGGCGCGGCGGAGCAGTTCGGTGTACGTCGGCGCAAAGGTTTCGCCCACGGCGAGGGCAAACTCAAAGAGTTTTTCTTGCGAAAAGCCCGTTTTTTCGTCGAGGTAATCAAAGAAAATGCCGCCGATGCCGCGCGTTTCTTGGCGGTGTTTCAGGAAAAAATAATCGTCGGCCTGTTGTTTGAAATCGGGGTAGAACGTCGGGGAAAATTTCTGGCAGGTGTCGCGCAACTGCTGGTGGAAAAACCGCGCATCGTCAGGAACGACATAGTGCGGCGTGAGGTCAATGCCCCCGCCGAACCACCAGCGTTCGCCGTCGGTCGTCTCAAAATAGCGCACGTTCATGTGGATGATCGGTGCCATCGGGTTGTGCGGGTGCAGTACGATGGAAACCCCGGTGGCGAAGAAATCGGTGGGCGCGAGGTTCATGGCTTTGGCCGTCACCTCTGGCAGTGGGCCATGCACGGCGGAGAACATGACCCCGCCTTTTTCGATGGTGATGCCTTCGAGCACACGGCTCCTACCGCCGCCGCCTTCGGGGCGCAACCAATTGTCTTCCAAAAACTTTCCGCCGCCGTCGGCGGCTTCGAGGGCGCGGCAGATGTCGTCCTGCAATTGGCGGAAACGCTCGGCGATGTGTTCCTTGATTATCATGTGTAGGTTATGTACCCCGGAAGTCCGTTCCGGGGAGACAAGAAAGAAAACCGACCAATCTCCCCGGAACGGACTTCCGGGGTACGGGGCACAAAATTGGTTTGAGACGGTCGAATGGTGGTCAAAAGCATGCAAGGAATTTTTCAAACTTGCTTTTGAGCCTGTCCGAATGGGAATTGTCTGTAAGTTTGTAGCCAAAATCAACCGATATGCCACGCCGAGATCTTTATCATTACCAAGTTCGAGAAGCATTGGAAAAAGATGGCTGGGTCATTACTTCCGACCCGCTTGATTTGAGTACGGGGGGTGTAGAATTGTACGCAGACTTGGGGACAGATCGTGTATTGGCGGCTGAACGCGGCGAAGAAAAAATCGCAGTAGAAATCAAATCGTTTTCAGAAGGCCAATCTCCCGTCTCGGAATTTCACAAGGCCAGCGGCCAATTCGACAGTTACAAGTTTGTGTTGGAAGAAAAAGAACCAGACCGTGAAGTATTTCTGGCTATCCCATTGTATGTTTGGGAAGACTTTTTTCAGCGACCGCTCATCCAGAGAATCGTCCACGAAAAACCGTTGAGAATAATTGTTGTCGACATCAGCACAAAAACCATCGCGCTATGGATAAGGTGAAAAAATATCAAGAAATCCTTGTTGGCTTGCTTCAAGAATACGCGGTGTTCCTCGCAGGTTCTAATTCGCCCGTAAAACCACAGGTGATTGCCGACCGCGAAGGCAATCATTTCCAGTTGATGAAATCGGGCTGGGATGCCGTAAGCCAACGTTTCGTGTTTGGCATCTTGTTTCATTTTGACATCATTGAAGGCAAAATCTGGCTCCAACTCAACAACACCGAGTTTTACATTGCCGACGAACTCGAAGAGCGCGGCGTACCTAAATCAGATATTGTGCTGGGCTTCCAGCCGCCTGTTGCACGTCAGGAGCGGGAACTTGCGGTTGCATAATCCGCCACACACCCAATTCTCATCGTGGATAACTTCCCTTTCGACAAACAATTTGACTCTTCCGACTGCGGGGCGGCTTGCCTGCGCATGGTGGCGCGGCATTATGGCCGTTTCTATTCCATCGAACATTTGCGCCAACTTTCGCACACGGACAAGGTGAGCGCCTCGCTGGCGGGCATTGCGGAGGCCGCCGAAAAAATCGGCTTTCGCACCTTGGGCGCGAAAACAGGGTTTAGCAGGCTTTCCAAAGACATTCCCTTGCCTTGTGTGGCGCATTGGAAACAAGACCATTTTGTGGTGGTGTACAAAATTGCGGGCGGGAAAGTGTTCGTGGCCGACCCTGCTTCGGGCAAAGAAGCGCTGGAAGAGCAGGCTTTTCTGAACGGCTGGGCCAGCGATGTGGTGAGCACTGAACCGCAGGGAATTTTGCTGCTGCTGGAAACCACGCCAGAGTTTTTTGACCGCGAGGGAGAAAAGACCAACCGCTCCGGCTTCAAGTTTTTGTGGCCCTATCTGCTGCAACACAAACGCCTCATCTGGCAACTCGCCATCGGGCTTTTGATTGGCAGTTTTATCCAACTGGCGTTTCCGTTCCTGATGCAGGCTTTGGTGGACAAGGGGGTGCAGTTGCGCGAACTCAATTTTGTCTATCTCATCCTCGGGGCGCAGGCCATGCTTTTTGGCAGCCAAGTGGCCGTGGAGTTTATCCGGGGCTGGATTTTGCTGCACATAGGCACGCGCATCAACATCAATTTGGTGTCGGATTTTCTGCTGAAACTGATGCGATTGCCCATGTCGTACTTTGATTCAAAGATGACCGGCGACTTGCTCCAGCGGATTTACGACAACGAGCGGGTGGAGCGGTTTCTCACTTCCTCGTCGTTGGTCACCTTGTTTTCGGTGGTCAATCTGCTGGTGTTCGGAGGGGTGCTGCTGTTCTACAACAAGTTGATTTTCCTCGTTTTCATCTTGGGCGCGGCGGGCTATTTTGGCTGGGTGTGGCTATTTCTGGCGCGGCGGCGCGCGCTCGATTACCGCCGTTTTGAGCAAATGGCCGAGAACCAAAACGCCCTCATCCAACTCGTGAACGGGATGCAGGAGATAAAACTCCACAACGCCGAGCGGCAAAAACGCTGGGCCTGGGAGCGCATTCAGGCGCGGCTTTTCCGCGTCAACGTGCAGTACCTCGCCACCGACCAGCAGCAACGCGCGGGCGCGGCTTTTATCAATGAAGGGAAAAACATCCTCATCTCGGTGCTGGCGGCGCAAGCGGTGATCAACAACCAGATGAGCCTCGGCGCGATGCTGGCCGTGCAGTACATCATCGGCCACATGAATGCGCCCTTGGAATCGCTGGTGCAGTTTATGCTCCACGCGCAGGAGGCAAAAATCAGCCTCGAGCGCATGAACGAAATCCACGATCGCGCCGACGAAAATGCCGACGACGACGCGAAATCAAACGAACTTCCCGAACGGGGCGACCTCTCGCTGCAAAACGTGTCGTTCCGCTACGGTGGCCCGCAGGCTCCGTGGGTGCTGAAACACCTCAACCTCCATTTCCCGCACGGCAAAACCACCGCCATCGTCGGTACATCTGGCTCTGGCAAGACCACGCTGCTCAAACTCCTGCTCAATTTCTACGCACCGCAGGAAGGAAGCGTTCGGCTAAACGATTTGGGTATCAACAGTTTCGACCACAAAGTGTGGCGCGCCAGCTGCGGCGTGGTGATGCAGGACGGTTTTGTTTTCAACGACACCATTGCCCGCAACATCGCGCTCGGCGAGGAAACCATTGACCGCCCACGCTTGCTCGAAGCAGCCAAAACCGCACACATCCATGCCTTTATCGAGATGCTGCCCTTGGGGTACAACACCAAGATCGGGCAAGACGGAACCGGCCTCAGCCAAGGCCAAAAACAACGGCTGCTCATCGCCCGCGCCCTCTACAAAAACCCACAGTACATCTTCTTTGACGAGGCCACCAACGCCCTCGATGCGCACAACGAGAAGGTGATCATGCGCAACCTTGAAGCGGCGTTCAAAGGAAAAACGGTGGTCATCGTGGCGCACCGGCTCAGCACTGTGCGCAATGCCGACAACATCATAGTAATAGAAAAAGGCGAGGTGCTGGAGCAGGGCACGCACCAAGATTTGACCAATAAACGGGGGGCGTATTACCAATTGGTGCGCGAGCAGTTGGAATTGGGAACCTGAGAGGGGTGAGAGAGGGTGAGAGGGTGAGAGGGTGAGAGCGTGAGAGAGTGAGAGGGAAAACCCCCAATTGTGGATAACTTTTTCCTGCTTGTTGCGCCGCGATTTTCGGGCATCTTCGTTCTTTTGGCTTTGAAACCGCTTCCTGATTACGGAATCTTTTGTAGTCATCGTAAAGTGGTTTTTGAACACCCCCTGAAACCAATCCCCTAAACCATCTAAACTTTTCAAACCACTCTAAACCGCCTTCCGTCCAGCCGTCCAAAGTCCGCTACGAATCAATCATGCAACAAAGTCAATCCGTTTTTGAAGCCCTCCAGACCCTTGAAGCCAAAGGATACCACCTTGCTGACAACATTGCAGAACAGCCAGAAGAGTCTATCCAATCCAGCGATTGGCGTTTGGATTCGGTGCAAAAAGTGCAAGAAGCGGGGGAAAATTCCATCCTCATTGCCGTGTCGAGCGCCAGCCGCCGCCTCAAGTTGGTGTTCGTGGAATATTCCTTTTCCAAGTCTGATTTCTCTCCCATGAGTGTGCTGCGCAAACTTTTCCCGAAGCGCAACCGATGACCCTTCGCTGCAACGGCCAATTGCTCGACCTCTCGCGCCCTGTCGTGATGGGCATCCTGAATGTCACGCCCGATTCGTTTTTTGATGGCGGCAAGTACCCCGATGAGTCGGCGATGCTGAAACAAGCAGAAAAAATGCTCCGCGAGGGCGCGGCGATCTTGGACATCGGCGGCGCATCCTCTCGCCCCGGCGCGGAAGAAGTGGGTGAGGCCGAAGAAATGCGCCGCGTCATTCCGACCATCGAAGTCATCCTGAAAAATTTTCCTGACACCATTCTTTCCGTGGACACTTGGCGGGCCAATGTCGCGCGGGCAGCCGTGGATGCAGGCGCGAGCATCGTCAACGACATTTCAGCCGGAAGCCTCGACCCGAAGATGTTTGAAACAGTGGCAAGTTTGGGAACGCCCTACATTCTGATGCACATCCAAGGGGCACCCGGCACGATGCAGAAAAACCCGCATTACAAGGACGTGGTGACGGAGGTGCTGGATTTTTTCGTAAAAAAAATCGAGACCCTGCGCGGGCTGGGCGTGAGGGACATCGTGCTTGACCCCGGCTTTGGCTTTGGAAAAACGCTGGCGCACAACTACACGCTGTTGAAAAACCTACACGTTTTCCGAAACGTGCTGGGCTTGCCCGTGCTCGCCGGGCTTTCGCGCAAATCCATGATCTGGAAGCCGCTCGGTATCACGCCCGCTGAAGCTTTGAACGGAACTTCTGCGCTGCATGTAGTTGCGCTTCAACAGGGCGCGAGCATTCTGAGGGCGCACGATGTGCGCGAAGCGGCGGAGGTGGTGAGGCTGTGGGAGGTTTTATTGAACGATGAACTATAAACGATGAACGCCGAAGTCAATTGACAACCAGCACCTTCCCAATCCCAAGCCCCGAAACCTGGAGGAAGTAAACCCCCGGCGGCAAAGGTGGCAACGGCATTTGAAAAACATTCTGCCCTTGCAGCAGCCCCTGTTTTTGAACCACCCTCCCTGTAACGTCGAACAAGCAAGCCACCCTCTCCGCAGCCAGTGGCTCGGCCATTTGAATATTCAGGGCTTCGCCCACACACAGAGGGTTGGGCGAAATCCTGCATTGTTCTTTTTCTGAAAATGCCTCCTCGACAAGGCTCGTCGGTTCAAATTCGTAAGCGCCCACATCTTCGTAAGCCCCCAAAATTGACCTTGTGCTATGCGCGAGCGGGTGCAGATAAGCCCGATTGGGCGTCATCTGGAAGTCGTAGAGGATTCCGGCAGCAAAGCCCGCGTCCACGCAGGGCGAGTTAGCCAAAAGGTGATAATCGTAGTTGGCAGGATCAACCAGCATCGCGTCTGCAATATTCGTAAGCCGGATATTGTGGCTGGAGTCAAGCATCGCGGCAGTTCCTTGCAGTAGCGTTCCGGGGCCGAGGAAAAGGTTGTTGTCCATTACCACATGGCTCGTCGCATTGGAAAACTGCACAAAACGCCCATCGAAACGGTCGTTCACCACCGTGTTGTGCGAGAGGATGATGAACTGTTGCGGGTTGTTTTGATTTTCAAGCCCAAACGAAATGATTCCTCCGTTTTGCGAGTTCGGCGACTGTTCAATCAGGTTTCCGATTAGGTATGCCTCGCCTCCATTTGGAAGGTCAACCTCGTAACTCCCGTCGCCGTTTTCGCCCGTAAACCGGTTGTACTGCAATACGTTTAGTTTCGCTCGGCTTTTTACCAAATGCCCGATGTGCGCGTCGTGCGAATAACAATACCTCATGGTAAGGCTCCCCACTGCACCGACATAGACATTGTGCGAAAATCCGTCGCCGTATCCGTTGTGAGAGAACTCGCAAGACTCAAACAGAAAGTTGCTCGCCCCGTCATTGGAGGTCAAGATGCCCATCTCATTGTGGTGAAAATAGCAATGCCGCAGGTTCAGGTTCATGCCTTCCTGGCGGATGCCCGCGCCATTGTGGTCGGGCACTTGGCAGCCAGAAAACTCGATCCCTTCCACCGTGCAGAATGCGCCTTTTATTACCCAAATTGCTTTGCCTTCGGCGTGATTGCCAGCCGCTTCGAGGTGCGCGTAGCCAACTCCGACACTTCGGATGCGCAGATAGTTGGCGTGCCATTTTGCCACATCGCCGATGTAAATGCCAGCGTCAATTTCCACCGTATCGCCATCGGCGACGAGGTTTGACACTGCGGATGGAACGGTGTAGTTACGGGTTGGCCCGACTTGCCAGATTTTGGCGCGCAGGGGGCTGAATTGAAAAAGGGCGAATGCAAGAATCAAGTGCTTCATGAGGCAAAAGTAGTTTGTGGAAAACGAAGTTCGGCAAGTGAAGGGAGGCTTGCTACATTTGCCCCAAGTGGGGATTCAAACAAGCCGAACCTATGGAAATGTTGCAGGGCCTCTTTTTTCTTGCTATTGTAGCATACGCTATTTACGTAGGAATCAACAGCGCGGGGTACACCACCAAAACGGTTTATCCCCCAGACCCCAATCTGGATGCGCGAAAAACAAACCTCAGCTACGAGCAGATAGAGCATTACATCTCGATTTTGCGCAAAAGGCTCCCTCAAAAACCTACGGCGAACAACTTGCCTTTTCATTTCGAACATCCGGCAGACATCAATACATGGCCCGATCACCGTTTGGAGCCTTATTTCAAAAATTACGTTGCAGAGGTCTGCAAATTTTTGCGCTTGCCCAAAAGCATCCATGTCATATTCACCAAGACCATGAAAGAACCGGGCAAATACATTCAGTTTGAGGGCTTGCAGCACATCCAGATTCGCCCCGGGCTGGCTGAGAAGTCAGTTTATTGGGCCGTTATCAGTCACGAAATTGCGCACTACTATTTGTACACCTACAATGTGGTGCTGCAAGGAGAGCATATCAATGAGATGCTCACGGAAGTGGCGGCCATATATTTTGGATTTGGTTTTCAACTCTTGGAAGGCTATCAGACCTTTTCGTGGGAAGAAGGTCAAATGAGGCGCAGCGAGTCGGTGGGCTACATCAACCGAGCATCAATCATGCGCGGAATAGTTGCCACCGCAAAAGCCCGCAAACAGCACCCGTACCACATCATTTCTAAATTCCCAACCAAGGAAGACCGCTTGTGGGCGCAAGGGCAACTGGCCGATTTGATAAAGGCTTATGAAGCGCACAGAGCCTCTTCGCGCTAAAAAGACATTTTACAACCTGTTGAAAATTGCCAATTCTTCTACCCCCAAGCCACCATGCAAAGCAGCAATCGAGCGCATGAAAAAACGATTCTCCCTCGCCCTTCTTTTATCCTCCATTTTGCTTGGCAGCCTTGCTGCGCAAAACCCTGATTGCCCATCCACCATTTTCGTCGAGCTGCCCAGAATGAACGTGTTGTACGTGGGCGTTGACAACCCAATCAAGGTTTCGCACGAGGGCTTGTCCTCTTCTGATTTTCAAGTGAAAGTAGATAAAGGCACGCTCACGATCATTGGAGCAGGCCTATTCAACTTGAATGTCAATTCTCCCGGTGAAGTGACGCTGACGGTTTCTACCAGCATGGGTTCCAAAAGCTATGTTTTCAGGGCAAAGCGAATCCCCGACCCGGTGCCAGCATTGGGGGCAAAATTTTCCCGCTCTGACACTTTAGACCTTGGAATATTCAAAGCCCAAGCAGGTATCTGGCTTGGACATGAGAACTTGGACTATGACACAAAATGTGAAGTACTTGGATATAAAATCACACACATTGGAGCTGACTATGTGGAAGGCAAAATGTTCACCAAAACTGTCCGAAACAAAGGCGCCCGTTTTGGTGACCAAGCCAAAGTCCTCATCAGCGAAGCTGGCCCTGACGATATTTTTATTTTTAACGAAATCAAGGCCAAGTGCCCAGACGATTTAAACCCACGAAATTTGAATGCGCTTGTGTTTTTTATGAAAACCATAAAAGACTGAACTTAACCCCAAAGGCAATTTGACTAATCACCAAAATGGCGCGAACAAAAAAAGA
>JBJXFT010000364.1:0-17820 GCA_046155725.1 Saprospiraceae bacterium
TTGCAAATAAATGTTTTTCCAAGCGTAGATAGGTTCGTCCCATTTTGCGGTGATGTTTTTGATGGTGACAAAGAGGAGTTTTTTAAGGGCGTCCTCGGAGGTAAAAGCCCCTCTGGGCAAGCATCAGAAAAGTTTGGAGTACAACCAAAAAGCACTTGTCATCAGGGAAGAAGTGCTGCCGCCTGAACGCCCCTATTTGGCAGGTTCGTACAACAACCTCGCGCTGACGTACCATGTGCGATTTTGATTCGGCGGCGGGGGCCTCCTTCGTTTTGACTATGGCGGGTAAAAAGGCTGAGGTTTTGGAGGGTGACAGGGAAGATCCGTTTCCACGCTGTCCTCCCCCACGAACAATCCCCCTTTATCAGCCCTAAATATTTTCCCGCCCAACTGCTTCTTTCTCAGCAGAAAACCGTGCTAATTTTAGCCCGCTTTTCGAGCGACAAAGTATGAACGATAAACGATGAACAGCCCACCAAACTTCGTCCATCATTCATACATCATCGTTCTTAGTTCCTCGTTCATCACTCCTCATTCATCATTTATCATTTCAAACTATGCGAAAGCAAATAGCCTACGCCCTCCTCGCCACAGCTGCCGTTGCTGCTGGCCTTTTTTTTCTTGCTCGTAGCCAGAAAGTCGTCAAAAACGAGGCTTACTACGAGGCCGTTTCCAAGTACGTCTATGCCTTCACGTCCGGCTCCATCAGCCGCGACGATGTGGTGCGAGTGCGTTTCGTCAATGCCGCCGTCTCGCAAGAGCAAGTCGGCAAAGACGTGCCTGCCAGCGTGTTTTCCACCGACCCAAAAATCGAAGGCAAAGCCGTGTGGGAAGACGACCGCACCATCAAACTCACTCCTGCCTGGGCGCTGAAGCCCGGCAAACGCTACACAGCGCACGTGTCGCTCAAGCGCATTTACACCGACGCGCCGAGTCTCGCCCGTTCTTTCGAGTTTGATTTCAACGTGCGCGAACTCGCCTACGACGTGGTCACCGATGGCCTTTCCGCCGACCCGAACGACCCCCGTGTGCAGCGTGTGACAGGCCGCGTCCGCGTGAACGAGGCTTGCGAAGCCGCCAAAATCGAACAGATGTTTGCCGCCAAACAAGGCAACAAAGCCCTGCTCGTCAGTTGGAAACACAGTCAGGACGGCCTTTCGCACGATTGGACGGTAGCAGGCGTGGAGCGCTCGAATGCCGCCAGCAACGTGCGCCTCGCTTGGTCGGGGTCGCCGATTGGCGTAGAAAAAAGCATTTCGGAAGAACAGCCCGTGCCGCCGTTTGGCGAGTTCGTGGTGCTGTCGGCCAAGGCCGTGCAGGTGGAAGAGCAATATGTGCTGCTCAATTTTTCTGACCCCATTTCTGCCGCGCAGGACTTGGTGGGCTTGGTGCGCATTGACAATTACGCGGGCAAACTGCGCTACGTCACCGATGGCAATTTTGTGCGCGTGTACCCCGGCGAGCGCATCACCGGCGCAAAAAAAATCTTGGTGGACGGTGGCATCCGCAGTGCCGCCGGGCAAAGCCTGAACGCTGCTGGCGAGTGGAATTTGAACTTTGAAGACCTCAAGCCCGGCGTTCGACTCGTAGGCCGTGGCGCGATCATCCCGCAGCAATCGGGCGGCGGCGTGATTTTCCCCTTCGAGGCCGTTGGCCTGACCGCCGTGGACGTGGAGGTGTTCAAGATTTTCAATTCCAACATTTTGCAATTCCTGCAGGTCAACGAAATTGAAGGTGAACAGGAATTGCAGCGCGTGGGGAAAATCGTTTTGCAGAAAAAATTTGACCTCGCTGCCATCAATCCCGATGCTTCCTCGAAAGTGTGGCAACGCTACGCCCTCGACCTCAAAGACATGATCCAGAAAGACCCCGGCGCGATTTACCAAGTCCGGCTGGCGTTCAAAATGGACTATACTTCCTGCTCCACAGCGTCCATTGCTGTTGGCGAAAGCGACGACGATGAAGAGGGTGTCGTAAAAAGCATCATGGGCGGCTATCGCGGCATTTACTGGGACGAAGGCGATGACGAATATTGGTGGGAGGAGGAAGGTGAAGGTGGAGGTTACAACTGGGACAACCGCGAAGTCCCCTGCTCAAAAGAATACTACAACGCCGAGCATTTCAGCAAGCGCAACGTGTTCGTCAGCGACCTCGGCCTCACCGCCAAACGCGGGCGCGACGGCTCGCTTTTCCTCGCCGTCACTGACCTGCACACCGCCCAGCCTGTGAGCGGCATTGACATCGAATTGCTCAGTTACCAACTCCAGCCCATCACCCAAGCCCGCACCGAAGGCGATGGCACGGTGATGGTGGAAGGCTTGCGCGAAACGCCGTTCCTCGCCGTGGCCACCGGCCAAGGTCGACGCGGCTACCTCCGCATGGCCGACGGCAACGCCCTTTCGCTCAGCCGTTTCGACGTGGCGGGCGTGGAATCGCAACGCGGCTTGAAAGGCTATATCTACGGCGAGCGCGGCGTGTGGAGACCCGGCGATTCGCTCTTTTTGAACTTCGTTCTGGAAGACAAAACAGGCCGGCTCCCGCAAGGCCACCCGGTGGTGTTCGAACTGCGCGACCCCGGCGGCGCGCTCCAATATCGCAGGGTGCAAACGACGGGCGTGAATGGCGTTTACCCATTCTACTGCGCCACGCGCGCCGAGGCGAAAACGGGCAACTGGATCGGCAGTGTCATGGTGGGCGGCGCGACGTTTACGCGCCCGCTTAAAATCGAAACGGTGAAGCCAAACCGCCTGAAAATGGACTTGAATTTTGGCCCGCGCCCTTTCCTGACGGCCAAAGATTTCGCCATTGGCGGCGAAGGGCAAGGGATCAACGGTGCGCTAAAAGTCAATTGGCTGCACGGTGCGACGGCGCAAAATCTGAAAGCAAAAGTGGAGATGCAGGTGCGGGCGGTCAAGACCGAATTCACGGGCTACAAAGGCTACACTTTTGACGACCCCTCCCGCTATTTTAACTCCGAACCCGAAGTGCTGTTCGACGCAAGCCTCGACCAAAACGGACTGGCCAACGTGCCGCTCAAAATCGGCGAAGTCAGCGCAGCCCCCGGCAAACTCATCGCCAATTTCAAGGTCCGCGCCTTCGAAGCGGGCGGCGATTTCAGCACCGACAACTTCTCGCTCGACGTGCTGCCTTACGAGCGGTTTGTGGGCGTTCTCATTCCTACCGACAAATGGGGCAGCAAAACGCTCGACCGCAACGGCAGCAGCAAAGTGAATTTCGCGGTGCTGAACAATTTGGGCAAACCCGTCCCGAACCATAAAGTCACGGTCGCGCTCTACCGCGTGGACTGGCGCTGGTGGTGGGACGACGACGCGCAATCTGGTGTTGGCCAATTCAACAGCAGCGAACTCAAAGACGCGGTAGCACACGCCGAACTGACCACTGACGCACGTGGCCAGGCCTCTTGGACCGTGAAGCCTACCGGCTGGGGCCGTTACCTCGTGCGCATTGCCGACACCGAGGAGGGCCACACAGCGGGCGACTTTTTCTGGGCCGGGCAGCCGGAACAATTGGACGACATTGCGAGCCGCAACGCGGCGGCGATGTTGCCATTTACCGTGGAAAAAGAAAAGTACAACGCCGGGGAGGAAGTGGTGCTGAAAGTGCCCGCCAGCGAAAACGGGCGGATCCTCCTGACTTTGGAAACGGGCAGCCGTGTGGCAAAACACCTCTGGTTCGACGCGGTGGCCGGCGACAACCTCTTGAAATTCACGGCAGAAAAAGACATGGCACCCACGGTGTATGCCCACGTCAGCCTCATCCAGCCACACGCGCAGACCAAGAACGACTTGCCGATTCGGATGTACGGCGTGACTCCCGTGAACATCGAAAACTCGGCCACGCGCCTCGAAGCCCAACTCGATATGCCCGACCAGTTGAAGCCCGAAGAGTTCTTCAACATCGCCCTCCGCGAGAAGGGCGGCAAGGCTTGCGTCTATACCATTGATGTGGTGGACGAGGGCTTGCTCGACCTCACGCGCTTCAAAACGCCCAACCCTTGGGACGAGTTCTACGCCCGCGAAGCGCACGGCGTGAAGACTTGGGACATCTACGATTATGTGCTGGGGGCCTACGGCGCAGAACTTTCGCGCATCCTCGCCATCGGCGGTGACGGCATCAACCAGAAAGCGAAAAACGCCACGCAGGTCAACCGTTTCAAACCCTGCGTGATTCACCTCGGCCCTTTCAAATTGGAAAAAGGCCAAGTGGCCAAGCACCGTTTGAAAATCGAAAACTACGTCGGTTCGGTGCGCGTGATGGCAGTGCTTTCCGCGCCAGCGGCGGGCGGCGAGGGCGCGTATGGCAATGCCGAAAAGACTTGCCCGGTGCGCAAGCCGCTGATGATCATGCCCACCTTGCCGCGTGTGCTTGGCCCCGGCGAGACGCTGCGCTTGCCCGTGGAGGTGTTTGCGATGGACAAATCCGTGAACAGCGCTACGGTCAGTGTTCGAGAATCGAGCGGTTTGGTGAGCGTGGCGGGCGGTTCTACAAACTTGACTTTCAGCGAGCCTGGTCAAAAATTGACCTACTTTGATTTGAAAGTGGGGCAAAAAACCGGCGTTGCCAAGTTCAGCATCAGCGCGACGGGCGGTGCCGAAACAGCCACTACCGATATTGAAATCGAAGTGCGGAACCCCAACCCCATCATCACACGGGTGCTGGACGGAAGCATCCAGCCCGGACAAACTTGGGCACAGCCTATGGCCAAACTCACGGAGTTCAGCGAACTCGAAACGGCCGTGCTCGAAGTGAGCAGCATCCCGCCCATCAACCTTTCGCACCAACTTGACTACCTCATCCGCTACCCGCACGGCTGCATTGAGCAAACTACTTCGACGGCGTTTCCGCAATTGTACGTGGACATCCTTTCGCCGATGAGCGACAAGAACAAGCAGAAAGTGCAGAAGCACATCGAGAAGGCGATTTCAAAATTGCAGAGTTTCCAGATGTCGTCGGGCGCATTTGCTTACTGGGCAGGCGGCGGCCAAGCCTCTGATTGGTCGGGCACCTACGCCGGGCATTTCCTTTTGGAAGCCAAATCATTGGGCTACGCCGTGCCACAGCAGATGCTCGACAAATGGATGGATTACCAAACCAAGACCTCGCGCACTTGGGAGGCCCGCGCCGAAAACTCAGGACAAAACTGGTACCGCCACGACGACGAACTGACGCAAGCCTACCGACTTTATTCGCTCGCTTTGGGTGGCAAACCCGACCTCGCAGGAATGAACCGCTTGCGCGAACAAAAGAACCGGTACGAAACCACCGCTTCGCTGCTTGCGGCGGCTTACGCTTCGGCGGGGAAAAACGAGGCTGCCCGCGACCTGCTGAATGACGCGACGGCCCAAAAGTTTGTGTACACTTGGTGGGGGCGCACTTTTGGCTCGGACATACGCGACCTCGCGCTGAAACTCGAAACCCTGACGGCAGTGGGCGACAGCAAGCGCGGCCTCAACGTTGCCATCCAAGTCGCTTCGCAAATCGGCGATGTGGCAAGGTGGTATTCCACGCACGAAGTGGCTACCTCGCTACGGGCGCTGAGCAAGTACGCGAAAAAGGCCACTTTGGGCGACAACTCAGATTTTGTGATAAAAGCAGGCGGGCGCGAAATACCTGTGAACAGCACCTCGGCCTATTATCTCTACCCGCTCGGCGACGAAGTGGCCGGGGGCGTATCGGTCAGAAACACGAGCGGCCAGCAGTTGTTTGCTCGCGTGGTGATGCGCGGCAGACCCGCAAACGAGCCGCCCGCCGAAGCCAAAAACATTGTGGTGAATGTGCGCTACACCGACCTGAAAGGCGCGGTGATTGACCCAGTGAAACTCAAGCAAGGCACGGACTTCCTCGCCGAAGCGACGGTGACGCGGGCAAGCACGTTCACGTTCAATTTCACCGAGATGGCGCTCACGCAGATTTTCCCCTCCGGCTGGGAAATCCTGAACACGCGCATGAGCGACGTAGGAGGCGGCACTTCTTCTCCGATGGACTACCAAGACGTGCGCGACGACCGGGTGATGACGTACTTCGACCTGCCATACAATGGGAAGAATCCGCAGGTGCCGCGCATCTACCGCATCCAACTGAATGCGGCTTACGCGGGGCGTTACTACCTGCCCGCGGTGGCTTGCGAGGCGATGTACGACAATCGCATTCGGGCAGTGACTGCGGGGAGATGGGTGGAGGTCACCAACTGACGAATTTGGATTTACGATTTGACGAAGCCCCCGGAAGTTTTGAAACCTTCCGGGGGCTTTTGTTTCAAAGGATAAGGCCAAATTAGGGTTCTTCTGGCAGGTTGTTTTTTTCTAAAAGAGGAGGAGACAATGGTGAAAGCAGTTTTTCAAGTGGCAGGTGGTTCATGTTGTAAAGGGCGGCAAGTTGGCGTTGGGCGGTTCGTTGCAACTCAATCGCACGGGTGCTTCGCTCAATTTCGTGGTTTATCAGGACTTCGTTGTAGGCTTCGATATTGGCCAGCACAAGAAGTTGATAGATGTCGGCCAGATCACGGATGTTGTAGCTTTTGGCGACATAGTCGGGATAACGTACAGATGAAAAACCGGGCTGAGCCACGAGCAAAAGGCAAGCGCCAAATCTTGGTGGGCAAAAGTGCCGCTATCGTAACGGCCGCTTTTTACCCGAATGCCAATTGCATTTGTTTCTTTAGCCCATTTAGTGGGAGAGAGGGTGAAGCGATTTAATCCTGATTCCATTTTAAACCTATCGAATTCGATAGGTTTAAAATCTCCGTTGTGTAGAAATTCCCAAGCACCCAATAATTCGATGGTGTCTTTGAGGCGCATCCAGTTGTTGATGAGGATAAATGGGTCTTGCTCGTTGAACTTTCTGGCAATGTCGGTAAGGCTAATAAAAGCACCCAACGCCGGGGCAAATGCCTCAACGTTTTTTGCTTAATCCAAACTTAACCCCGCTTTTCTGAAGGAGCAACCGGGCAATGTGACCTTTGTGCCGAAACATCCGAAGTAAGCTTGAGAACGTACCTTGACTTCAAGCAAAAATGAGTTTAGTTTGATCGGGGAAACGGCGCAAGCCGTTTTCCTTTTTTCAAAAACACCCGTGTGGAAATGACGCGCAGCAGAATTTCAAAAACATGATTCAACGCATAAAAAACAAGATTTTTCAAAAAATACACACAGGCAACTTGGTCTACAACACTTGTTGGGAAGACCCTCGCTGCGACCGCGCCCTGCTCGACATTGCTCCCCAAAGCCGCGTGGTGATGCTTACTTCTGCCGGCTGCAATGCTTTGGACTATCTCTTGGACGACCCCGCCTCGATTGACTGTGTGGACATGAACCCGCGCCAAAATGCGCTGCTCGACCTCAAATCTGTGCTCTTCCGAAAAGGCGATTACCACACCTTGTTCGACTTTTTCGGAAAAGGCAAACACGCCGAGACCGAGGAGGTTTTCCACGAAGTGGCAGGCCCTCATTTGGGAGATTATGCCCGGCAATACTGGGAGCGCAACCTGCATTATTTTAGCGGGAAAGGGCTGCGAAATAGTTTTTACTGGCACGGGAGCGCGGGCACTGCGGCTTTTGTGGTCAAAAAGTTTTTGGAGGCAGCCCCGGCCACCAAGCGCTTGCTGTATCGCCTTTTTGAGTGCGACGATTTGGAGCAGCAAAGCCAATTGTATCACCGCCTCGAACCGCGCCTGCTGAATGCTTTCACGCGCTGGGTGTTCAACCGCCACGCTTTCCAAAGTATGTTGGGGGTGCCGCAGAGCCAGCAAAACTTGGCCAAAAAAACCTTTCGCGACGGCATGGCCGGCTATGTGAGACAGTGTTTCCGAAAGGTGTTCACGGAGCTTAGCCTGACCGACAACTACTTTTGGAAGTTGTATTTCTTTGGTTCGTACGCAGCGGATTGTTGCCCCAATTATTTGCGCAAGGCGCATTTTGACACTTTGCAAGACCGGACAGGGCGCGTGAAAACGCATACCGCCACCCTCAACCAATTCCTTCAGGAAAACCCGGGGCAGTACACCCATTTTGTCCTTTTGGACCACCAAGATTGGATGGCAGCGCACGACCGCCCGGCCTTGAGCGAAGAGTGGCACTTGATCTTGAAGAACAGCGCGCCGAATGCAAAAATCCTCCTGCGCTCTGCGGCATTTGAGGTGGATTTCATCCCTGAGTTTGTGTACGAGAAAGTAAAGTTTGATGCGCCAAAAGCCGCAGATTCGCACCGGCTCGACCGGGTGGGCACTTACGCCAGTGTGCTTTTGGGGGAGGTAAACTAACCACACCTTGATTTTTAAAACACTAAGGAAGTAAGGGGCACTAAGAACCAATCCCTTAGTGTCCCTTACTTCCTTAGTGTTTTCAAAAAAAATTTGTTTGGTGCGTACTAATTTTAGCCCATGGAAATCGCAGAATTGAACCCCGATGCCGCGAACGCGCAAGTCCGCACCATCCGCAGCTATTACCAAATACACGCGGGTCTTTACGAGGCTACCCGCTGGACGTTCCTGTTTGGCCGCAAGCGGATAATCAGGGCTTTGAAACTCCCCTTGTCGAGCGGCAAAACGATTTTGGAAGTGGGCTGCGGCACTGGACACAACTTGGCCGCGCTGGCCAATGGTTATCCCAACATCCACCTCATTGGCGTAGACATCTCGCCAGAGATGCTCCGCGTGGCATCTCAAAAACTGAAACGCCATTCGCGCCGCGTGCTTTTTCTGGAACAGCCTTACGCCCCGGGCGATTGGAAGTTGCCCGCAAAACCCGACGCGGTCTTGTTTTCTTACTGCCTCACCATGATAAACCCTGGCTGGGAATCTGCCCTGCAACGCGCCAGCGACGACTTGGGCGAGGGCGGCATGATCGCAGTCGTTGACTTTCACGGCTCGCCTTTCGGCTTCTTCCGCCGATGGATGGGGTACAACCATGTGCGGATGGACAAGCACCTGCTGCCTGCCCTGGAAGCGCGATTCACGACCGTCCACACGGAAGTGCGGCAGGCTTACGGCGGCCTGTGGAGCTATGTCTTGTTTGTGGGCAGGAAATAGGCGCAAGCAAAGTCGGCAGCCGTAATGGGCAAGTGACTACCTTCGCGCAAACATTTCCCAAGTCGTATGCAAAAACGCTATCCTTTACTTTCACGCGCTACATCTTCCTCGCCTGCCAAACATTGGCTGCTGGGGGCGGTGGCTGCCTTTCTTTTCCTCCTCCCCGAGGTGCACGCGCAAGACAAACATTTCACCCAGTTCTACGCTTCGCCGCTGACGCTCAACCCCGCGCTCACGGGCGCGATGGAGGGCAGTTACCGCATCGGGCTGAACTACCGCGACCAATGGCGCAAGGTGCTGGAAAACCCCATCAAGACTTTTTCGATGGCCGCCGACCTGCGCTTTGAGGCCAACCGCCGCAAAAACACGGAAGATGCCATCGGCTTCGGCATCATGTTTTTCAATGACAAGGTGAGCGTGATTGATTTCAGCACCACCCAGGTGGCCGTGTCGCTGGCTTACCACAAAGCCCTGGGGCTGGACCAAGACAAATTTCTCACCATCGGCATTCAGGGTGGCCTCACTCAGCGCAACGTGAATTACGAATCGCTCAATTTTCATGACGAGTTCGATTTGCTTACGGGCTACACGGGCCTTTCGGAAGAGGTGCTGCCTGCCAATAATTTTTCTTTTCCCGACCTGAACGTGGGCCTGAACTATACCTCGAAGCTGTCGAAACAAGGCCATTTTTTTGCGGGCGCATCCTTGCACCACGTTCTGCAGCCAAAGGTTTCTTTTTACGAAAGCCCCACCACCGCCAAAGGCGGCAAACTTTACCCAAAAATAAACGCCCAACTTTCGGCCAGCATCCCTTTCGACCGCAGCAACCGCACTTCGATGCAGCCGCGCCTGCTGGCCGCCATGCAAGGCCCCCACATGGAAATCAATGCCGGCACCAACTTCCGCTTCGCGCTGGGACAATACGGCGGCAAAGCCCTCCACTTTGGCACATGGGCGCGCCCGGTGCGCAACGACGGAGGCTTTGGCTTCGATGCCGTGGTGGCACTCTTTGGCCTCGAAATCAATTCGATGCTCTTTGGCCTGAGCTACGACCTCAATCTCCACGCTTTGGACACCAACCAACATCAGAGCGCATTCGAACTTTCCATTTCTTATCTGGGCAATCACGACAACGAAAAGGTGCTTTGCCCCAAATTCTGACTTTTGACCGTTGACGGTTGACCATTGACTTTTGACCGTTGACCGTTGCAAGAAGTCAAAAATCAACGGTCCGGTCAACCGTCAAAAGTCAACCGTCAACCGTCAACGGTCAAAAGTCAACGGTCAAAAGTCAACCGTCAAAAGTCAACCGTCAAAAGTCAACGGTCAACGGTCAAAAGTCAACGGTCAACGGTCAACGGTCAACGGTCAAAAGTCAAAAGTCCTTTTTTATGAGCAACATCGTAGCCATTGTTGGCCGCCCGAACGTCGGGAAATCTACCCTTTACAATCGCCTCGTGGGAGGGCAGGAAGCCATCACGGACAACTATTCGGGCGTGACGCGCGACCGCAAATACGGCTTCTGCGATTGGGGCGGCAAACGCTTCACGGTGGTGGACACGGGCGGCTTTGTGCATGGCTCCGACGATGTGTTCGAGGCGGCTATCCGTTCGCAAGTGCGCATCGCCACCGAGGAAGCGGCGGTAGTGCTGTTCATGGTGGACACACAAACGGGCATCACCGACCTCGACCAGAGCATGGCAAAATGGCTGCGCCGCTCTACCAAGCCTGTTTATTTGGTGGTGAACAAGGCGGACAACCACAAGGATTTGCTGGCGGCCAACGAGTTTTGGGGGCTGGGGTTTGAGAACACGTTTTTCATAGCGGCCATCAGCGGGAGCGGCACGGGCGATTTGCTCGACGCGGTGATTGAGCACATCGAAAAGGTGGAGGAAATAGACACCGAACTGCCCAAGTTCGCCATCATAGGCCGCCCGAACGTGGGCAAATCCTCGCTGCTGAACGCCCTCGTGGGCGAGGAGCGCAACATCGTGACCCCTATTGCCGGCACTACCCGCGACACGACCCATACGGTGTACAACAAGTTTGGGAAGGAATTCATGCTGATTGACACGGCGGGCATCCGCAAAAAAACAAAGGTGGAGGAGGACCTGGAGTTTTACTCCGTGATGCGCGCCATCCGGGCTTTGGAAGAAGCGGACGTGTGCCTTTTGGTCTTGGATGCGATGCAAGGTTTGGAAGGCCAAGACCTGAATATCCTGCGGCTGGCGCAGAAAAGGCACAAGGGAATCGTGATACTCGTGAACAAGTGGGATTTGGTGGAAGAGAAAAAAACCAACACGACCCGCGATTTTGAAGCAGCCATCAAGCACCGCCTCGCCCCGAACGACGATGTGCCGGTGCTGTTCATCTCGGTGCTGGAGAAGCAGCGCATCTTCCAAGCCATGGAGGCCGCGCTGGAAGTGTACTCCAACCGTATGCGCCGCATCAAGACTTCGGAACTGAACGACCTGATGCTGGAAATCATCGAAGCCACTCCTCCGCCCTCGGTGAGCGGGCGTTTCCCGAAGTTCAAATATGTGACACAACTGCCCACGCACTACCCTTCGTTCGTGTTTTTTGTGAACAACCCCAACTGGGTGCGCGATTCCTACAAACAGTTTTTGGAAAACCAACTGCGCAAGCATTTCGACTTCAAAGGGGTGACGATGGAGGTGTACGTTCGGGCTAAGTGATTGATGATTGATGATTGTTGATTGATGATTGATGCCCAAATTGTACAAAAGAACCGCCCATCCCCACGCAGCGGCACTGGCCTCCCGCCAGTTTTAGGACGAAACAATAAGCACATGAACAAACTACTCCTGCCCCTCGCGCTCTTGGCCTTTGTAGGCTGCAAAGATGCGCCCGAACAAATCCCCGCTTACTTGAACTTGCAGCCTTTTGCCGTGAATGCGCCGGGTGGCGCGGGCTGGCAAAAAATCACCGAGGCCTGGCTGTATGTAGAGGGCGAATTCCTTGGCGCATACACGCTGCCAGCTTCCGTCCCGGTGCTGGCCGAGGGCGAACGAGAGGTCATCCTATTCCCCGGCGTGAAGGAAAACGGCATTGAGGCTACGCCGAACATTTATCCCTATCTGACAAAATTCGCCAAAAAATATGACCTCAAGGGCGGGCAAACCACGGAAGTGCTGCCCGGCACGGAGTACGACCCCAACGCGATATACCCCCTCGGCATCGGGCGGGGCGACTTTGACGGCGGATCGTTCATCTCGCTCGAAAACCGCGACAGCGACGACTCGCTGAATGTCAAACTGACCTCCGACGGCGCGTTTGCGGGCGAATGCGCCCTGATGCAGATTGACACGGCGCACCCGGTGATGGACATCGCTACGGAAAAAATGGAGGGCCTGCCCATTTTGGGCGCACCCGAAGTTTGGCTCGAACTGCATTACAAATCCGACGTGACTTTTTTCCTCTACCTCCTCAGTGGCCCTGAAGAGAATGGCCAAGCCGTCTATCAATTCAACCCCTCGGAAGACTGGAACAAAATATATTTCAACCTAACTACCCCGATATCTGACAGTCAATCGGGCGAGCAGCGGCTCTATTTGCGGCTCAGCCTGCCCAGAGACGGTGCGGGAAAATACACCCAAAACTCCGGCACGGTGCGGGTGGACAATATCCGGGTGCTACATTTTTAGTTACAAGTGGAAACATGAATTTGCGCAAGCGCCATACTTTCTTTTATGGGGTCGCCGACTTTGTGATGGCGATGCTGGCTTGGGCCATTTTTTTCCTGTACCGGAAAGACATGGAAGGCGCGGTGTTCGCGCCCGAAATTTTTGCGGACCCCAATTTTTACCTCGGTGTTTTTATCATCCCCACGGGCTGGGTGCTGCTGTACAGCATCTTCGACCATTACACCGACATTTACCGCATTGCGCGGCTCAACACGCTCACCAACACGCTGCTGGTCTCGTTTCTGGGCGTCACGTTCCTGTTTTTCACCCTGATTTTGGACGATGTGGTGAACGATTACCGCACCTATTACCGCTCGTTTTTTGCCCTTTTTTGGCTGCACTTCCTGCTGACCGCCACGTCGCGGATGATTTTGCTGACCCGCGCCAGCCGCCGTTTGAAGGCGGGCGAAGTCACGTTCAACACGCTCCTCGTGGGCGGAAACCAGAATGCGCTCGACCTTTTTTTGGATGTCAAAAACCGCGAAAAAGGGCTGGGCAACAAGTTCCTCGGCTTCATAGATACCAACGGCGGCACCGAACAAGTGCTTGCCGAACACCTCCCGAGGCTTGGCCAACTGCCCGATTTGGCTGCGGTGATTCGGGCGCACCAAATCGAGGATGTGATCATCGCCATCGAGACTTCGGAGCACAACCGCCTGCGCGACATTCTCAACACGCTGTTCGATTTTGGCGAGCAGGTGCTGGTGAAAATCATCCCCGATATGTACGACATCCTGCTCGGCACGGTGAAGATGAACCATGTGTACGGCGCAGTGCTCATCGAAATCCGACAGGAACTGATGCCCAAATGGCAGCGCACCCTCAAGCGGCTGATTGACGTGGCGGTGAGCGCGCTGGCTTTGGCCTTGCTGTCGCCGCTGTTGCTCTATGTCATGCTTCGGGTAAAGATTTCGAGCAGGGGGCCTGTTTTTTTTGCGCAAGAAAGGTTGGGGCTGAACGGGCGGCCTTTCACCATTTTCAAGTTCCGCTCCATGTTCATAGATGCTGAAAAACTCGGTCCGCAACTTTCGCACGACGGCGACCCGCGCTGCACCCCTTGGGGCGCGGTGATGCGCAAATGGCGTTTGGACGAAATCCCCAACTTCTGGAACGTGCTGCGCGGCGATATGTCGCTCGTGGGCCCCCGCCCCGAACGGCGGCATTTTATTGACCAGATTTTGGAGGGAAACCCGCAATACCGCCACTTGCTGAAAGTCCGCCCAGGCATCACGTCGTGGGGGCAAGTCAAGTACGGCTACGCTTCCAACGTGAAGGAAATGCTCCAGCGGCTTCGCTTCGATTTGCTCTACATCGAGAATATGTCGCTCGCGCTGGATTTCAAGATTATGTTCTACACCGCGCTGGTGCTGCTGCAGGGGAAGGGGAAATGAGTTTCAAGTTCCAAGTTGGCAAGTTCCAAGTCACACCAACCAAGTCACGGTCATCTCAAAACCATGCCCCGGCTCGGTGCTGATGTTGCACTGCGCGCCGATGATTTTTGCGCGGTTCTTTATGTTTTTCAGCCCCAATCCTTTGGAGGCATTGTCTTCCATATCGAAGCCGTTTCCATTGTCGGAATAACAGAGGCGAATCTCTTCTTCGTCTTTCATCAATTGCACCTGGATGTAACTGGCTTCGGCGTATTTGAGCGAGTTGTTCGCCAGTTCTTGCACGATGCGGAAAAGGTTGAGTTCCGTGGTGACATCGCGCAAGTCGGTACGGGTCACGTTGTGCTCAAAGCGGATGTCCACCGCGCCCGTGTTTCGGATTTGCTCGCAGAGTTCGTCGAGCGCTTCGAGCAGTCCAAAGCCTTCGAGGGTGGGCGGCACGAGTTCGTGCGACATGGTGCGGGTGGTTTCGAGCGTGTTGGCTATGAGGTCGTTTATCTCGTCGCACATCTCGTCGTACTGCGCATTGTCGGCTTCGATGCGGCGGAGGCGGTGGAAAGTGAGGTGCAGTACACCGAGTTTGGAGCAGATGTCGTCGTGCAGTTGAGTGGCTATGCGCTTGCGTTCTTCTTCCTGCACCCCGAGGTTGCGTTCGAGGAGTTCTTGCTGGTGTTGGATTTCCACAGCTTGGGCTTCTATGCGCTGAGCCAGAATGCGCTGCTGTGCTCGAAGTTTGGAAGATGCAAATATTAGTGCCAATGCCAAGATGGTTGAAATTGCGATGCCGACAAAGAGGGCGATTTCCATAAGGAGAAACTGTTTTCCATAAGCGGGGCTAAAAGTACCCGAAGCCTTTCTGTCCTGACAAGCAAATTTCCCTTTTTCAAAAAAATCAGGTAGTTCTACGAGGTTATTTCCTTAGCGGCCCCAATTTTCCCGACTACTTTTGAGAACAAATTCGTCCGCCATGTTTGACAAAAAAGACCTTGTGGAGGATATTTCTATCTGCTAATTGCATGAGATTTTCAAAACACCTGACTTCGCCCATGACTTGGGTAATGTTTGGGTTGGGTACTTTGCTGCTCAACTGGTGCGTGCACCAATATCCTGAATTTGTGGAACGCTGGTACAGCCGGGGTCTTTTCCAATGGATTCGATGCGGCTTTGATTGGACTACCGGGCGATTGCCGTTCCCTTCTTTTTATTTGTTTTGGATTGGGGTAGTTGTGTTTTGGATTTGGGTATCCTGGCACCGCCCAAAGGCCGTTTCCTTTTGGTCAAAACTTGGTTTTTGGCTTGCCCGGTTGCTTGGTTTTTCCGGCCTTCTCGTGGGTTTGTTCTTTTGGTTGTGGGCTTTCAATTACGCCCGAATCCCCTTGCAAACGCAAATGCGACTCGACGTGCAGCCCCTGGATTCGACCATGCTTTGGCAGGAACTCAGGTCTGAAACTCGAGCCTTGGATTCCCTGCGCCAATTGGTGGTGGGCAACGATACCATTGCCCTGAATGACACCCGGTTCTGGCCTGCCCATGCAGAAGATACCGTTCGCGAAGCGGTGGAAACCTGGCTTGCCAGCGAAGGTTTTCCGGTGGGAGGCCAGCTTCGAGGGCGGTTTATTTATCCAGAAGGCACCCTCTTCAGATTTGGCGCATCGGGTATTTATTGGCCATTTATCGGCGAAGGCAATTTGGAGTCAGGCATGCACCCCCTGCGAAAGCTGCCCTCCATGGCACACGAAATGGGTCACGGCTATGGGTTTTGTGACGAAGGCGTTTGTAATTTTATCGCATACGCCGCTTGTTCGGAGCATCCAAACGCTTACATCGCCTATTGCGCCCGTTTGGATTATTGGGAAACTGTGGCCAGCGCCTGCTTGGAAAGCGATCCTGTGCGATACAATGGTCAGTTCAGGGGGAGCATTCCGGCAGGTATCGTTGCAGACCAACACGCCATCCGCAAGCAACACCGGAAGTTTAAGGAATTTGCCCCAGCCATTCGATACGAGATGTACGATACCTATTTGAAAGCACAAGGCATCGAATCAGGGATGCTCAATTATGATGAAGTGCTGATGTTGGTGAGGGCTTGGCGAAAGGGGCAGAAAGAAAGTGATTGATGAGGTCAATGTGTTTTAGGTGCGGTTATAGTCAACGCAAAGTGGTTTTGAAAAACGAACTGCGCCCAAGCGTTGATTCTAAATCGAATCAATCGGATTCAATCTTCAAAAATCGGATCATTCGGCTATAAAGCACCATTTTTGCCCATCAGTAAGCGATGGTCATGAACAACAACGAACAAAAATCAGGCTGGCAATTGATGAAGGTAATCTTCGCCAGTTCGCTCGGCACCCTCATTGAGTGGTACGATTTCTACATCTACGGCGCGCTGGCGCCCATCATCGCCCTCCAGTTTTTCCCTTCCGAAAACCCCACAGCGGCGTTCCTGGCCGCCCTCGCCACCTTCGCGGCGGGCTTTGTGGTGCGGCCATTCGGCGCCTTGGTGTTTGGCCGCTTGGGCGACCTCGTGGGGCGCAAGCACACGTTCTTGGTCACGCTCCTGCTGATGGGCATTTCCACTTTTGCCATTGGCTTTGTGCCGAGTTACAAGGAGATTGGGTTTGCCGCGCCGTGCATCATCCTCGCGCTGCGCCTCATACAGGGGCTGGCTCTGGGCGGCGAATACGGCGGCGCGGCCACTTATGTGGCAGAGCACGCGCCCGCCAACCGGCGCGGCTACTACACTTCGTACATCCAGACGACGGCCACGCTCGGGCTGTTCCTCTCGCTGGGGGTCATCTTGGTGACCAAAAGCACTTTGGGCGATGCGGCGTTCAACGATTGGGGATGGCGCGTGCCGTTCTGGGCATCCATCGTCATGGTGCTCGTGTCGGTGTACATCCGTTTGAAAATGGCCGAGTCGCCCTTGTTCTCGAAGATAAAAAGCGAGGGGAAAATTTCGAGCAACCCGCTCAAAGAGTCGTTCACCAAAAAGCCAAACTTGAAGTTGGTGCTGCTCGCGCTTTTTGGCGCGGTGATGGGCCAAGGCGTGGTGTGGTACACCGGGCAGTTCTACGCGCAGACATTTATCGAACGAACCTTGGGCGTGGAGTTCGAGCAGACGCGCTACATCCTGTGCATCGCCATTCTGGCGGCCACGCCGTTTTTCTTGGTGTTCGGCTGGCTTTCCGACAAAATCGGGCGCAAATGGATCATGCTCACTGGAATGCTTTTGGCCGTGCTGACGTACAGGCCGATTTACCAAGCGATGTACGACCTGGCTCATTTGCCGCCGCAGGCGGAAATACGGAACAAGGACTTTGACGGTACCATGCCCCCCGATGAAACCGTCTGGAAAATCGAAAAAGGCGACAGCATTTTTGTGACCACCCAATGGGTCGGCTATGCTGGGCTGACGATAAAAACACTGGAAAAGAAAACCGTCTTTGCCGACAAAACACTCGCCTCCAAAACCACCTCTGCTCGAACGGTTTGGCTGAACGGGTTTGATGCGTGGTTTGCCCCGCCCCGGTTTTGGATTATGACCTTCCTCGTGTTCCTCCAAATCCTCTACGTCACGATGGTGTACGGCCCCATCGCGGCTTTTCTGGTGGAATTGTTCCCCACGCGCATCCGCTACACCTCCATGTCATTGCCCTACCACATCGGCAACGGCATTTTTGGC
>JBJXFT010000027.1:0-4295 GCA_046155725.1 Saprospiraceae bacterium
TCCACGTTCACCCCCGGCTGCCCCGGCGTGAAGGATTTGTAGCCGATGGCTACCACTTGGCCGTTGGGCCGCATCACGAGTTCGTGGTCACAGTGATCGCCGTTGGGCAGGCGGTTGCCTTGCACGAAATCGGCGGCCAGGTCCCACTGCAAAGTGGCGGGGTCGAACAGTTGCGGCGGGCGGAAGGTCATCAGGATTTTTCCCGTGAAGAGCGGCACGACCGCCGACACCTCATTGCCAAACTTCACGGTGTCAGCCCATTGCGTCATGCCCGTGGCCGGGTCGTACACTTCGGAGGTTTTGGTTCGCTTGGCATTAGGCAGGCCCGTATTTAGGTCACCACCGCCTACGATCAGCAAACGTTGGTCGTAAAGTGGCGCGAGGGTCGGATACCAGCGCGAATCCAGCATATCGGGCTGGTAGGGCCACAGCCCAGTGGCCGGGTCGAAGATTTTTACTTTGTTGCAAGCGGGGCCAAAGCCATCATCTTCCAACGTGCCGCCCGCGAACAACACCTGCCCGTTGAGGAGCAAGGCCGGGGCGACACAGCCCTGGGCAAAAATGCTCCCCTTGGCAAAAGTGGTGTCGTTTTCGGTCGGCAAGAAGTAGAATGGGTCTTTGGTATTGTGGCAATAATAGATGCTGCCGTCGGGCATCAATACGCCGAGGTCGGTGCCGCCGAGCGGTTCGGGGGAGTTCATGATGATGTCCCATTGGCCCGGTTCGGTTTCCGGTTCGAGTTGCGCATCGTGGACGACCGGGCCGATAATAGCCGTCGTGGCGTTATCAAAATACGCAAAGCCGGGTTTGGCGACGCCAAAAAAGAAATAGTAAGGTTCCAGATTTTCAAAAAGATACACCCCATTGGCATCCGTGCGCGTCTCGTTGAACATGGATGTGTCGTTGAGAAATATCGTTACGCGCGCATTGGCGACGGGCGCGCCGCCGGGGTCGGTGACGGTGCCGGTGAGGGTTTGGGCGGACAAGACATTGCCAATCAGCAAGGTCAGGGTAGCAAACAGGAATACAGAAAGACGCATGGTGATGGATTTAAAGTTGTGAAATGGTGTGTCTTCAAATTGCCGGGGCGATTCAAAACCGCCCCGGCAATACCCTCCAATTATTGCCGCCGCTCGTACTGGCAGCAGCCGTGCAGCTTGTTGTACGCCGCATCGTTGCCTTTCACCAAGTCCGTGTCGTAGCCCGCAGCCGCAATGGCCTGATGCACTTTGTCCACGCTGGTTTTGGCCGAGTTGAACGCGACGCTGAACTGGTGCGTCTCGACGTTCCACTCTGCCGTTTCCACGCCAGTCACACTTTTGGCCGCTTTTTCGATGGTCTTTTTGCACATC
The DNA here is from genome assembly GCA_046155725.1 of Saprospiraceae bacterium. Taxonomy (GTDB): domain Bacteria; phylum Bacteroidota; class Bacteroidia; order Chitinophagales; family Saprospiraceae; genus M3007. The sequence continues at coordinate 1,353 of JBJXFT010000027.1, forward strand.
CCGCAATTGCCCCACACTTGGAACTGGGCGGTTTGCGCAATGGCAGCCGTTGCCGCTGTTTTCTTCACCATGCCCGTCGTTTGAGCGAATGCTGCTTGGCTCAGGAAAGCCGCGAAGCAGAGAACTATCAAATTTTTCATGTTTTTTAAAATTGAAAATGCGTGTGAAATGGATGGAAGAATAGCGGCGGGGCGGCAATGCGCCGCCCCACTGCTTGCGATTTTTTAGTGCTTGGAGTGCGCTTCGCCTTCTTTGTGCTCGCCCGCTTTCCCCTCCTCCACTTTCAGCACAAAATCAGCCGTATGCACCTTGCCGCCCGTCTGGAATTGCAGCCAGCCGCGATAAATGCCGGGCTTGGCGAAGGTCGTGTTCATTTCCAATTCTTCGCCAACGGCCTCTGGGTGGACGTGCAAAAACTCCTTGGTGGTAGTTTCAATCATCACGACGTGCGCCTTCGCGCCGAGGTAGTTTTCGATGCTGGCGGGCGAGAGGCGTTTCCCTTTTTCTGTGATGTCAATGTGCAGGTGAACGGGCGCACCACTTGTGAGCATGGAACCGTGCGGGTCGAATTTCACCGCGTATCCGTCCACCGTCGTGGTCATTTTCGGCTGGGTGTAAGCGACGGCTTTGGCGGGCGTTCCGGCCACGTTGAGTTCGGTTTTATTCACTTGATTGAGGCCACCGAGGGGTTTGAAGTCCGTGAAAGCCCAGTATTTGCCGCCCGTCTCGAAGCGCGTCTCGTTGTGGCCGCGCCCCTTGGCGAATGCTTCGCCCTTGCCCAGCACTTTGATGTCGTAGGCACCGCTGGCTTGGTATTCCGGGTGGATGTGGTCGAACCACGAGAGGTCGTCGCTGACGAGGATCAGGTGCATCTTTTTCTCGTGCACGAGGTCGAGCGGCACAGGGGCGCTCTCATTGCCTTTAATTTTAGGCGTGAACGAAAGCATGCCCGGCTTGCCCGCTTCGAGTTGGGCGGGGCTGGCTGCGAATGCCGTGAAATATTCCGCCTTGTTGGCTTCCACCTCGGCCTTCATCGGTTCCAAATCCATGTGGCACACGGGGCAGGAGCCGGGCTGGTCATAGGTTTTGCCCTTCTCGCAGTTCATCGGGCAGATGTACTTCGTGCCGGGGGCAGCTGCGTTGGTGGTTTGAGCGGCGTGTTTGGAGTGGTCGTTTTTGCAGGCGGAAAAGGCTGCGAGCGACAAGGCGAGCGCGAGGCCCGCGATGAGCATATCTTTCATAAAAAATTGAGTTTGAGAAAGTAGAAAATGAACCGGTCGGGCTACACGCAGAGATTTGACAACTTTTAAAAAGTTGTCAAATCTGGTATGTGCGGCCAAAAGAACATACGTCGGGCTGGCGCGGCATCAGGCCACCAATTTTGGCGGCTGCCAAATGGGGAGGTAAACGGCTTCGGGCAGGTGCTCGGCGAAGTAAAACGCCTGGCGCTGCATGGAAGCACTATTAGCGAACGGAGAGGAGACGGCCACATTTGCGGGCGCAAATGCTGCGGAAGCGTGGCAGGTTGTACCGCAACCGGGACAATGGCAACTGCCGTTGTCGTGATCGCAAGGACAGTCGGTGTCGGAGTGCTGATGCCCGGAATCATCGGCGCAAGGAGTTTGCGCTTCGCCTTCGGAACAGCAGGACTTTTTGGAGGATTCTTGGTGAAACTTCTCCGCGTGCTCAGCATTGTCGCTGCCACAAGCCCAAGCGCGGTTCGCCGATAGGGCGAACAGGCTGAGGAGGAGGAACAATGTGCCGAGGCGGTGTTGCATAATTTGAGCGCGAAGGCAATGGGATTCGAATGCAAACACAGATTAGGAGCGATTGTTAACTTGTTTTTTAAAAGGATACCACAATTGCCTCCAGAACCCGGGTGGAAACTGATTTAAGTCGGAAAACCCCAGAACATTGTCACGCCCGTTTACCGGCACGTAGGCAGTATTGAACAGATAGTCCCAAACACTCAACGTCAGCCCATAATTGACTCCATAAGTATTCGGTGGCAATTCCCGGGTATGGTGCCAAATGTGCATTTGCGGGCTGTTGAACACATAGCGCAACGGGCCGAGCGGCAGGTAAATATTGGCATGGTTCAGATGTCCGACCGTCAGCGTGAACAGATGCACCAGCAAAAAGTCGGAAATCCCAAAGCCAATCATCGCCAGGGGAATGTATTCCAAGGTCCGATACACGATGGTCTCGCCAAAATGGTAACGCAGATGCGCGGCAAAACCCATTTGTGCCACCGAATGGTGCACCTGATGCACCTTCCACAAAAACGGCACCCGGTGCAGCAGCCGGTGGATATTCCATTGGATAAAATCGCGCAGCACGAACAATGTCAGCAATTGTGCCCCGTGCGGCCAGATAGCCACGTTGAGTGCCACCAAGTTTTTTGCCCCAAAAAAGTACCCCAGCCCATCATTGAAAGCGGTGCTCAGCACATCGGACAAGGCAGCATAGCCCACCAACCCGAAGAGGAAAAAATTGAAAAACATATAGAAACCGTCAAGCCAGAAGTCTTGCCGCAGGGCAGCTTGGTTTTTTCGCCAAGGGAAAAGCAGTTCGAGCGCGTACACCGCCAGCGAAATGGCGATGAGCCAATAGAAATAATTGCCCCAATGGGGGTGCAAGACTTCTTGCCATAGGTAAGCAGCGTAGCTTTGGAAGTCGCGACTGAAAAGATTGAGGTAGCGTTCCATTAGACCATTATTTTGTTTTCAGCAGAAGCAAGCCGCTCAGCAGGAGCTGCGCATTCACCCACACCACAATGGTACTTGCCGACTTCAATACAGCACATAGTGCAGAACTAAGGAACGGGTGAATAATAACTTGTGGATTTCAGGTAGGTTCGTTTTTGCCCAGACAACTATCTTTTTGTGCGAATAGTGGGGCTATTTAATCAAAAAGATGGGCAGTTTGGGTGAAAAGGAATCA
>JBJXFT010000034.1:0-32551 GCA_046155725.1 Saprospiraceae bacterium
CATGAATCAAACTTTTGAGTTCATCTTGTTCTTCGGGGCTGAGGCTTACAAGATACTTTTTATTCACGGCTGTTATTTTTTGCCAAAACATCAACTTGTCCCTTTTTGTTTGACTGACTACTAAGCATTTGACTCCCAATACAAACCTGATGGTTTGCTGGTTTAGGATTCGCGCCACACTACCTCGCCACGGAGGTTGATGTACTGCCATTTCCCGTCCAAAACCGTGAGCGCGAGGCCATCGCGGAAAGGCGCGGCAGATTGGAACGCGGGCGGTATGGCGATTTGCCCATCGGGGTTGATGTAGCCCCAGCGCCCATCGGCGCACACTTGGGCGAGGCCGTCGGAGAATACGCCCGCGTCCTCGAATTTTGGCATGATGGCGAGTTTGCCTTCTCGGTCAATGTAGCCATACGCGCCGTTGATTTCCACTAATGCCAGCCCGCCGCCAAAGTCGCCCGCAAGGTCGAACATCGGCTCTACGGCGACGCGCCCATCTTGGCTCACAAAGCCGTATTTGCCCGCACGGAAGGCAAGTGCCATGCCATCAAAAAATTCTCCCTGCGCGTGGCCTTTCACAAACTCGAACTGTGGCGGCACGGTCTCTTCGCCCGCTCGGTTGCACAGCCCCCAATGCCCGTCCCGCGTTACCAAGGCGGATTGTTCTTGAAATGTGCTTGCGCCATCCCATTGGGGCGCAATGTGATAGGCGCCGGTTTTGTCCACAAAGCCCCACAGCCCGTCGTGGCCGGCGGGAGCAAGCCCTTCGCTGAAATTGCCTGTTTGGGAAAAAACAGGTTGGACGGAAAATTGCCCGTCGGGGCGGATGAAGCCCGCTCGGCCTTCAAAAGTGGCGGGGGCAAGCCCCTCGCAAAAATCGCCCACATGCTCGAAAAGCGGGGCGATGACCTCGTTGCCGCGCTCGTCCACAAAGCCCCAAAGTTGCGCCACCTGCACCCTTGCCAAGCCTTCGGAAAATGGCCCCACGGCGCGGTAGAGCCGCTTGATGTAGAGCCGGCCCAGCGCGTCCATCAGTGCCAAAAGGCCGTTGAGCCGCACGGTGGTAAAGCCGTTGCGAAACTCGCCCGCTTCCAGGTACTGTGGCTCGATGACGGTTTTGCCTTCGGAATTGATAAAGCCGAAGTAACCGTGTTGCCTGATTTTGAACAAGGGTGGCTGCATGGGCGGCAAAAGTAGCTGAAAGTGATGGGATAGGCTCAAGAACGAAATCTACAAATCCGCCCTTGCGACAAAAAAAAGGTTTGAGAACTCGCTAAAGTCCGTTTTTTGGGGCTTCAAATTTATCATGGAACAGCACCAAACTTTTACCATCAAACTCCCCGCTTTCGAGGGGCCTTTCGACCTCTTGCTGTTCTTTATCGAGCGGGACGAGCTGGATATTTACAACATCCCCATCGCGCAAATCACCCATGATTTCTTGGACTATATGCACCAGATGGAGGAGTTGAGCATGGACATTGCCTCGGAGTTCATCGTGGTGGCCGCCACGCTCATGCGCATCAAAGCCAAAATGCTGCTGCCCCGCAAGCAGCTGGACGAGGAGGGCAATGAGATAGACCCGCGCCGCGAATTGGTGGACCGCTTGCTGGAATATAAACGATACAAAAGTGTGCTGGAAGATTTGCGCCGCCTCGAAGAGCAGCGGGCTTTTATGAACCCGCGCGGCTACGCCAGTGCCGAAATCCGCCAACTCGCCGAACAAGCCCTGGCCGAAGCCGAACTCGAATCCATCAGCCTCTACAAGCTCTTGCGCGTGTTTGAGCGGCTCGTGGCGCGTTTCGATGAAGAACAAAAAACGAAGCGCGTCCACACGGTGTACAACTTCAATTACACCATTCAGGAGCAGCGGGGGTACATTTTGGGGCAGTTGGAAAAGGGGGAAAAGCGCGATTTTGAGCAGGTGTTCCTTGCGCTCGAAAACCGCATCCACGCCGTGGTCACGTTCCTCGCCCTGCTGGAACTGCTGAATGCCCAAGAGGTGGCAATCATCCAAGGCGAGGGCATCAACAACTTTTGGCTCACGCTGCCTGATTGAGCGGGCTGCAATGTACCGGCTGCTTTAGCTGCCGGCTGCTTGACTTAACATCCGGCAGCTAAAGCAGCCGGTACGGGGGTCACTTCGGCATGGTTTCCCATTTTTGCAGGTCGGCGTCGCCTTGGGCGTTTTCCCCTATTTTTTTCAGGCAATTGCCCCGGGCGCGGTAGGCGCGGGAGAAGGTGGGATCCAACTCGATGACTCGGTTGAAGTCGGCGATGGCTTCTCGGGTGCGGTCCAAATTGGCGTACGAGAGGCCCCGGTTGTAGAGTTCTGGCACCTCGTCGGGGTGTTTTTCCAAGAACTTCGAGAGGTCTTCCACCGATTGTGGGTAGTTTTTCAGCACCCCGTAAATATTCCCCCTGTACTTGTAAGAATCCGTGAGCGAGGGGTTGATTCTTAGGGCTTCCGAGTAATCTTTGATGGCGGATTGGAGGTCGCGGTTTTCGTTGGCATAGGCAGTGCCACGGGCTTCGTACAAGCGGCCGTTTTGGTGAAACCCATTGCGGATGGCCTTGTCAACGAGTGTGGCGGTGTCTTTCCAAACCCGAATTTGCAAAATAGAGAGAACCAGCAAGGCTGCCGCCCAAAGCCCGCCCACCCAGCGGAGCGTGTCGGCATGGGGCGGCCACTTTTTCACCAGTTCCTGAAAGCCGCAGACGAGGATGAAAAATATGCCCGCGCAAGCCAGATAGTTGTAGTGGTCGGCGCACAGCTCGAAAGTGCCCATGGGCTGAAATGGGAGCATCACGCTTATTTGAACAAAGAAAAACAGCAGCCCGAAAAGCACGAACCTTGCCTGCGAGCGCAACTTCCAAGCGCCCCAAAACGCGCCCGCCAACACTACGGGCGCAACCCAATAGGCCCAAACGAAATCGGTTTTGATGCTGTCGAACGAGTAGTAGATGTTCAACTTCAAAGGCAGGAGCAGTTTGGCCCAATAGAAAACCGGAGTGTAGCACAGCACCAGCGCTCGCTCCAAGAGACTGAGGTGGGTTTCGTCGCTCATGTTCATGGCAGAGGCGTGGCGCGAGTAGATGGTGAGCAAGCCGAACAGCAGCGCGACCAAAAAGAAAGGCACATAGCGCAACAGCCGTTGGCGGTCGCTCAAGGGCCTTTTGAGCCACCAATCCATCAAAACCAGCAGGAGGGGCAAGGTCACCGCTGCGCTTTTGGACAAACAGGCCAAGACGAATGCGCCCAAAGCATACTTGTACGAACGGCCATCGCCTTGCTCGGCGTAGTCCAGATACCACAAGCAAGACAGCAGGTAAAACATGGAAAAGAGCGGGGTGCTAAAGCCCGCTATCCAGGCCACGGACTCGACTTGCAAGGGGTGTATGGCAAAAAACAAGGCGACCAATGCCGATACGGTGAGGCTGCTGCCCAGCCGCCGGAAAAGGCGGAACACCAGCATGACATTGATGGCGTGCACGAGGGCGGAGAGAACGTGATACCAGATGGGGCTTTCTTTGCCAAGGATGTACGAAATCTCGTAGCCGATCCAGGTGAGCGGGGCGTACATGCCGAGGTTGAAGCCGTTGAAAATCTGAAAATCCCGCACGGCGGGGTTGTCCACCGTGGCAGTGTGGTCGTCCACACCCAGCATGTGGTTGCCGAAACCAATGCCAAAGAGGACAAAAGCCAGCGCGGCCAAGGCCCAAGGAAGCCACCGTTCGGGGGAATCAAAAAAGCCGGCGGGTGCTTGTTTGGATGTTTTTTGAGCGGGCTTTTTGGGCTGGGGTGTTGTTTTTTTCGCCATTGCGAGTGCGCGGTTTTAAAACTATGAACTTTGAACGAGGAACTATGAAGGATTCAAAGTATGCTCGCCTTTGTGCTCTTTTCAGGCGCATTGGTTGAGGTCGCAGTAAGCTTGCTGCGAGCGGAGGCATGGTAATATGAAAAGAAGGAGCGCGGTTGAAAATCAAGCTGGAAGGGAGGGGCTTACCGCGTCAAAGTTGAGGATATCCATGTATTCCCATTCTCGGAAGGCGAGGAGGTATATTTTTTTACTGTTGGCAATCTCGGTGATAGAATCCTCAAACCGAAGGCTGGCAAAGACTGGAATGAATTGTTTTTGAGCAAATTCAGGGAAGAGGGCTTGAAATCTGGGGATGGCCCTGCTGATAAATTCTTCGAGGTGTTCTTTTTGTGGGCGGCTTTTGGTTTCTATCAAAAAGACAAAAGACGGGGAAGTAGCAATCACATCAAATTCGCCTTTCAGGTTTTGCAGCTTGTCGTTTTTGCGAACATTGACAGCGATGTACTCGATTTCTTCTCCGAAATACTTGGACATGACGGGCCGAACAGACGGGGCGATGATGTCTTCCACCAAAGTGCCCATTTTATTTGCCAGCGCGCCCCATTGCTTATTCATCTCTTTCATTTCTTTGCGCGATTCATTTTTGAACCCTCCCATCTCTTCCTTGAACTCCCGCATTTCTTTAGAAAGTCGTTCCAATTCCCGATCCACTCGCAATTGGCTACGGGTAGTAATGGCTATGTGATCAGCCAAAACCATTTCGAGGATACTGACTTTTTCTTCAACTTCCAGATTTGCCATGATCAATTTTTTGTCGCACAAAAATACAACTTATCCATTCGCTTACAACCGCTCTTTCGCTTCTTCATAAACCGCCCTCACCCCCTCTTCCAAACCAATCTTCGCCTGCCAGCCCAGCCCCCGCAATTTGCCCACATCCATCAGTTTTCGCGGCGTTCCGTCGGGCTTGCTCAGGTCGTGGCGAATCTCGCCCTTGTAGCCGACGATGCGCTTCACCAGTTGCGCCAGTTCCAAAATTGGGAGGTCTTCGCCCGTGCCGATGTTCACGAAGCCCGGCTCGTCGTAGTGCTGCATCAGGTAAAAACAAGCGTCGGCCAGATCGTCCACATGGAGGAATTCGCGGCGCGGCGTGCCGGTGCCCCAGAGCGTGACGAAGGGCGCGTCGGCGATTTTTGCTTCGTGGAATTTGCGCAGTAAAGCGGGCAGCACATGGCTGTTCTGTGGGTGGTAATTGTCGTTGGGGCCGTAGAGGTTGGTGGGCATCACGCTCACGAAATTGCAGCCGTACTGCGCCCGGTAAGCATCGCAAAGTTTGATGCCCGCTATTTTGGCGATGGCGTAGGGTTCGTTGGTCGGCTCCAAAAGCCCCGTGAGCAGCGCGTCTTCTTTCAGGGGCTGGGGCGCCAATTTTGGGTAAATGCACGAGGAGCCGAGGAACATCAGTTTCTCCACGCCGTGGCGGTAGGCGGCCTCGATGACGTTGGCCTCTATCATCAGATTGTCGTACAAAAACTCGGCGCGGTAGGTGTCGTTGGCGAGGATTCCGCCGACTTTGGCGGCAGCGAGGAAGACATGGGCGGGTTTTTCTTTTCTGAAAAATTCGTTGACCTCCAGTTGGCTGCGCAGGTCGAGTGCGCGCGAATCGGCCAGCGCGAAGTTGGTGAAGCCCTCGGCTTGGAGCCTTCGGTGGATGGCCGAGCCTACCATTCCTCGGTGGCCGGCGATGTAGATTTTATCTTGTGTGCTCATTCAAATTCGTTCCGAATGTCAAACCCGCCTTTTTTCAAAAATTCTTCCCGTTGGAAAAGAAGCAAATCTGACTGCACCATTTCCGCCACTAATTCTTGCAAAGTCCGCTTGGCCTGCCAGCCCAATTTCTCCTTCGCCTTCGTCGCGTCACCCACCAGCAAATCTACCTCGGCAGGCCGGAAATAGCGCGGGTCAATGGCGATGACTTCTTGGCCTGCCTTGAAATTGCCATTCTGCGAGGAACCCACGATACCCTTTTCCTCCACGCCATTTCCACGGAATTCCAACTCCACCCCCACCTCGCGGAACGCCATTCGGCAAAACTCCCGCACCGCCGTGGTCTTTCCCGTGGCAATCACAAAATCCTCGGCCACGGGTTGCTGCATCATCAGCCACATCGCTTCCACATAATCGCGGGCATGACCCCAGTCGCGCTGCGCGTCGAGGTTGCCGAGCCAAAGTTTGCCCTGCAAGCCGAGTGAAATTTTCGCCGCCGCGCGGGTGATTTTGCGCGTCACAAAAGTCTCGCCGCGAATCGGGCTTTCGTGGTTGAACAGGATGCCGTTGCAGGCAAACATCTGGTAACTCTCGCGGTAGTTCACCGTGATCCAGTAGGCGTACAATTTTGCCACGCCATAAGGCGAGCGTGGGTAAAACGGGGTCGTTTCTGACTGAGGGGTTTCCTGCACCAGGCCGAACTGCTCCGATGTGGAGGCTTGGTAAAAGCGCGTTTTTTCCGTCAGGCCCAGCAACCGAATTGCCTCCAACAGCCGCAATGCGCCCACCGCGTCGGCGTTGGCCGTGTACTCCGGCGTTTCAAAACTGACTTGGACGTGGCTCTGTGCGCCGAGGTTGTACACCTCGTCGGGCTGCACCTGCTGCACGATTCGGATGAGGTTGGTAGAGTCCGTCAGGTCGCCGTAGTGGAGCACGAAGCGTTGATTGTCCACGTGCGGGTCTTGATAGAGGTGGTCCACCCGCTCAGTGTTGAACAGCGACGAGCGGCGTTTGATGCCGTGGACTTCGTAGCCTTTTTTCAACAAAAACTCGGCGAGGTACGCGCCGTCTTGGCCAGTGATGCCGGTGATGAGGGCTTTTTTCAAACTATGAACTATGAACTATGAACTATGAACTATGAACTATGAACGAGGAATGATGAGCGGCTGCAAGGGGGGAGCGGCTGTGCTACTTGACGATGGTTCTGCCGATATACGGGCGGTCAGGGGGGAGTTTCAAAGTGCCCTCTAAAGGGTCAACTATCAGGTCCATCGCTTCGAGCGGGATGCAGCCAAACAACGGCTCGCTATCGCCGGGCAGTACCAAAGCGTCGGCCACCGTCCGGCGGTTAAAGATTCTGATTTCGATGGGGCCCACCACTTGCATTGAGCGGAGCGTGCCATCTGCAAGATTCACTTCTTCCTCGCCGATCACGGGGAATTCCATCTGCCGCTGTATCGCCTCATTGATGCACATCAAGTACGCGCCCGTGTCAATGAGGAACGGGATTTCCATTTGGCGCACATCTTCTTTTTTGAGGTAGCCGTTTCGGACCAACGCGAGGTCGTCGGAGCGGATGATGCTGATTGTTTGTCTGAAAATGCCCATGTTCGCGTTATGCTTCGAGTTGAAAGATTTGGTTGACGGTCACTTCAAAGCCCGGAAGCGCCGGGGCGGCAGAACAAACCATTTCTTTGATACAGATTTTGTTTTCCAAAGGCGAGGTATACACCTTTACCACTTCCCGCTCTGGAAAAACCTGCCACAGCACCTGCACCCCGTTCTCGAAATATTCCCAGATTTTTTTTTCTACCTCCCTGATCGTATCATTGTCCGAAATGACTTCGATCAGGAATGCTGCCACAGAATCTCCGTGCTCGCCTTTTGCGGCAGCCAAGGTTTGTTGTTTGCTGAAATAAGCGAGGTCAGGTACCCGGTGGCGCCCATTGTCATACGACATTTCGGGTTCGGGCATCAACCCACCCTGCTTGTGTAGTCCCTTGGCGTAAAAAGCATCCAAGATGTTCTGAACAATGAACCGTTGTTTTTCGCTGACCATTTTCTTCGATTTTGTAATGATGCCGTTGTTCCAGTCGTACTTCCAGCCGTCGGCGGGCTTCCAGTTGCGCCAGCGTTCGAGGGTCATGCGGCGCACTTTGGGCGGAGCAGAAAGGGTAGGCGCCTTCGGCGCATTGCCGAGGGCGGGTACTTTTGGCGCGACATCAGCGGGGCGGTCTTGTGCTATTGCGGTCATGCGGTGGGTGTTGAGTTTTGAAACGAGATTTTTTGGGACGGGCAAATTTACGCCTTGCTCAGTGTAGAAGTGGCACTTTTTGAAAAAGTGTCACTTCTCAAGAATCCTCAAAGCCGTTTTGAAAAGTATTCTCCTGCAAAGTTTTGACAACCAAATCGTGCGAAAGCGCCTGCCTAAGATTCTCCGCGTGGCGGGCGTGGTGCAAGTCAGTGGCGAGAAAGTCGGCGAGGCCAAGGCCGAGGATGGTTTTGGCCGCCGTTTGGACGGGCTTGCCGTAGTAGCCCGTGAGCGAAAGCAGGTTGATTTGCAGGGCGCAGCCCATTGCTTTCAGGGTTTCGTAGTCCTCGGCGGAGCGGTAGTAGGGGTAGCGTTCCGGGTGCGCGAGGATGGGGTGATAGCCCTTCATTTGCAGGTCAAAAATGATGCGGTGCAGGTCGCGGTAGGGTTGGTGGAAAGACATTTCCACGAGCACGCGGTCACCTGGCAAGGTCAGCAAACGCTCGCCTTTCAGCATCCCCGCGAAGCTTGCGTCCAGGTAGTATTCTGCGGCTGCGCCAAATTCCACTTCCATTCCCAACTCCGCGAGCGCCTCTTGCAGCTCCTCTTTTTTTCTCAGAATCAGGTTCCGGGAGTTGGGGTAAAAATCCGACATCACGTGCGGCGTGGTAAAAATCCGCCGGAACCCGAGCCTTTGCATTGCTCGAATCAAATCAATCGAAGTCTCCAAATCCGGTGCGCCGTCGTCAATGCCCGGCAGCAGGTGCGAGTGCAAATCCGTGCCCAGCGCAGAGAAATCTGGCAGGGTGGGGGGCGGTGTGTTTTTGAATAGGTTGAACATCTGTTGCTACTGAACTTCCCGAAAGGTTGAAACTTTCGGGAAGTTGGTCTTCAATTCCTCCGGCAATCTCGGCAAATCCCGAAACACCCGGAAATGCAAATCGCTCTCCGGCCTCAAAATTACCCACGCGGTGAGAAACACCAAACGCAAATCCGTCCAGAGCGACAAATGCCGCTGATACCAAATCTCCACCGCACCCTTGTACGGCGCGATATGCTCCACATAAAACCGCCGAGGCTCACGGCCCGGCACAGAAAGCAGCCGCTCCTCGTCGCGGAAAATGATGCTCCCGATGCCCGTGATGCCCGGCCGCACGTTGTAAATCACTTCTTGAACGGCGAGCGGGAAAGCCTCAAAATCCACCCGCATCTGCGGGCGCGGCCCCACCAAAGTCATATCGCCCGTGAGCAGGTTGAGCAGTTGCGGCAGTTCGTTTATTTTGCTTTTACGGAGGTACTTCCCGAGGGGCGTGACGCGCGGGTCGTCGCGCAGCGTGAGGCTTCCCGTGCCCATGCTCGGGCTGTTTTTCAGCATCGTGGCGAACTTCCAAATTTGAAAATTTTGCTTTCGAAACCCCATCCGATTTTGACGGTAGAACACCTCGCCCTCGCCCGTGAGCCGCAGCGCGACAAGGATGGGAACGAACAGCGGCGCGAGCAAAACCAGCGCGAGCGTGGCGGCGAGGAGGTCGAACAGGCGTTTAAAAAATGGGTACATGGTTGGCCGCGTAGAAGGTTATCCGCGCAAATCCGCCCTATCCGCGAAATCCGCGTTTCACATTTTTGAATCCAGCCCCTTCCCTGTTTCGATGTGCTGAAAATCGAGCACGAGGCGGCGCAGGAAGGCCACGATTTCTTCTTTAGTGACTTCCTCTTTTGCCAAGACTGCTTTCAATTCGCTCAGCATTTGTGTGATAGTGACGGGGTGGGTAATATTGACGGGGTGACTTTGAGTCGCCCCGTCAATATGTTTGACGACCCCAATAGACGAAAACCTCCCCAAATCCAAAGCCTCCTTTTCCGTAAAAAACTCCTCGCAAGCCTTTTCTCCCGAAGTGTCGGAGGCAAAATAGTACACCGGCCACGACTTGGAATCCGCGTTCAGACGCGCCGCTTTTTCCCGCGCCTCCTGTTCGCTGGCGCAAATGTCCGCCTCAAACCCCAGCGTTCCCAGCAAAGCCGTGCCGATGTCCGAGAACTTCCGCACGTCCTGCACCGCGTCGAGTTTTGGGAAAAAAATATCGCCCGATTCGCCCAGCATACAAGTCAGCAGGCACAACTGCCCCGACTCCTCTGGCGATACGAAACACCGCTCTACATCGAGCGGTGCCGAGAGCGGCTGGCGTTTCATCAGCCTTTCGAGAAAGCCTGTCGGGAGGCTGCCGTTGGAAAACGCCACGTTGGCAAAACGCGCCGTCGTCACCGGGATTTCTGAAGCGTAGGAAAGGATGACCTGCTCCATCAACTTCTTCGACGCGCCCATCACGTTCACCGGGTTGGCGGCCTTGTCGGTACTGACGCAGAAAAAACGTTCGGGCTTGTGCGCCGCCAAAAGGTCGAGCAAGTGCTTTGCTTTGAACACGTTGTTCGCCAGCATCGCCTCGATGGAGTAGGGGTCTTTCTCGCTGCGGACGTGCTTGTGCGCCGCGAAATTTGCCACAATCTCGAACGGCCCCTCGCGGCGCAGGATTTTCTCGAACACTGCATCGCCAAAGTCAACCGGGTAAGTCAGGAACACAGGCGGGATGTGGTAGCCGAGACTGCTGCGCAGGTCGCGCACCAGTTCCGTGAGGCCGTTTTCGTTGGTGTCTGCCACGAAAAGCCGCGCCGGGCGAAACTTCAAAATCGCCTTCACGAACGAAGCCCCGATGGTGCCTGCCCCGCCGATGACCAGCACCGAACGCCCGTCAATCCGCGCAGCCAGCTCGGCATCGAACTTTTCCAAATCAGGTTTGAAAAAACTCTCCGTCCGCCCGGTGACGTGCTGGGAAATGAATTTGGGAAGGTCGAGCATTAACTATGAACTATGAAGTATGAACGATGAACTTGCCGAGCGAGAAGCCTCGTCTTTGGAACGGTGAACTTTGAACGAGGAACGTATGAACTATGAGTGCGCAGCTATCTACTAGACCCCTTGCGAAGAATAGCGTGTCATTCAGAGCGCAGCGTGGAATCTGAGGCCGAAGAACGCCCTCGGGCTGCGCCCTCGGATTCCACGCTGCGCCCTGAATGACACGACATTGTTTATAGTTCATCGTTTATAGTTCATCGTTCACTAATCATTTTCCCACCTTTACCCGCATTGGCTTGGTGTAAAATTCTGCCACGCTTTCCACCTGAAAATCGCCCACTTCGGCCTTGGTCAAGCGCCTGCGCACGAGGTACAGCGACCAATCGCCCGCGCCCACCTGCGCTATTTTGGCGGCAGGCATTTCGATGCGGGCCGCGCCCAAATTGGTGGCTACCTCCATCGGCACGGTCTTGCCTTCTGCGGCATTTTCCCACATAAGCACGAGGGTTTCGCCTTTGCCCAGCGGCTCGCCAGCCCATTGCAAGGTAGCTGCACGCTGCACCGAAAGCACCGGCTGGTCAAAGAAAAAAGAATCAAGCGAGGGGGCTTTCGGGCTGAATTTCAGGAACTCCCCGGCCTTGCTTCTCCACTCAAAAGTTGGCTCCGCCGTGAATGCCGCATCGTACTCGGCAGAATAGGTGGTGCCCCGCACGGGCAAAGGCTTCATCTCGACAGATTGGAACCGGATACCGCCCGGTATTTCCACCATTTGCTTGGTAGTCCCGTCGCGGAGCGTGGCTTCGGCTTTTGTCAGGCGGGCTGCCACATCGAACCGCATATAGCAGGAAAGGATGTTTTTGGGTGCCGTGACAGGGGCTTGACAATGCCAAAAAGCCAATGCTGTCAGAATTGAAAAAAAGATGTGCTTCATATCCTTGTCTGAATATCTTTGCCGCTTGTCGGGCAAAAGAATGGGTTTTGTGGAAGAAACTGCTGGGGGCAAATGTCGGAAGATAGGGCGGAAAAGACAATTTCTTTCACGAAGCGAGGCGAGGCGTTCGCCCTCCCAAAGTTGCCGTTCACACATTGCCCCTACACCATACTATTACAGACATCTACTTTCGACCTTGTAACCACCCTCGAAATGGGACGTGTGCTGATAACGGACGACTGCCACCCGGTTTTGAAAAAAGGGTTGGAAGACATGGGCTGGCACTGCGATTTTTTGCCCGACATCACGCCGGAAGAAACCAAGGCAATCATAGGGGAATACGAGGGGCTGGTGATAAACAGCAAGATTTTGGTGGACCGGGATTTTTTGGACGCGGCGAAAAAATTGCGCTTTGTGGCGCGGCTCGGTTCGGGGATGGAAATCGTGGACAGAGCCTACGCCACTGAACGCAACGTGAATGTGTGGAGCAGCCCAGAGGGAAACCGCAACGCGGTGGCAGAACAGGCCTTGGGGATGTTGCTCGCTTTGGCAAACAACCTCGTCCGCGCCGACCGCGAAGTGCGCCAAAACATCTGGCAGCGCGAAGCCAACCGGGGCTGGGAATTGAAAGGAAAAACATTGGGCATCATAGGATTTGGACACACGGGCAGCCAGTTCGCCCGCAAACTGGCAGGAATGGAAATGCAGGTGCTGGCTTTTGACAAATACAAGCCGAAGGGTTTTGCGGAGCAAATGCCGTGGGTGCAAGAAGCGGGTTTGGAGGAAATTCAGGAACGGTCAGACATCATCAGTTTGCACCTGCCCTTGACGGACGAGACGCGGCACTATGTGGGCACACCGTTCATTCAAAAATGCAAAAAAGGGTTTGTGCTCATAAATACCGCTCGCGGGCAGTGTGTGCGCACACAGGATTTGGTGGAGGCGCTGGAATCGGGGCAAATGGGCGGGGCTTGCCTCGATGTGTTCGAGAACGAAAAGCCCGCCACCTTCACGGAAAAAGAGAAAGCACTTTTTGCCCGCCTGCACCGCCTCGAAAACGTCGTCCTTTCGCCTCATGTGGCAGGCTGGACGCAGGAATCGAAAAGGCTGTTGGCGGAAGTTCTTCTAGAAAAGGTTTCTGGTTTGAGGGTTTGAGGGTTTCTGGTTTGAGGGTTTGAGGGTTTCTGGTTTGGAGGTTTGAGGGTTGGAGGTTTGAGGGTTGAACCAGAATCCTAACAATTCAACCATCAAGCCCAAACCAGAAACTCTCAAACCTCCAAACCAGAAACCCCCAAATCTCAAACCCCCAAACCAGAAACCCTCATTCCTCATGACAATCAAAACTTTTGAAGACATAGCATCATGGCAGTTGGCGAGAGTAATGTGCGGGATAGTGAAAAGGCTTACCGAAAAGGAGTCGTTATCCAGAGACTGGGAGTTGCGAAAACAAATTAGGAACGCCTCTGGGAGGGTGATGGATTGCATTGCAGAGGGTTTTGAACGCGGGCAAAACAATGAGTTCAGATATTTCCTTGGAGTGTCTAAAGGTTCTTGTGGTGAGGTGCGCTCACAAAGTTATCGGGCACTTGACTATGGTTACATTACGGAAGAGGAGCGAAAAGAATTGGATGATATCGCCAGACGGACATCTGCAGCAATACAAGGGCTAATTGATTATCTCAACAAATCAGAAATCAAAGGCCAGCGCTACAAAAAACCATTGCCCGACCAACCAACAAATAGCCAAGAAAATACCGACCAATATTTTCCAAACAAATAAACCCTCAAACCTTCCAACCAGAAACCCCCAAACCAGAAACCCTCAAACCCCCAAACCAGAAACCCCCAAACCAGAAACCCTCAAACCCCCAAACCAGAAACCCCCAAACCAGAAACCCTCAAACCCTCAAACCCTCAAACCCTCAAACCCTCAAACCCCCAAACCAGAAACCCCCAAACCCTCAAACCAGAAACCCTCAAACCCCCAAATCAGAAACCCTCAAACCTCCAAACCAGAAACCCTCAAACCCTCAAACCCCCAAACCAGAAACCCCCAAACCTAACAAGTAAATTTTTTCAATCACTGTTCTATGGTACGTTCTTTACTACTAACATTTGCGGTGCTCCTGCTCGGTGCTGCCGTCGCGATTGCCCAGTCAACGGTGTTGACGGGCAGTATCACGGACGGCAAAGAAGGGCTGATAGGAGCGACCGTGAAAGTGCTGAAAGGCACAGACTTCGTTCGAGGCACCATCACGGACTACAACGGCGATTACCGTATCCAACTCGATCCGGGCACCTACGACGTGGAGTATTCTTACACCGGCTCACAACCGCAGCGCATCACTGGGGTGCGGGTTTTGACGGGGAAGATTACAACGCAAAACGTCACGATGTCGATGTCGACCGTGCTGGCAGAGGTAGAGGTAATTGGCTACAAAGTCCCGCTCATTGATCAAGATGTGACCTCCAGCGGCCAAACGCTCACCTCCGAGCAAATCCAAAACCTGCCCACCCGAGACCTGAACACCATCGTGGCTACCACGGTGGGCGCTACCTCCATTGACGGGGGCAACGTGAACATCAAGGGCGCGCGCGACAACGGCACCGACGTCTACATTGACGGCATCCGCATATCAGGCGGTACCCCGCCGGTGCAGGATTTGGAGCAATTGCAGGTGATCACCAGTGGCTTGGGCGCCGAAATCGGCGACGTGACGGGCGGCATCGTGTCCGGCATCACCAAAGGCCCAGCCAGCGATTTCCATGGCGGCATTGACGTGGAGAACTCCAAAGGCTTGGACCCCTACGGCTACCTGCTTGCCACGGCCAACATCAGCGGCCCGATCATCAAGAAAAAATTGACCGATGGCAAAACCCGCACCGTGTTGGGCTTCCGTTTTTCGGGCCAATACCTCAACCGCGACGAAGACGATCCAGCCGCGCTGCCCGTGTACAGGGCAAAACAAAGCGTGCTGAACAACCTTGCGGCGCACCCTATGCGCCGCATCGGAACCAACCTCGTCAGCAGCGCCCAATACATCACCAACGACAGCGTGGACGTGCTGGAAGCGCGGCCTTTCCAAACAGTCACCAGCCTTGACCTCAATGGAAAGATTGACCTGCGCCTCTCGGAAAACATTGACATCAGCTTGACGGGCACCTATACGGACGACCGCGACCTGGTGGACGGCGGCGGCGAACTGGATAGACCCGGCTGGTTTTTGCTGAACGCACAGAACAACCCCACCCAGTACGACAATACTTATCGGGGCAACTTCCGGTTCCGTCACCGCCTCGGCAGCGCAGAGCCAAACAAAGACGCGGCAAGCAGCAGGCGCGTGTCCATCAGCAACGCCAACTATACCCTCCAGTTTGCTTACGAGCGCGGCTTGTCCAGAATCTCCGACAAGCGCCACAAAGACAATTTCTTTGACTACGGCTATATCGGCAAGTTCGACGAAAAGTTGGTGGCTGTAGTGGAGCCAAACGACAATAGTGTGTATAAGCACGTAGGGAACAACATAAGGTTCGTCAATTACACCGCCGGAACTCAAAACCCGATTTTGGAGGCATACAACGAGTTTGCCATCAAAGGCGCGGAGAACATTGAGGCATCCTTTTTCCCGCCTCTCCTTACCTATCTGGCGCAAAATGGCGATTTCACGGAGATTTTTGACGATGTGTGGAGCGATATGTATGCCAACATCGGTCTGCCATTCAACCGCTATGAAAAAACAGAAGACGATTTGGCCACGCTAAACGCAACGGTCAGTTTTGATTTGAAGTTGGGCAAAACCGGGACGCACAACATCCAGTTCGGCCTCCTCAACGAGCAGCGCACCAACCGCCTTTACCGCTTGGCGCCAAACGAGCTCTACCTCTGGGCAGGCGAGTATGCCAACCTCCACCACAATGGCTTAGACACAACGATCGTGCTTCGAGACACCTTTGTGGACCCTCCGGGCGCGCTTGTCGGCATTCACCCGTATGCCACGGTTGATTTGCCGGAGAACAAGTTTTACCGCGAAATCCGCAAATCGCTCGGTGTGCCGCTCAACGAACGGGTAAACGTGAACGCCCTCACGCCCGATCAATTGGACCTCTCCATGTTCTCCCCCCGCGAGCTCATGGACCAAAGCCTCATCAACTATTACGGCTATGATTATTTGGGCAACAAAACGGAGGGCGGCATCACGTTCGACGACTTTTTCAAAAGCCGAGGCGAGGATGGAATCCGCAACTACCCCAACGCGCCCCTGCGCCCGCTGTACCAAGCCGCTTGGTTGAAAGACAAGTTCACGTTCAACAACATGATCTTCAGCCTCGGTGTGCGCGTGGAGCGTTTTGACCTGAACACCAAAGTGCTGCAAGACCCCTACTCGCTGTACAAAGTAATGGACGCCAAAACGTTTTACGAGACGCAAGAAGGCATCAGCCCTGCCGTGCGCCCCAATACGATTGACGACAACTTCAAAGTGTATACCGTGGGCGAGCAGGACAAGACCGTCACGGCTTTCCGCAACGGCAACACCTGGTACTTCCCCGATGGCCGCCAAGCCAACGACGGCAACGTCATCTTTGGCGGCGGCGTGGTAAACCCTTTCTTGTTCGACACCGTGGTGGGCGACGAGATCACAGACCCGCGCTTCGATCCCAGCACGGCGTTCGACGACTACACCCCACAGGTGAACTGGCTCCCGCGCTTGGCTTTCTCGTTCCCTATTTCTGAAAAAGCCAACTTCTTCGCGCACTACGACATCTTGGTGCAACGCCCGCCGAGCAACTGGGAAGTGACCCCGCGCAGCTACCTGTACTTCTACCGCCCTGGCACAAAAAACAACGCCAACCTGCGCCCAGAGCGCGTGGTGGACTATGAAGTGGGCTTCCAGCAAGAACTCAACAAGCGTTCGGCCATCAAATTCTCGGCTTACTACCGCGAATTCCGCGACATGATCCAGCGTCGCACCGTCTTGTACGTGCCGGTCATTGGCCGCTACGATACTTTTGGCAACGAGGACTTCGGCACCGTGAAAGGCTTCACTTGGCAGTACGACCTGCGCCGCACCAAGAACACCGAAGTGCGCATCGCATACACCTTGCAATTCGCCGACGGCACCGGCTCTGATTCCGAATCGCAGCGCGGCCTCACCACGCGCGGCAACATCCGCTACCTGTTCCCGCTCAGCTTCGACGAGCGCCACAACCTGAGCACCACGATTGACTACCGCTTTTTCGGCGGCAAGGCTTACACCGGCCCGATGGTGAACGGCAAGAAAATCCTGTCAAACTTCGGCGTCAACCTGCTCATTAACGCAGCCTCTGGCCGCCCGTACACTGCCAAATTCAAGCCGACCCGTTTTGATGCAGAAGGCACGGTAGGCTCGGTCAACGGCAGCCGTTTGCCTTGGCGCTTCAACGTAGACTTTCGCATAGACAAAACTTTCCGCCTCAACCCGAAGGCAAAAACGCCACTGCAAGTGAACGTGTATTTCCGCGTAGCCAACCTGCTCGACCGCCTCAACGTGTTGGGCGTGTACGCCGCCACCGGCTCCCCTACCGACGATGGATATCTTGCCTTTGCGGATGGCATCTCGCAGGTGCGCCAAGTAAAAGAATCGGGCTTGAACGAGCAGGCTTACTTGGACTCCTACTCTTGGCGGGTGCGCGACCCCAACAAATTTGCGCAGCCGCGCCGGCTCTATGTGGGGGCTTCTTTCAGTTTCTAAAAATTAAAAAACACAAACAACATGCGTATCAATAAATTTTGGATCATGGCCTTGCTGGCCTTCGTAGCGTGGGGGCTGGACGCCCGCGAACCGGATGGCCGCCGACGAGCCGCCAAAACCGCCCAAAAAGCGCAATACCGCGATATATGCGCCAATTCTACAAGCCAAATTGACCAAGCGATCAACAACGTGCGTGCCCGCCTCTTGGGCGGTGGCGACTGTTGGTGGGACTTTACCGATGGCCGGTACATTGTGCCAAAAATAGAGTTCGGGTCTGGCCAGCCGGAGGTGTCGAGCATTTATGCGGGCGCGGTCTGGTTGGGCGGTATTGACCCCGGCAACAACCTCAAACTGGCTTGCCAAGATTACCGCAACGACGGTAGAAACGATTTTTGGCCAGGTCCGATTTCGGAAGCAGGCATTACCGAATCCTTCACTTGCAAAAACTGGGACCGCCACTTCCGTGTGACGGGCGAAGAAATCCGCAAACACTTGGCCAACGTCAGTAAAGGCAATCCCACCGCTGCCGACATCCCGCGCGGAGTGAGGGGTTGGCCCGCCAGAGGCAATGACTACTTTACGGACGTGTGGGGCTTCGATCTGCCATTTACCCAGCAGGCCCTCGCGGGTTTTTTCGATGCGGATGGCGACAATGAATACGACCCGCTCAAAGGCGACTACCCCTCTATCGAAATCCGGGGCTGTGAGCTTGACAGATACCCCGACGAGATGATATTCTGGATATACAACGACCATGGCGGCGGCCAGCCACACGCCCGCACCAATGGGACAGCCATCCAGATGGAGGTGCAGGTACAGGCCTTTGGCTACGCCACCAACGACGAGCTGAACGACATGACTTTCCAGCGCTACAAACTCATCAACCGTGCTCCCGACCGCATTGACTCCATGTTTTTTGCCATGTGGATAGATGCCGACTTGGGCTGCTCGGACGATGACTACATCGGTTGCGACACGCTGAAAGACTTGATGTACATCTACAACCAAGACCAAGTGGACGGCCAACCGGGTGCCACTTGCGCCGGCGGCGTGGCTACTTATGGTGACAAAATCCCGCTGCTTGGCGTGGACTATTTCCGGGGGCCAAAGGGATTTCGTTCGGTGTTTGACTCCTTAACCGGTCAGTTTGAGGATGTGGAATACGAAATAGGTATGAACTCATTCATGTACTACAACCGTGGAGGTGGGGTTGGAAACCCCCAGCAAGCGGATCCATCTGCGCCTGCTGAATACTACAACTACATCACAGGCTCGTGGAGGGATGGCACCTGCCTCTCTTATGGCGGCGATGGGTACGATCCCGGTAACCCCAATGCAAAGTGCGTCCGCTACTGCTTCACCGAGCCGCCGAACGACCCCGTAGGCTGGAGCATGTACACGGCTGACCTTCCTTTGGGCGACCGCCGCACCTTGCAGGCATCCGGGCCATTCACCCTCAAGCCCACTGCGGTGAACGAGCTTATCATCGGTATCCCTTGGGTGCCCGACATCCTGTACCCTGCCCCCGATATGGAAGGGCTTTTCCGGGCCGATAAGCTGGCGCAAGGCCTTTTCGACAGTTGCTTCGACCTGCTCGACGGCCCTGACGCGCCTACGGCAGACTGGATCGAACTGAACAAGGAAGTGGTAGTGGTGCTGACGAACAAGCAGTTCCCAGAGTCCAACAACTTCGTTTTTGAAAACGAAGACTACCAAGAACTGGACTTCCTTGCGCCCGATCCCTTCATAAAAACCGACAACTTGGACTCGTTGGATATGGCCCGCTACAAATTTGAGGGCTACATCATCTACCAATTGAAAGACGAAAACGTATCGGCCAAAGATTACAGCAACCCAGACAAAGGCCGCATTGTGTATCAGGTAGACGTCAAAAACGGGATCAAAAAAGTCTTTAACTGGGAAGAAACCCGCGACCCAGCCACAGGCAAAAAGGTGTACTACCCCGTGCAGCGGGTGGACGGTGCCGACAAGGGCATCAGCCATACGTTCAGCATCATAGAAGACAAATTTGCGAGCGGCAACGACAAGCGGCTTATCAACCACAAGAAGTATTACTTCTCTGTGCTGGCCTATGCCTACAACAATTTTTCGCCGCTCGACCCATTTGCGCAGCCCGTGACCGGACAGCCAAGGGCATTCCTGGCTGGCCGCAACAACATTGAGATCAAGACCGTGATCCCGCGCCCAGTTGTGGACTATTCGCTCAACACGGCTTACGGCGACGGTGTGGTCATCACCCGCTTGGAAGGTGTGGGCGCAGGCGGCAATTTCCTTGACTTGGATGAGGCCACGCGCAATGACATCCTTTCCGACAACTTTGACAGCACCCTCACTTATCTGCCCGGTCGGGGCCCGGTGACGGTCACAGTGTTCAACCCGTTTGAGATAAAAGATGGTCAGTACGAACTGGCGTTTGTGGATGGCGATCTTACCGACACGAAACTGGACGACACCACCCGCTGGGAGCTCCGCAAACTCCCCGACGGCCAATTGATCAAGTCAGAGAAGACCATAGAAAGGCTCAACGAACAGGTTGTTTTGGACTTTGGCTTCTCTATAAGCATCGCTCAAACCATCGAGCCGGGCACCAACACCGACGACCGCAACGGCGGCATCGGGGCAGAGTTGCAATATGCCAAGCCCAACGAGGCGTGGCTGTTTGGTTTCCCGGACGACTTTAACGGTATCCCGTTTTTCAACTTTGTAAAAACAGCGGCCTTGGAAGCCGACGAATTTGTAGACCCCAAACAAGGCCTGAGCACACTCGGCGATGGTTGGTTTGTCCCATACACGATGGCCGATTGGCGCTGGAATGCGAGCACGCCCCCTTATCTGACCCCTGCATGGATGGAGAAAACTGGGACGTTTGGCAAAACCGCATCCTCTGGCAACAACCTGCCGGATCGGGCGAAAAGGCTTGCAGATGTCCCCAACGTGGACATTGTGTTCACGAGCGACAAGAGCAAATGGAGCCGTTGCATCGTTGTGGAAACAGCCTCGCTTTTCTACACCAACGATAGCAGTGTGGTCAAGACACAAAACAACTACCCCAAAGGCCGCCTGATGTTTGATGTCCGCTACGCGCCCTCTGTGGGCAAAGACGATGTCAACGGCGACGGCTTGCCTGACCCCGATGGAGAAATCAACGTGGCAGGCCCAGGCATCCCCGCCGCTCAAGTGGGCAAGCCGGTAGTAGGCATGGGTTGGTTCCCAGGCTATGCCATAGATGTGGAAACAGGCCAAAGGCTCAATGTTTTCTTTGGCGAGAACTCTGGTTATAGCACTGCACGGAACCCGAACTTTACCGGGCGCGACATGCTCTGGAATCCAACCGACCAAGCCGTTGATGAGGATTTGCCAGGGATTTGGGGCGGTGCCGTAATGGGCGGCCACCACTGGGTGTATGTCTCGAACTCGCGCTACGATGCTTGCGAAAAACTCCGCCAGCGCCTTACGCCCGAGTTTGGCTCGTCCAACCTCAAAATCAACGAAATCAAAAAGTTGGCTTGGGCGGGTATGCTGCAGATGGCACAGGGTTACAAGATGAAGCCGCTCCGCGACGGGCTTATCCCCAACGAGGCGCGCATCAAACTCCGCGTGGACAACCCATACCAGACTTGGTATCAAGACGACAATTTGATTGATACCGTGGCATCAACTCCCACCATGACCAAATACTGGCGCACGGGCCACCCGAAATACTTGTTCGAGATACAAGGCAGCGAGCGAACCACATTGAGCGAAGTAGCCATCGAGAACGCACTCGACTCGGTGAAAATGGTGCCCAACCCATACTACGGCTTCTCTGAGTACGAGACCTCGCAGTTCACCAACACGGTGAAAATCACCAACCTGCCGGCCAAATGCAAAGTGACCATTTACTCGCTCGATGGCAAGTTCATCCGCCAGTACAACCGCGACGAACAGTATATGCCTTACCAGCAAATCACGCCCGACATCGAGTGGGATTTGAAAAACAACAAAGGCATCCCCGTCGCCAGCGGCGTGTATTTGGTGCACGTCAATGCGCCGGGAATGGGCGAACGAACCCTCAAATGGTTTGGCATAGGCCGACAATATGACCCATCGGGATTGTAAGATTGATCCGATTGACCCGATTATTCGATTGATTCGATTGGGGACATGAGTTTAGAATCTCAATTTCGCTTAATCGAATCAATCGAACAATCGGGTCAATTGAACAATCGGGTCAATCGAACAATCGGGTCAATCGAACAATCGAATCAATTCAACTAAGTCATGAATAAAAAATACACACTCCTGTTCGCCCTCACAGCTTGCTTTGGCGCAAGTGCGGTCTTTGCCGGCAACCCCGACCGACAAGGGGAGGCAGGTGCCAACCAACTCATCATCAACCCATGGGCGCGGTGCGCAGGCCTCCATGCCATGAACACCTCCAGCACCATCGGCGCAGAAGCCATGTACCTCAACGTGGCGGGCCTCTCGCGCGCCAAAGGCACACAAATCCAGCTCGGCCACACGCGCTATATCGCCGATATCAACCTCAACGCGATTGGCTTTGCGCAGCCCATTGGCAAGGGCGGCGGTGTTTTTGGGGTAAGCCTCGTGGCCATGGACCTCGGCGAATTCCCCTATACCACTACGGAAACGCCCGAAGGCTCTGGTGCTACGTTCAGCCCCACCTATTTCAATATGGGGCTTTCTTACGCGCACCTTTTTGAGAACAAAGTCTCGGTGGGCGTGACCGCCAAATTCGTCAACGAAGGCATCAGCAACGTCGCCGCCCGCGCTTTCGGGATAGACGCAGGGGTGCAATACGTGACGGGCGAAAATGACAATTTCAAGTTTGGCGTCTCCATCCGCAACGTAGGCTCCAAGATGCGCTTCACGGGCGAAGGCCTGTCCAAGCAACTGCCCAACCCAGGCCCGGGCGATTACAACAACACCTACTACGAGCGCGCCACCGCCTATGAACTGCCTTCGCAACTCAACATCGGCGCCTCCTACGATTGGCTTTTGGGGAAACAAAACCGCCTCTCCCTGATGGGCAACTTCACCTCCAACGCATTCTCCCGCGACCAAGTGGGCGGCGGCCTGGAACTCAGCGTGAGCAAAAACTTTGCCCTCCGCGTAGGCTACAAAGCCGAACTGGACGCTCCGGAAGCAGAGGCCACCTTGGACAATGGCATCAGCGGCGGCATCGGTTTCTCCCTGCCGGTGCGCAAAGGCTCTGAGACCCGCATCGGTTTGGACTATGGCTACCGCCAGACCAAGATTTTCAACGGCATCCACAACTTAGGCCTCCGTTTGGATTTCTAAAAATATAGGCGAAGGGCTTTTTTCTTTGCCCCAACCGCTCATACCTTTGTGCCAGTAAATACAGGAACGTTCTTGCCACCCGGCAGGGACGTTTCTGTTTTTTTCTGCCCCTGCTCGCCTTAGGGGCATTCATCATTCCCCAATTCATCATTCCTCAATTCATCATTCATCATTCCCCAATTCATCATTCATCATTCATATCATTCCTTCAAATGGCAAACTACACATACCTGACACAGGGAGGCTACGACAAACTGAAATCAGAACTCGAAGAACTAAGGTCCAATGGGCGCAGGGAAGCCGCGCGCGCCATCGCCGAAGCCCGCGCGCAAGGCGACCTTTCGGAAAACGCCGAATACGACGCAGCCAAAGACGCGCAGGGCCTGCTGGAACTCAAAATCAGCGAAATGGAGACGGTGTTCTCCAATGCCCGCATCATTGACGAAAGCCTGTTGGACGATTCCAAAGTCGCCATACTATCCAACGTCACCATCAAAAACCTGAAGACGGGAAAGGAAATGACCTACAAACTTGTGTCGGAAACCGAAGCCGACGCCAAGCTGATGAAGATATCCGTCACCTCGCCCATCGGCCATGGGCTGCTCGGCAAAGTCAGGGGCGAAATCGCCAAAGTCAGCACCCCCGGCGGCGCGCTGGAATTCGAAGTGGTGGACATTACCGTAGGGTGATTGCGCAAAACACGCAACCGCCAATGGAGGAACGGGTGAATCCTGAGTGTTCAGGGTTCACCCGTTTTTTTAAGACAAAAACTTGGGCGGAAACCCCTCGCGCTTCGCCTCCAAATACTGGGCTGCGGTCTCGCGCACAGTCTGTTCCAAAGGCAGGTAATCGAAGCCGAAAACCGAGCGAGATTTGTCGTTCGAGTAAGTGTAATTCGTCAGGCTGGCGCGGGCGCTCTCTTTTGTGGCGAGCGGTGTAGTGCCAAGGATTTTTTCTTTCAGCCATTCCACTCGCCAAGCCACTTCGGCCAAAAACGGGCCCACCGCGATCGGCGGCGGCGGGACGTTCAGTTCGTGGGCAATCATTCCAAAAAAACTTTTGTGCGAGCGGTTTTCGCTGTTCAAAATGTAGCGTTCGCCAGAAATATCGCTTTCCAAAAGGAGCGAGATAAAGCGCACCACGTCGCGCACATCCACAAAGCCCGAGCTGCCGCTGGGGCAGAATTTGAGTCCCGCGTCAATTTTCTTGAAAAAGCCAGCCATGCCTTCCTCCCAGTCGCGGCTCCCAACAATCACTGAAGGGCTTACGATGGCGGCGGAAAGGCCTTCGGCAATGCCGCGCTGCACTTCCATTTCTGCGAGGAACTTGCTGTGGGCGTAGCGGCTATTGTGCCGGCTTTCCACCCATTTGCAGTTTTCGTCCAGATGGGGGCGGTTCGCCGCGCGGCCCAGCGCGGCGATGCTGCTGACGTGCACCAAGCGTTCCACGCCAAAATCGAGGCAGAGGTTGACGATGTTCGCGCTGCCCTCCACGTTTACCTTCAACATTTTTCCCGCTTCGCGGGGATGGAAGGAAACCAGCGCGGCGCAATGGCACACATGGGTCACGCCCTCAAAAGCATCTTCCAGCGCGCCCAAATCCGTCAGGTCGGCCACCGCCCACTCCACCCGGTCGGCCACATCTGCGAGCAATGCCACACTGCTCGTTTTGCGCCGCAAGGCTCTGACGGCCACGCCTTTTTGCAGCAGCAACCGCACCAAATATGACCCTACGAAACCCGTAGCGCCTGTGACCAGAACACGATTATTTTTGTCCATTGACAGGTTGTTTTTGTCGCTTTCGGGGCGCACTTTTTTTTCTAATCGCGTCATTCCGTAACTATCCAGCCGCCCCCAAATTCCCGATACCGCCGAGCGTTGGCTTCGCATATATGCACTCGTTTGAGAAACCTTTTTGGGGTTTCTTAAACGTGCCCAAGGGTCTTGCACGGACCTTGGCCAAGACATCGGAGCCAGCCTACGTTTAAGAAACCCAAAAAAGGTTTCTCAAACGTGGATCGTGGTTATGCGCAGCCGATGCGCGGCGGTATCGGGAATTTGGGGGCGGCTGGATAGTTACGTCATTCCGAACGCAGTGATCCCGAAAGCCTTTCGGGATGAGGCCGAAGGCCGCAGCACAAACCTCGTTTTCACTTCAAACTGTACCCTCAGAATGACACGCCATTTTGGGTCATTTTTTCAAAAATAAAAAGTGTGCCCTGCAAAGGAAACAGATAAATTTGGGGCGGGCGTGGTCAGTAGATGGTACGGTAGAAAAAAAGTCGGCAGCCGCACCATAGCGCGGCTGCCGATTTTTTAAAACTATGACCTCGTTGGAGAAACCTACTACGAGGTGCTCGGAAGAAAAACTTATTTCACCACCACCCATTGGGTTTGCGCCACGCCCTCGCTGCCCTGCAGCACCACACGGTAGCTCCCCGAAGCGAGTTGGTTGGCGTTCAGCACCACGCGGTGTTCGCCCGAAGCGAGGCTGCCGAGCTGTTGCGACTGCACGAGCGCGCCTTCTGCGCTGTACACCAAGAGTTGGATGTCTTGCGCGATTTCGAGGCCGAAGCGAACCTCCGCGTAGTCGCGGGTCGGGTTTGGCACGAGGCTGAACGCAGCGAGCGTCAGCACTTTTGTACCCACCGTGGTGCTTATGTTCACGTTGTCAATAAAGAGATTGTTGCCGTAGCCGCTTTCGCCGATAAAACGGATGAGCACTTCAGGCTGGCCATTGTAAGCCGTGATGTCGAGCTCATTGGCCTGCCATTGGGACGCAGTAGGTATGAATTCAGTCCCGATAGGGGGTGCAGTAGACAAGTCGTCTTTGCCCTTGTAAAAAAGGGTTTCCCAAGTTTCGCCGCAATCGGACGAGATTTGGACGCGCATGAAGTCGAACAGGGTTGCATCGAAATAGGCGTAGGCGTGGTCGAATTTGAGGGTAGTGGCAATGGTTGCGTTACTCAAATCAATTTTAGGTGTGCTCAGGGTGGCCACTTGCCCGGCGCCCATATCGAACATATTGCAACGGGCCGAGCGTGTGCTGGCTGCGCCGGCAGTGGTGAAAAGTTTCCAGCCGTTGGTGCCGACATTGGCAGACGACCATCCAATGGGCGGGAAAACTGCGCTTTGGAATACATTGCTGAAGGGCAATGCCTGTGCAGCACCAATTACCGCAACGATTTTGATGGCCGAAACGGGATTGTTGAAGTTTGTTTGGATGCCGAGGTTGGACGCCAAAACGGCTACTTCCAAGTTGGTGGCGCCGCTCGTGTTGATCACGATGTCTGTGAGGTGTATCTCTTCGGATGCTCCTGGGGCGAGGTCGCCCGTCCAATTCAAATCCGTCCAAGCACCATTGCCTCGGCGATAGCGCATTTGTGCAGCCGTGAGGGCGGTACTGCCCGTGTTCGTCATCGTGAAAGAAGGCGAATAGCCGGCGGCACAAGCAAACACATTTTCCGAAGGGATGCCCACTCCGAGACCCACGATGCCCGGCGTGATCGGTTCGGAACGAACGGACTGATAGACTTCTTTGGTGGCGTCGTTTTGCAGGAAAGCGAGCGCGCTCATCTGATTCAGGTCGTAGAAATAAGCGAGTTTCCAAGAGAAAGAATAGGACTTGGTTTCGCCAGCCGCAAAGTTGCCGGTGGCAGTGCCCGTAGCGTTGGGCAGCATTTTGCGCATGATTTGGTAGAAGTCTTTCTCTCCGTTGGTTCCGGGCGCAGCGTTGAACACGATTTCATCTTCCGCAATCGCTACGCGGAGGCGGATGTTGCCTGTAAGGGCAGCGTCGGACTTTACTGACACATTGACGGTCACCGAGTCGAGGGCGGCGTTCAGGGCGTGTGTCAGGGTCATCGTCACGGGCGTGAGCGTGTTGTACGCCGCCTGGATCATGGCTGGGGTGTAGCCGCTCAGCGGGAACACTTCGAGTATTCCGTTTTGGCGGCCATTGGGCACACCATCTACTGCATAGTAAGTGACGCGAGGGCCTACATCCGTTTGGGTTTGAGCGTTCATCGGGTCGGCACCTGGCCAACTCGTTTGGTATTTGATGGGGGTCAGGTACTGCATGTTGGCTGCCACTACTGCGTTGAAAGTAGGGTTTTGCGCAGCGCAAGGGCCGCAGGAGGCATTCGTGAACTCTTCGATGAGCACACGACGCTTGTGCTGGGCCGACAAAGCGACTGTGCACAATAAGGCGAAGGCAAGGATGGATAACTTTTTGACCATGAGTTTAGCAATTTTAGTTGGTGAAAAAAATGCGGACAAATGTAGCCAACCCTATCAGCCTGCCAATTTTTTTGGTCAAAAATGTCGGCTGATAGCATTGAACGGCTTCGTTTCTGCCCGCGCCCCGAAATAAAACAAAAATCCCGCCCTGCACGGCAGGGCGGGATATACTCAACGCAAAGGGGTTTTGAACAAAGGCTGCGAACAATAGACTGAAAGCGAAGCCCCTAAACCATCTAAACTTTCTAAACCACTCTAAACCGACTATAGAACATAGTCTCCCAAACTATTTTCAAACTTGAAGGTGCATGAACAGGTTGACCCCTTCGGATTCTTTGCCGACGCGCACCTGCGCCCGTGTGAACCCCGCTTGCAGAGCAATCCTCATCAATTGAGCGGGGCTGCGGTGGTGCAAAAACCACTCGCCAAAGGCTTCCATGTAGCGGCGGCTGGGGTTTTCTTCCGAGAAGTTGCCGATGATGATTTCGCCGCCGGGGTTGGCCCAAGTGCGAATCTTGCCGAGTATGCCGACAAATGTCGCGTCGTCGAAATAGTCGAACAGCCCGGCAGACCAAATCACGTCGAAGTTTTCTTCGGGGCGGAATTTGAAGATGTTGCGGTGTACGAATTCGATTTGCTTGAGCCACCGTTCGTTGAGGCGGGTGGCGTACTCGATGGCGTGGGCGTCCAAATCCACGCAAGTAGTTTTCAGCGTTTTTGGGTCAATGGTTTGGTACAGTTCGGCCAAATCGCGGGCGGGGCCGCTGGCGAGGTTGAGCAGCGTGGTAGGCTGGCCTTTGCGTTCGCGGAGGATTCGGCCCATGACCCGCTTGAAATAATCCTTGCGGTTGCGCACGGCTTTGGGAGCGGCGTGGCGGTGGAAGTATTGGTCCCACTTCCCGAACTCTTCTTTTTCAGAGCAGTGCTGGGTGTAGATTTTGTCAATAACAAGGAAGTCGCCCGCATAGCCGAAGGGTTGGCGGAGCACATGGCCGTGGATGGTTTCTTGCAAATACTGCTCGCCGAGTCCGGTCTTGAAACCGCTCACGGCTTCGTCAGAAACGGTTTCGATAAAGCGGTCGAACGCGGCATAGTCCGAGCGGTCGGGGCCGTTTTTGGCGAGCAGGTATTGGAAAAAAACGGAAGGGTCAACGGGGTTGTCAATCTTGATGCCTTGCTGATTCATGATGTCAAAAATTTTAGATTTAGTTTTGTACAGCAATTTTCCATGTACGCGGTGTGGGTTTGTGTGTATGAAATTCCTCTGGGGAACGACACAAAGGTCAGCCCAGACCGCTCCATGCGACCATCAAGTGTTTTCCAAAAAAGGTAAAGAAGTGTAAAGTGGGGTGCTGCGCTTTTTGAAGCCATCGCAGAGCGCAGCAACGGATATTAGCCAAAAGTGTTTGTAAATTGAAAACTGCACTACCTTTGCAGCAATAAGACCTGCCACGCCTCTGCTTGCAAGCGCACCCGGGCGGGTTTTCTTTTTTTTAAACACGATGAATTATTCCAAACCTCCACTTTCTATTGCTGACCAAATTGCCATGCTTGAACAACGAGGCATGGTTTTCAAGGATAAATCACTGGCCGCGCACCACCTTTCTCATATCAGCTATTATCGCTTGCGGGCTTACACTTTTCCATATCAAAACAATCGGGACGCTGCTCACCCATTTTGGCGCCCCACTCCATTCGAGCGGATACTGAACGATTACATTCTGGACAGGAAACTGAGAATGCTAATTTTTGATGCGCTGGAAAAAATTGAAATCGCGCTGCGTACTCAAATCATCTACCAGTATTCCATGGCTAAGGGTGCTTATTGGTACGAAGATGTTTCACTGTTTCGGAACACGACTTTGTTCCAGTCAGATTTGAACCATCTTGACAAAGAACTGAGGCGTTCTCAAGAAGAGTTTATTAAACACTACGCACAGAAGTACACCAGCCCAGCGCGGCCTCCGGCATGGATGACTTTGGAGGTAAGCACACTTGGTACGCTATCCAAGATCTACGACAACCTTGCATTAAGTGCCGAAAAGAAAGCAGTTGCACGTCATTTTGGGCTTGGGCACCCGTTTGTTCTGGAGAGTTGGATGAAAATGTTCAGCCACATCCGAAATATCTGTGCCCATCATAGCCGGCTTTGGAATCGGCCTATCACAATCATCCCGCTTTTCCCGCAAAAGCCTCCCTATGCTTGGGTTTCTACAAACATGCTTTCTGAACCGCACAAGGTTTTTGCTGCACTTTGTTGCATTCGATACTTCCTAAATCATATCAGCCCCGAGAATGACCTCACCTCGAAAGTGCAGGAATTGGAACGAATTTTTCCGGAATCAAACTTCCGTTCAATGGGCGTACCGACCAACTGGGAAAAAGAGCCGCTTTGGCGGTGACTGCGCTCAGCGCAGCAAAGTCACATCCCCCTCGTATTGCAACGTCGCCCCATCCACAAAAAGGATTTCGGCACGATAGGCGAACACGCCGGGCGAAACCGGGTGGCCCCGAAAAGTGCCGTCCCAGCCACCCGCCTCGTCATTGGCCGAAAGGCCGAGCTTGCGAAACACCAGCTCGCCCCAGCGCGAGTACACCTCGAGTTTCACGGTTTTTACCTCCGGCCCGCCAAAGACGCTGAACAAATCGTTGGCCCCGTCGTCGTTCGGGCTGAACACGTTGGGGATGTACACGTCGCGGATTTTCAACACAAATACGGTGAGGCTGTCCGTGTCGGTGCAGCCGCCCGGTGCTTCTGCGGTGAGGGTGTAGGTGGTGGTCTCGAACGGTGTGGCGAAGGGTTGCGGGCAATGGTAGCAAGACAAGCCGGGGTGCAGCGACCAAGCGAAGGAGTCGAGCGGCGTGTCGTGCGCGAGCAGGATTTGGGTGCTTTCGGCGAGGTTCACCGTGAGGTCCTGCCCCAGTTCGATGTTTGGGATGAGCGGTGCGGGAAGCGTTGCAGAAGCCGTGGATTCGCAACCGTTCGCGTCTTGCGCCGTCAGGGTGTAATGGCCGGGCGAGAGGTTTTCAAAATCCGTTGTTGTTCCAAAATCATTGCCCGAAAGGGCAAAAAGATAGGCGGGCGTTCCGCCCACAATACTTGACACATACGCTTCGCCCGTGTTCGGGCCGCCGCAGCCGGGGTCTTTGAATCTGGCTTCAAAAGCCAGCGCGGGCGGTTCGAGCAGTTCGATGGAGCGAATCAGAGAGCAGCCCAGCGCGTCGGTGGCCGTGCAGGTGTAGATGCCCGCCGGCAGGTTTTGGAGGTTTGCGGCATTGACCCCATTGCTCCACGAAAAGGTGTAGGCGGGAACGCCGCCCGCGAGGGAAAGGCCGATGGAGCCATTTGCCTCGCCGTTGCAGCGGATATTGAACCCCTTGAAATCAGATTTTTCGAAAGAAAAAGCAAGCACGGAAGGCTCCGTCACGTCGCCCAAAAACACCACGTCGTTGCCAAAGTTGTCTTTGACGAGGATGGAATAAGTACCCACCGAGAGGTTCGGGATTTGTTCCAGCGTATTCAGCGCGGCGATTGTGCCGGTGCCAGCAGCCCCGCCGCCGCCGATTTGTTCCCACGAATAGGTGAAAGGCGGCGTTCCGTTCGCCACCGAGAATTGCAGCGAACCGCTCGGCTCGCCGTGGCACACCACGGGGTTGGCCGTGATTTGGCCCTGTATCTCGCACTGGATGATTTGGAGCGCGAGGTTCACGATGCTGTCGCAACCGTTGGGCGAGAGCAGTGCTTCTTGGAACTGACCGCTCTGGAAGTACGGCTGGCTGCCCACGAAGATGCTGTCGCCGTCGCAGAGGATGATGTTGAGGTTGGTGGTCACGGCCTGCAGCATTTCGAGCGAGACGCGCACGAGGCTGTCGCAACCGTTGGCGCCGACGAAGTGGAATTCGTAGTCGCCCGCGTCGCAGAGCATCGTGTCGGCCACTTCGTAGCATTCGCCGGTGCAGATTTTGGCCGTGATGTCGGTGGGCGGAATGCTGTGCACAAAGATGTTGCGGCAAGCCGGGAACGCCGTGTCGCAGGCATTGGAGGCCGTGACGCAAAGTTGGTTAAGCCCCGGCGTGAGGAAGTTGAGCGACACGGTGGTGTCGGTTTCGGAGGCGTAGGGCAGGCCGTTGAGCGTCCAATAAAAATGCGCGGCACCGGGCGGCAGGCTCACGGTGAAGTCGTTTGGGACGCTGGCGCACACGGTTTCGGGGCCGATGATGTTGCCCGAATCATCGAGCGGCATCACCTCGGTGGTGCCGTTCACGACGTGGATGGTGTAGCTGCACACGTCGTTGTTGTTGCCATCCATCACGAAGTAGTAGTACTGCCCGATGGTGAGCGGGGTGATGTTGGTAAAATTTTGGGTGGTGTTGGGCGGGATGCCGCCGTCGCAGTTCGACACGAGTTGGAAGGTCTGGCAATCGAGGCTTTTGTAAATGCCGACTTCGAGGCCAGCGCCGTTTTGACAATTGAAAACGCTGATGGAAAGGGTAAGGCTGGCGCTGCCTGCGATGAACCCAATCCACTGCATGTGGTGCACCGTGCCGGTGCAAAAACCGGGCGGGGCTTGGCCTACTATGCCGGCGTTGTTGATGCCCGTGAAGCCGTTGATGTCGCAGATGATGCAGGCATTGGCGCAGACCGGGGTCATTTCGGGGTTGGGGCCGCAAGGCTGCGGCTGGGCAAAAAGAGTGGTGGAAACGAGCAGCAAAAGGGCGGCGAGGGCGGTGCAGTTTTTCATGTGCTTTGACACGATACGCGGCGGTATCGCAGGCAAAGTACGGCAAATTGGTGGGGGGCGTTGCGTGGGGAAGCGATTCAAACTTTTGCCAGCCAGCCGAGCGCTATTATTTCTTTCTCAATTCCTTTACGTAATCCCACACCTGTTGGTTGGAATACTCGCCGTACCACGTGACGAAAAGCCCATCCGGGCGAATCACCACAAGGCTCCCACAGGGGTAATGCAATTGGAAAAAGGTGTTTTCTATTCTGTTGTTCAAATCGGGCTTCCAGTTGTAGATGCCTTTATATCGTTCCAATCCTTCCTTCAGGCAGTAGATATAAAACTGCGAAATCGGGGCGAGGGAATGGAGCTTGCTGAGGTAACTTTTGTGGTCATTTTTTATGGCCGTTCGGTCTTGCGTACCGCCCGAATTGCAAGGGTCTTTTCCAGGATAGTAGTCAATGACAATCAAGTGCGTCGAGTCAATGGGGTAATTGGTGCTTATCTCCAAATCCCTTTTGAGCAGTTTTAGGGAATCTACATGAATCCTCCCTCGCTGCTCTCTGGTCACTTTTACAAAGATTTTTGCGGTATCCACGTCATAGGATAAGTGCAGCCTTTTGGAGATGTCCTTATCCTTCCAAAAGTCTTTTTCTGAAAGCGGGGTAAAATTCTGATCATAGTAATAAGCCTTCTTGCCCTGCGAAAACAGGTTAAAGGACAATAGCAATAGCGCAAGGAACAATAGATGCTTCATGATTTTGTATTTTGAACTGGTTTGCAGCATTTGAAATGCCGCTCCAAAAGTCAGAAATATTTTCTGGAAAGAATAAGGGCCTATTTCAATGCCTTGCAGAAAAGCATCGCTGCCGCGTAATTTGGACAAACACAGAGGCCGATTCCGCGCAAGCGCGGAATCG
>JBJXFT010000055.1:0-14717 GCA_046155725.1 Saprospiraceae bacterium
GCTTGTCAATTGTTCAAAACATGGCGTGGCTTCGGAGGCAAAAGTGAGAAAAAGTTAGCCTGCACAACATTCAAAAAATCCGCCTTACTTTTCCAACCAAAATCTATCCACCTGACTCATGCGTACACTTCTGCTCTTTGCCTTTCTTTATCATTCCGTAGGAACCTCCGCCCAAAACCCCAAAGTCCTCAGCGTATCGCCCGCAAACATGGCTGGCGCGGTGTCGGCCTCCCAAAACATTGTGATTCAGTTTGATGCCCCGCTCGACCCGAGTTCTGTATCCAATGCTTCTGTGCGCATATTTGGCCGATGGTCGGGTCCGGCAGCGGGAAGTTTTGCGCTGGAAGATGGCGACCGGCGCATCGTGTTCAGCCCCGTCGCGCCGTTTTTTGCGGGGGAATTGGTCACGGTTTCCGTCAATAAAAAACTCCGTTCCGCCCTCGGCCCGCCCCTCGAAAAAGGCTATTTTTGGCAATACGGTATAATAACCGCTCCCGGCTCTTTGCAGCAAAACCAAGTCGCCGTCATCGAACTCCGCCTGCCTGGCGAATCTTGGATTCAAACCTACGGTGCCTACGCGGGCGACCTCAACAACGACGGCCATAGCGACCTCACTGCCGTCAACGAGCATTCCGACGACCTCCGCATCTTGCTCAACAACGGCGCGGGGCAATTCCCTGCCACCAATATTACGCCCATCGTCATGGGCACTGCCTCGGCCAGCCCCAACGAAGCGGGCGACTTCGACAACGACGGCGAAATAGACCTCGTGGTGACGACGGCCAACAACAACGAAACCCGCGTGCTCTTTGGCGACGGCCTCGGCGGATTCGCCCACATGGACAAATACACCACGGGAAATGCTACCCGCGCCGTGCTGGTCGGCGATTTTGACTTTGACGGCGACGACGATATCATGACCGCCAATCGCAACGACGGCACCATGAACCATCTCCAAAATCAAGGAGACGGCAAGTTTGTGCTCAGCACATTCAACCCTGCGGGCAATGGCGAAAGTGCCCTCGCGTTGGCCGATGCGAACAACGACGGCATCGCCGATTTTTTCCTGGGTTTTTACACCACCAAAAAAGTCGCGCTCTACCTCGGCGACGGCCTCGGCAATTTTTCTTTTTCCTCCGAAATGCCCGTGACGGGAAACCCTTGGATGATGTGCGCTGCCGATTTCAACGGCGACGGTTTTGCCGACGCGGCTTCGGCCAATTCGCAGGGCAACAAGACCGCCGTGATTTTTGGCGACGGCCTCGGCGGGCTTACACCTTCGCTGAACCTCTCGGCCAACGACCACATTTTCCCGCTCGCCATTGACGCGGGCGACCTTGATGGCGACGGTGATATGGACATTGTGACGAGCAGTTACGACAGCAACAATTACTCGGTGTTTGAGAACAACGGCGCGGGCGCATTCGAGCAAGTTGACATTCTGCCAGCCTCGCTCAATGCTTCCTGCGCCATCCTCCACGACCGCGACGGCGATGGAGATTTGGACATTACGGGTACGGACGAGGGCGACGATGTGCTGATTCTTTTTGAGAACACGGGCGTATCGGCCACGCACGAGCCGGATGCCCACGCCGCGCATTTCAGGCTTTTCCCCAATCCCGCTTTCGCAAGCGGGGCGGTTTTTGCCGAAATAGACCTCGCCTCGCCCACCACAGCCCGCTTCGAGGTGTTCGACTTTTCGGGCAAAAAAATAAAATCTGTGGAAACGGGGCATTTGCCCGCAGGGCCGTCAATGGTTTTGATTTTCAATAAAATAATGGATGCGCCAGCAGCCTATCGCGTCCAAATGACGCTGGCGAACGGGCAAACTGGTGGGGAGGTTTTGCTGAAAAAAAATTAAACACTCATTTTCTCTTCAAACTTTCCAGCAACTCCTCCACGAGCGCAGTGTCTTCGCCCTCGGCTTGTGCGAGTTGGCGGGAGCGCTGGGCGGCTTTTCGCGCCTCTTTTTTCTTGCCGAGTTTGGCGAGCAGTTTGGCTTGAGTGTACTGGTTGTAGTGCGTTTCCTGCAAGGAAATGGCTGTTTCCGACCAAGCGAGTGCCGTGCGGAGCAGGGCTGGGTCGGCTACCTCCTCGGCAAAAAGCCAAGCCATTTCGTTCAGTTCGTCAGGGTCGTCAGAGGGGTAGCGGGCGTAGTGGTCAATGGCCGACCGGGCAAAATTCTCCCGGTCGTTGCGCTGATGGTGATAATCGAGGCGGTAGCGGGAGGCCAATTCCTCGCCTCGTTCTGGGTACACTGTGCCATAGAGCCGTTGCACTTCGCCGAGTTGAAGGCCGCGATGGCTTTGTAGGTAGCCTTCAAACACGCTTTCGATTTTGACTTTCACTTCGCGTTTCCCATATTTTTCTTCAAAAGTGGGGCGGTTTTTTAGCAAAAACCGAAAGCCCTCGGAGTACGGATCGTCAATATGGCGCATCAGCAAATCCATGTTTTGGGGCGTTCCGTAGTCTTCTTCCGTTTTCAGAAAATCGTTGGCTATGCGGCCCGCGTCGGGGTCGTGCGCGGCGGTTTTGGCTTCCAAATATTGGAGCAAAAACGCGCGGTGGCGATTGCCCGAACTGTATTTGCTTTCGAGGGCGGCGAGGTTGCGGGCGGGGTCGAGCGCGGTGGTGCCGAGCGCGATAAATTCCTGTGGATTGTGGAAGCCCGCCGAGCGGTGTTGTACCACCCCCTCGTCGTCCACAAAAAGGAGCGTGGGGTACACCCAGATTTTGTAGCGGGTGGAAATCTCCAGCCCCTCGCCGCGCTCCATATCCAATTTGACGCTCACGAAATGGGTGTTGAAAAAGGCCCCGACGGCGGAATCCGGGAACACTTCTTTCGACATCATTTTGCAGGGGCCGCACCAAGTGGTCACCGCGTCCAAAAAGATGAGTTTCCCCTCCTCCTTGGCTTTGGCGCGTGCTTCCGCCCAAGTGCCGTGCTCGAATTGGATGCCCTGTGCGGAGAGCGAGAGCGGCAGGAAAAGGAAAATATTTAGAGCAAAGGGGGCAATGTGCGACATGGGTAGGAATGTTTTAGGGGGCAAAAATAGGCGGATTTGAAGGAGTGCCTCGCTCATCCCTCTACATCGTAATCCAAATTTTTAAACACTGAGGAAGTAAGGGACACTAAGGGTTTTGTAGAAAAACTTCGATTACGGTGTATTAGGAACGCGGACGGAATAAGGTGACAATTCTGGAGGCCGAGAAAATTTTTAAAAAAATCTTTCCACCTGTTCACGCTTTTACCGCTCGCGGCACTAACCCTCGAAAACAACTGAAACCCTACACACCTGTATAATCCCCGAACGAGGAAGGAGGCCCCCGCTGTAAGTGAATACCCCGATTTGCCTTTTGAAAACGCTCGAACCGCCTTTTGAAAACGCTCGAACCGCCTTTTGAAAACACCTGACCGAACCACTTGGAAACGCCTCATCAAGCCTCAGCCTCAATCGCCAACGACCGCCGGGAAGCCCCACGCTTCCCCGGCGAGCGTGGTGAAGCCTGGCGAACATTCCCCGATAACCAGCCTTGATACCTTTTGAACCTTCGCCCTTCCGATGCCCTTCCGGAAGGGCTTTTTTATTTCCTGATCCAACGCTCGGCAGCAGCCTGACTGACTACTTAGTCAATGGCTCAATGGTGACTGATGACGATTCACTTCTTTTTCTTCTTCCCCTTCACCAACTTCATCTCATCGAGCAAATACCCCGCGCCGCCAAATTTGTCCACGATAAAAAGGACATACCGGGCGTCCACCATGATGTTGCGGCAAATGGCCGGGTCATAGTTCAGGTCGCTCATCGTGCCTTCCCACACCCGGTCAAAGTTGAGGCCCACGAGGTTGCCGTTCGCGTCCAGCGCGGGCGAGCCGGAGTTGCCGCCCGTAGTGTGGTTAGTGCCAATGCAGGCTACTGGCAAACGCCCGTCGGCGGTAGCATACTGGCCGTAGTCCTTTGCTTTCCAGAGTTCGATGAGTTTTTGTGGCACGTCAAACTCGTAGTCGCCGGGGATGTATTTTTCCATCACACCATCCAAGTCGGTCTGGTATTCGTATTGCAGCGCGTCGCGGGGCGAGAAACCGCGCACTTTCCCGTAGGTGAGGCGCAGGGTGCTGTTCGCGTCGGGGAAAAACTTTTTCTCTTTGAAAACCTCCATCTGCGCGGCCATGTACTGGCGTTGCATCAGGTTTATCTGTGGCTGGAGTTCTTGGAGTTTGGGCTGGATTTGGCTCGAATAATAGCCTTGCAGACTATTCCAAAGGTTGTAGGCGGCGTCTTTGATGAGGTCGTTGTAAATTTCATCGGGTTTTCGCGACAGCAACGTCCGCATTTTGTCGCGGTTGTCAATCGCACTGCCCTCAAAAATAGCTTTGGCCAATGCGGCGTAGCCCCCCACTTCCTTCGCCAGCGCTTTCACATCTGCTCCGCCCCATTCGGGCTTCATGTTTTCGCCGTACATATCGAGCATCGCGGCCAGCACGGCTTCGTCCACTTCGGGGCGGTAGTCTTTGTAAAAATGCTCCAAGTTTTCAGCGACATTTTTTCTACGGCTTTCAATCGTCGCTTCGCTCATGTTTTTTTCAATGGCCTCAACCAGCGGATTCAAATTGGCGGCTTGCGTCAGAATCTGGTTGTTGCGCACCATTGTTTCCAAATAATAATCGCGCGCCAGCGCGTACGGCTCCATCTCTTGGTAAAGTTGGCGGAGGCGGGGCAGCAGGTTTTTCCAACGAGTGTTCCACTCCGGGTTTTGCTGGATGCGGCGGCTGAACTCGGCTTCATACGCCTGCTTTTTTTCCAAGGCGCGGTAGGTTTTCAGGCCCTGTATCTCGCCCAGCCATTTTTTCCAGGCATTGGAAATGCTCGCGTAGCGGGTCACATAAGCGATTTTCACCGCAGGGTCTTTGCGCATAAAACCGTCCATGATTTTCAGGGCGCGGTCGCGGATGGCGACTCGGGCTGGGTCGAGCACTTCGCCCGTTTGGCGCACCGCAGCCTCGGTCAGGTACTCGTCCGTGCGACCGGGGAATCCGTATACCATCGTGAAATCGCCTTCGTCCGCCCCGTCCAGCGAGATGGGCAGGAAGTGGCGCGGGCGGTACGGCACATTGTCTTTTGAGTACGCGGCGGGGTGGTTGTCCTTGTCGGCGTACACGCGGAACATCGAGAAATCGCCCGTGTGCCGGGGCCACACCCAGTTGTCCGTGTCCGCCCCAAATTTGCCGATGCTGCTCGGCGGCGCGCCCACAAAGCGCACATCCATAAAGGTCTGCGTCACGAACAGGTAGTATTGGTTGCCATTGTAAAACGGGCGCACTTCCAACCCTTCCCACTTTTCTTTTTTGGCCGTGGCTTTCAGCGTGGCTATGTTTTTGTCAATCTGCGATTGGCGGTCGCGCTCGCCCATGCCCTCCGTCACGCCTTGCAGCACAACGATGGTCACATCCTCCATCCGGGTCACGAACATGGCCGTCACGCCCTCGGCGGGAAGTTCCGAGGCGCGGTCTTTGGCCCAGTGCCCGTTCTCGACATAGTTGTTTTCGAGCGTGCTGAGTTGCTGGATGGCATCAAAACCGCAGTGGTGGTTGGTGAGCAGCAGGCCTTCAGCGGAAATCATTTCGCCGGTGCAGCTGCCGTCGAATTGGCAGATCGCGTCTTTGATGCTGGGGTTTGCGGGCGAGTAAATATCGTCGGCGGAGAGTTTGAGGCCCAGCGACTTCATCTCCTTTTCATTCTGTTTTTCGAGCAATGAGGGCAGCCACATCCCCTGCGCGGAGAGGCAGGCGGCGACAAAAAAGAAGAGGGTGGCAGACAGCAGTTTTTTCATGTGTGGTGTCAGTTTTAGAATCGCCTTCGTTCTCGCGGACTGTGGCGGTTGAGCCTCCTTCGCGGAACGCTACGGCGGTTAAAGCGGCAAGGTACGCCGGAAAGGTTTTCCGGCTTTCAGGGCGGAAACACTTTCCGCCATACTTGCGCGGGCTTGCGCCAAACAGCACGTTCGGAGGGGTTTTTTATTCAACCAAGACCTCAAAAGCTTGCGCCTATCGGAATCGAATCAATCGGATTCAATCTTCAAAAATCGAATCATTGGACTATACCTTTGTCAAAAACAAATTCCGTTATCATGCCGAAACGCTCCTCGCGCTACCTCCACCAACTGATGGAAACCGAAAGCGCACAACTGACCAAACTCCACAAAATCGTCCAAGAAACCGTGGAAGAAGAAGCACTCATCTCCCAGCGGGTGGGCGAAGAAAACGAAAAAAAACGCTCCACATTCGGCCAGCGCGTGGCCGACCGCGTGGCCGAGTTCGGGGGAAGTTGGACCTTCATCATCGGTTTTTCCCTCCTGCTGATGGGCTGGATAGCGCTCAACACCTTCGTCCTCATCAGCCAGCCATTCGATCCCTTCCCTTACATTTTGCTCAATCTGGTGCTCTCTTCCGTGGCCGCCCTACAGGCTCCCGTCATCCTGATGAGCCAAAACCGCCAAGGGGCGAGAGACCGCGCGAACGCCGAAAACGACTACCTGATCAATCTGAAATCTGAAATAGAAGTGCGCCACCTGCATGAAAAAATTGACCTGATGATGGAAGAACAATACCACCACCTTTTTGAGATTCAGCAGCAGCAACTGAAAATGCTGGAAGATTTGCAAGCGGAGGTGCGTAAGTTGAAGCTGCGATAACTTGACCCGAAATGCCCCTGCTGTTGTAGCGGGAATATGTAAGTTTGCACTCTAAA
Source organism: Saprospiraceae bacterium (assembly GCA_046155725.1). Taxonomy (GTDB): domain Bacteria; phylum Bacteroidota; class Bacteroidia; order Chitinophagales; family Saprospiraceae; genus M3007. The sequence goes on from JBJXFT010000055.1 coordinate 6,750, forward strand.
ATATCCGTTTTATGCCCACACAAAAAGAGTCTCAACCAGCATTTACGCTTCTATATGGCATTGCGCAGAAGTCATATTTCAATATGAATGAGGCCGAGCGGAAAAAAGCCGCAGCCACTGCTTTTGAACGCGCAAAGGAAGCTGCGTTCACCCGTGGGTTGCCCATCATTTATGGAAAGCACGGGTATGTTATTGCCGAGTACGCTGACGGAAAGCGATTTATTCGAAAAAATGGAAAAGATGTGAATCCTTATGATGGAAAGTAGCCCCCTGATTTACGTCTTGGCAGGTGCAAACGGGATCGGCAAAACAACGGTCAATCCGTTTTTCATCCCCAACGGCGTCCCCTACATCAATGCTGACGACATTGCCCGTCAGCTGCGCGAACGCCTCGGCGATATCAATGTGCAGGAGCTTGCCAATGCACAAGCCCTTGATCAAATGAATGTGTTTATTGCCGAGCGACAGAGTTTAGCCATTGAAACAAATCTCGCGGACAAAGAAACTTGGCAGTTTTTGATGGGCGTGCAAGGTTTGGGCTACGCGCTCCATCTCAATTTCTTTGGTGTTTCAGATGTCGAAATTTGTGTCAACCGGGTGTACAATCGGGTACTTCAAGGCGGGCACTTTGTCCAGCCAGATGTTGTCAGGATGCGCTATGAAGTCGGACTGAAATTATTGAGACAATTCAAACACGTACCACAACACCTCATTTTGACTGATAACACAATCGAAAGCGTGAATTGTGCAGAATTGTCGCTCGGTACGGTTTTGCAAAAAAATGAAAGCCTTCCTGATTGGGTGGAATTTGTTTTGTCCATTCCGTCAGTATCTTCCACCGACTTCTCTAACATTGATGAGCTAAGGGAAAAATATAGGCAGATGAAGGGCGATGAGGATACCTAAATTGAGAGGGTTTTGTAAGCGCTCTCCAATCGCCTCTCCCCGCCTATCGCTGCCCGACCAATCCATACATTCACCTTTTCTATGCCACTCCCACGCAGATTCCCCCTCCTCTTCCTCGCCCTTTTTGCCCTCGCGGCAGGCTGTGTTTTGAACGAAAAACCCCGCCCGCTCCCCATACTCGGCGAGCGGGACGTAACCCCGGCGGGCGACACGATCTACCCTCAAGTCCCAGACTTCCAATTCATTGACCAAGACAGCCAAGCCGTCACCAACGCCACGTTTGCGGGAAAGGCTTACGTCGTGGATTTCTTTTTCATCCATTGCCCCACCATTTGCCCTAAGGTGAAAGCCAACGGCCTGCGCGTGTATCAAAAGTTCAAGAATGATGACCGCGTGGGGATGCTCTCGCACTCGATTGACACGCGCAACGACACCGTGGTCGCGCTCCGACACCACGCCGAAAAACTCGGCATCGAAAGCAAAAAGTGGCATTTGGTGACGGGCGACCACGACGCGATCTATGCCATCGCCGACAACTATTTCAGCGTCGCCACCGAAGATCCCTCCGCGCCCGGCGGTTTTGACCACTCGGGCCGGCTGATTTTGGTGGACAAAAACCGGCACGTCCGGGCCTTCTGCGACGGCACCGATGCAAAGGACGTGGACCAGTTTATGAAGGATATTGAAATCCTTTTGAAGGAAAAGTAGCAGGCTTTTTCGATACCCAGGCCAAGGCCCGCGAAGAGCAGGAGGCATTGGGCGCGTCAATGCTCCGCCAACTCCAGCCCCTCTTTTTGGCTCAATTGCAGGAGGATTTTCTTTTCTCCAAAATCCAAGAGCAGTGCATCGTTCCGGTAAAGCCCGCTCTCGTGGCGCGAAAGTTGGATGCCTCCCAATGCCGCGCCCACCGCGCCCTGCCAGAGCGGCTGGGCATTGGCTGCCATGCGCTGGATGAGTGCCTCGTCGTGGAGTTCGTGCAATTTCCGAGCGGTTTCCAGCAGAGATTCGGGGGCAATGGCGCGGATGGCTTCGGAACTTTCGCCGCTGGAAAGCAGGAGCGTTTCGCCCGTCTCGAACTGCATTTCGAGCGCATATAGAAATGCCGATTCCGCATTCCGCATTCCGTATCCCGCATTCAAATGCCACAGATAATAGGTGATGGTTTCAAGAGTTTGACTTTCAAACGACTGAAACAATTCCAGTTCCGCTTGTTGGAAACAATCGGCTGGGGTGGGGTCGTGCTGGCGGGGATTTTCTTGCATGGAAGTCGAGCAGTTCAGGTCGCAAACATCGGCAAGATTTATGGCTTGGCGGCGTACCTTTCGGGTTAGCAATGGCGCTAATGATGAATGATGAATACGCAAATGATGAATGATGAAATGACCACCCAATTCCTCGCCGCGTTCCGCAGGGCTTTTGCTTCCGGCAAATTGCTCAAATGCACTTTGGGCAAACCCACGACTGCCGCGCCGGAAGGTTTGAAAAACGTGTACATGCGCCCCGTGGAGTTGAAAAAAGGGCTGTGCGTGGCATTCAATTTCCGATACAAAACCCGCGACGAGGGAAAGAATTTTGAACTGGACGAGGCGGTGGCCCAATTGGGAAAAATGCTTGGCTCCGCATTTTTGAACGCAGACCTTTTGACTCCCGAGCGCGATTTCTCTCTCCATTTTGACAAAAAAGGCGAAGCCGTTTTTTCAGAAAAAAAACCATCGCAAAAAACGCTCGCAGAAATCCCCACAGAACACGACCGCCCCAAAAACCGCCTGCTCGACCCCGCCGCGCCCTGGCTTCACTCGCTCGGCATCAGCAACGCCAAAGGCGAGGTGCTGGCCGCCCACCAAGACAAGTGGCGGCAAATAAACAAGTACCTCGAAATCGTGGAGAGCCTGCTGCGCGACTGCCCATTGTCGAGCCATCCGCACATCGCCGACATGGGTTCGGGCAAGGGTTACCTGACTTTCGCGCTCTACGATTTTTTGGAAAACCACCTCGGCATCGCGCCCCACATCACGGGCATCGAACTACGCCCCGCGCTGGTGGATTTTTGCAACAAAACGGCGCAACAAGTTGGTTTTCAAAGTCTGCACTTTGTGGCGCAAGACATCGCCGACTACCGCCCGGAGCAGTTGGATATGCTCATTGCGCTCCACGCTTGCGACACGGCCACCGACCTTGCGCTGGCTGTGGGTATCCGCCAAAAGGCGCATATCATCGTGGCCGCACCCTGTTGCCACAAGCAAATTCGCCGCGAGATGCAAGCCCAGAACGAACTTGCGCCCCTGCTTCGCCACGGCATTTTGCTGGAGCGGCAGGCCGAAATCCTGACCGATGGCATCCGCGCTCTACTGCTCGAGGCCGAGGGCTACCACACCAAAGTGTTCGAGTTTATCTCCACGGAGCACACCGCCAAAAATGTGATGATTACCGCGACGGCGCAGCCCGCCAAGTCGGGACAGGCAGGCGCACGGCACACGGCAGATGGGAAGCGTCGGGCGGACGCGCTGGCGAAAGTTGCGGCATTAAAAGTGGGATTTGGAATCGGGGAGCATTGGCTGGAGAAATTGCTGCGGGGCTGAAGTCGCCTAAAGAAAGTGGGGCACGGCGTTCACACCGATTCCTCTGGCAAAAGCACTTTTATGGTTTCGATTTTTCGGTCGCTCACCAATTCCAGCACAAAGGTTTTGCCTTCCAATTCCAGCCGAGTGCCTTGCTCCGGGATGTTCTGCATAGCCGTCACGAGGTAGCCCGAAAGCGTATTGTAATCGCCCGTGGGGAAGGCAAGCACGGGGTATTTTTCATTGAGGTACTGTACGTCGAGGCGGCCAGAGAAAATGAACTCGCGGTGATTCACTTGCACTTCTATGAACTCCTCTTGGTCATGCTCGTCGTCAATTTTCCCGAACAATTGTTCGAGCGCGTCTTCGAGCGTCACCAGGCCGGCGATGCCGCCATATTCGTCCACCACACAGGCGATGTTCGTGCGGTTTTTGACGAATTTGCTCAGCAGGTCGTTGGCCTGAATGCTGTCTGGCACAAAGGTGATGGGCATCACGATGCTCCGGATGTTTGGGGGCTGCGCAAAAAGTTGCTGTACGTGGACGTAGCCCAGCACTTTGTCCAAGTCGCCGCCTTCGGTGACGAGGATGCGCGAGAGGCTGCTCTCGATGAAAAGTTGGCGCAATTCGCGCACTGACGCTGTCGCTTCTATATGCACAATTTCGAGGCGGGGCGCCATGCAATCGTGCGCGCGCACCTGCTTGAGGTGAAGGGCGTTTTCCAGCAATTCCATTTCCACCTCTTCCTCGCCGGGATGCCCCGTATAGTTTTGCTGCACCAGATATTCGAGCAAAGCGGCTTCGCCGTCAAGGTGCGCGTTTTTGTAAATGCTTTTGAAAAACAATTTTTTGAACAACAACAACGCCCCAAAAAGCAGCATAGCAGCCGCGACAACAGCCCCCCAGCCGGTGCCAAAAACAAAACTCAGGAAGGGCAGCAAAGCCCAGCCAGCCGCTACCGCTACCGCCGCCAAAAGCAGCGTGGCCGGGAAGGTGTGGCTCCCGATGCGCAGGGCTGAGACCCATTTTGTCCTGTATTTTGGGAAGGCGATTTCCATGTTTTGATTGTTCCTGACGTTAATGGCACCGCAGGCAAGGGCTGCCCCGCGTCAAAAAAATCCCCGCAAAATTAGAATTCAAAACCCAAACGCATTTTGTTTTTGGGTCGGTGGCGGCGGGCGATTTTGAGTTGCAGTCTCTAAGGCCAAGTCCTTGCGTACTTTTGCCCTTCTATTTGAACAAAAAAATCCGCCGACAAAAATGATGCGCCTCTGCTACTGCCTATTGTTGCTCCCTCTGTTCCTCTCTTTTTGCCAGAAAGAAAAGTTCAGTTCCGACCCGGCGGACAAACTCGAGTTCAGCACCGACACGCTGCGCTTCGATACCGTTTTTACCCAATTGGGTTCTGCCACTCGCTATTTCAAAATCTACAACCGCCACAAGGAGAGCATCCGAGTCTCAAAAATTTATCTTGAGAATGGCGCGGCCTCGCGTTTCAACCTGAACGTGGACGGCCTGAGCGGTGACGTTCAGGAGAACTTGGAAATTGCCCCGAACGACAGTATGTATGTTTTTGCGGAGGTGACGGTGAATCCCAACGACCAGAATTCGCCCTTCGTCATCGGCGAAAACTTGGTGTTCGAGACCAATGGCAACACCCAAAAAGTGGTGCTGGAAGCCTGGGGGCAAAATGCGAATTATTTCCCCTCGCGCTTCGCGGCGGGCGGCGTGGCCGGCTATGGCTGCAATGGCGGCGAGTTGGTGTGGGACAGCCTGAAGCCTTATGTCATCTACGGAATCCTCGTGATTGACTCCTGCACGTTGCGCATCCAAGCAGGAACGCGGGTGTATGTGCATGGCGGTTTGGGGAAGTTTATTGACTCGGATGGGATGCTCCAGCGCTACAACGACGGGTTTATCGCGTTCGTCAATCAAGGCAAACTCATCGTGGAAGGCACGCAGGAAAGCCCAGTGATTTTTGAGGGCGACCGCTTGGAGCCGGAGTTCGACGAAGAGCCGGGGCAATGGACGGGGCTTTGGCTGCAAAGCGGCACCACAGGCCACCGCATCGAGCATTGCACCGTGCGCAATTCCATCATCGGGGTTCGGGTGGACTCGGCGGCGGACCTGACGCTGCGCAATACACAGATTTACAACACCGCCAGCAGCGGACTCATCGGCGTTCACGCCAAAATCACCGCCGAAAACTGCCTGTTCTATTCCAACACGGGTTTCGGAATCCAACTTGAATACGGCGGCGACTATGATTTCAAATACTGCACCGTGGGCAGTTACGGCGTGGACGGCGAGGCGCTCCGCATGGGCAACGCGCTTTGCCTAGACCAATCTTGCGACAATTTTGTGTCGTTCAAACTCCAAGCCCGCTTCCAGAACTCCATTTTATTCGGCAGCCGCGCCGACCAAATCACGCTCTTCGACCGCCTCGACGACCCTTCGCAATTTGATTACGAATTGAAAAACTGCATCGTGCGAGTGAGAGATTTGATAAAAGAAACGGCCTACCCCGACTTCCTCGACCATTGCCAGCCTTGCTTGAATGGTGACAGCCAGGACACGATTTTTGTGGACCCCGGCAAGTACGATTTTCACCTCGACACGCTGCACTCCATCGCCAACCGCTACGCCATTCCGGTGCCGGGCATTGACAAAGATTTGGACGGGAAAATGCGCGACGCCGCCGCACCCGATGCGGGTTGTTTTGAAATCGAGTTTTGAAACACGAGAGGGGTTTTTGAAAACACTGAGGAACTAAGAGACGCTAAAACCGGGAGGGTATTTCCAAGCATCCTTCTGTAAAAAAGGCGCGGTTTGTCAAAGACCCGCCTTTTTTGTTTTTCCGACCAAAGGATAATCTGATTTGGGAAAACCAGTTTGACCGTTCGGCCTTTTTCGGCCTACATTCGCCCCTCGTTTTCAGGCAAAGCCACCTTCCGTATTATGGGCAATCTCGTGTCAAAAAAAATAGACTACAACCAAGCCTCCCTCGCACTCCACGAAAAGCACAAAGGCAAAATATCCGTGCGGGCCAAAATGGCCGTCCACACCAAAGACGATCTCTCCACCGTCTATTCGCCTGGCGTGGCCGCCCCCTGCGAGGCCATCCGCGACAATCCCGCCGATGTGTACCGCTACACCATCAAATCGAACACCGTGGCCGTAGTTTCAGACGGCTCGGCGGTGCTCGGCCTCGGCAACATCGGCCCCGAAGCGGCCATCCCCGTCATGGAAGGCAAGGCCATGCTTTTCAAAAAATTCGCCGACATAGATGCCTTCCCCATCTGCCTCGCCACGCAAGATACCGAGGAAATCATCCGAACCGTCCGCAACATCGCGCCCGTTTTTGGCGGCATCAATCTGGAAGACATTTCCGCCCCGCGCTGCTTCGAGATAGAAGAACGCCTGCAAGACCTTGGCATCCCGGTCTTCCACGACGACCAGCACGGTACCGCCGTCGTCACCCTCGCCGCCCTGCTCAACGCTTCCAAAGTGCTCGGCAAAAACCTCAATGACATGAAAATCGTGATCAACGGCGCAGGCTCGGCAGGCATCGCCATCGCCAAATTGCTCTACGGCTTTGGCGTGAAACGCCCAAAAATCCGGGTGCGCGAAATCATCCTATGTGACCGAAAAGGAGCCATCCACAAAGGCCGCGTTGATATGGCTGAAAACCGCTACAAATTGCAGGCCCTTACCTACACCAACCCCAACGACCTCAGCGGCAGCATCCACGACGTGCTGCCCGGCTCCGATGTATTCATCGGCGTGAGCGAGTGCCGCTTGCTTACGCCCGAACACATCCGCACGATGGCGAAAGACCCCATCGTATTTGCCATGGCCAACCCGACCCCCGAGATCATGCCCGACGAAGCCTACAAAGGCGGTGCGGCCATCGTCGGCACAGGGCGCAGCGATTTCCCAAACCAGGTCAACAACGTACTCGGATTCCCCGGCATCTTCCGGGGCGCGCTCAATGCGCGTGCGCCGCGCATCACCAAAGAGATGATTCTTGCTGCCGCATTTGCCATTGCCAAGTGCTTGAAAAACCCCGACCGTATGCACATCATCCCCGATTCTTTGGACAAAAAAGTGTCGAAGGCCGTGGCAAAAGCGGTGTACAAAGCGGCGATGAAAACGGCCACAAAAAAATAGACGACTATCGTACCCCGAGCTTCATTTCCGCTACCGTCTCATCAACCTGCGCGACATTGATTGCGATGTGTTCATCAACTCCCCCAAACCCGAAGAAATCATTTTGGGGATACTTGCCGACTTCAAGGGGCAGAACTCGGCAAGCGTCATACAATCCATCTTGCGCAACCTTCACAAGTATGTCCGCAACACCAGAAGCTTGCGCAAGTAAGTACCTCGGCGAATTTATTTCACCACGAAGGACACGGAGGGCACAGAGTTTAACGCAGTGATTTTCAAGAGGGAAGCCTCTGTGTTCTCCGTGCTCTCCGTGGTAAATAGGTCAAACTAATTT
>JBJXFT010000057.1:0-3564 GCA_046155725.1 Saprospiraceae bacterium
CCGAACCTCATCGCAGCGGAGTTTTCTGATTGAACAGGTGTAGATATGGGAAGTCGATTGGCGGCTGAGAATATAGTGCCATAAACCACCCCCTGACAGGCAAGATTCAAGCCTACCCTTACATATCCTGCCCCCTGTCAAAATGCGCCTTTGCATCTTTGCCTGATGGGGGCTGGAAATTGGGCATATCGCGGAGTTTTTTGAGGAGGGCGGTTTCTTCGTCGCTGAGTTTTTTGGGAGTCCATACGTGTACGCGAACGAGTTGGTCGCCCCGGCCATAGCCCTGCAAGACAGGCAAGCCTTTGCTTGTCAGGGGGAAAACCTTCCCCGATTGTGTGCCGGGCGGGATGGTGAGGCGGATTCGCCCATTGATGGCGGGCACTTCCACTTTGGTGCCTACGGTGGCGTCCACGAAATTCAGGTAGAGTTCGTACACCACGTTGTGGCCCTCGCGCCTCAATTCTTCGTGCGGGGTTTCCTCTATGGAAATGTGCAGGTCGCCAGCCGGCCCGCCTTTCAGCCCCGCGTTTCCGCGCCCCGATACGCTGAGATGGATGCCTTCGTGTACGCCTGCCGGGATGTCCACGTCAATCGTCTCCTCGCCGTACACGCGCCCGTCGCCTTTGCAGGTGTTGCAGATAGCCTTGATGGTTTGGCCTTGGCCTTGGCAAGCGGGGCAAGTCTCTGACACGGTAGCATAGCCCAAATACGTTTCGCGCATACGGCTGATTCTGCCTTCGCCGTGGCAAGTAGGGCAGGTTTCAACGGATTTTGCATCGCGCGCGCCGGAGCCGCCACAGGTGCTACAGCCGATGTGCTTGCGCACTTTGATTTTTTTGTTGACCCCGGTGGATATCTCTTCGAGGGTCATTTTGATTTTGATTCGGAGGTTGGCGCCCACCTGCCCTCTGCCGCCGCCGCCGCCGCGCCTGCTGCCCCCGAAGAACGCTCCGAACAACAAGTCATTGAGATCCACGCCTTGCCTGCGCAGGATTTCGTCCATGTCCATGCCCTGAAAACCGGGGCCGCCGCCGCCCATGCCTTCCAGCCCAGCGTGGCCGTGGCGGTCGTAGCGGGCTTTTTTGTCGGCGTCGCTCAGCACGTCGTAGGCTTCGGCGGCTTCTTTGAACTTGTCTTCCGCCCCCTTGTCGTCCGGGTTGCGGTCGGGGTGGAGTTCGAGCGCCTTTTTGCGGTAGGCCTTCTTTATGTCGTCGGCGCTGGCGTTTTTTGCTACGCCCAGCACTTCGTAATAGTCGCGTTTTGCCATAAATTAAGGTTTGAAGGTTTCTGGTTTTAGGGTTAGATGGTCTTATGGCTGGGTGGTGTTCAAACCTGAAACGCTCCAACCAGAAACCAGAAACCTATTTCCCCACCACCACTTTGGCGTGCCGGATGATGCGGTTGCCGAGGGTGTAGCCTTGTTCGAGGATGTCCACGATTTTGCCTTTGGATTCTTCGGAAGGGGCGGGTATTTCGGCCACTGCTTCGTGGGTGTCGGGGTCGAAATCGTCGCCGGGTTTGGTTTCGAGCGAGGCCAAGCCTTTGCTTTTGAGGGTGCTGGCAATTTTTTGGTGGATCAGGGCGGTGCCTTCGGAGAGCGCGCCGTTTTTGGCCGCCCTGTCAAAATCGTCCAAAATGGGCAGCAGGGCTGTCATGATGTCGCGCCCGGCAGTACTGATGAGGTCTATGCGCTCGCGGGCGGCGTTGCGCTTGTAGTTTTCAAAGTCGGAGAAGAGGTACAGGAATTTGCTGCGGCTTTCTTCGAGTTGCTTTTGGAGGTCGGTGTGCAGGTCAAGCAAAACGGCAGGTTCGCTTGCCGAGGCTTCGTTTTGGCTTTCATGGGTTTCGGCATTTTGCTCCGCTTCTTGCGTGGGCGTTTCCGGCTCATTTTCTTTCATGTCGAATATTTTTTTGAACGGGTTTTCCATTTCCAATACGCCATTTTTTAGAAAACACTTAAGGAACTAAGAGGCACTAAGGCGTTACATAGGAGGCTCAGTGTTCCTTAGTTCTTAGTGTTTAAGTTTACTTGAGTGCTTAAACGAAATTGCTCCTTTTGAAAAGGGCCCCTTTCCGAAAGTTCGTGGTCTCGTTGTCAACTTTCGTGCCTTGCGCGCAAGCGTGTCAGAATGTCATGGCATGGGGTTGAGGCAAGGTTTGTTTCGCATTGGTCGCTCAGCAGGTGCCGCTTTTTTGCCCATAGCGGGTTTGCAAATTCCCCCCAAATCAAAACCCCCACGCGCCCTACCTTCGCCCGCCATTGCCTTCTAAATCCCCTCGCACACAACCCTTTTTTTCATGCAACTCGACAGTTTTGAAGTCATCGGCGGTCAGCCGCTCCGAGGTGAACTCCACCCACAAGGTGCTAAAAACGAAGCCCTCCAGGTCATCAGCGCGGTGCTGCTCAGCGACGAGGCCGTCACCATCTCGAACGTGCCGGACATCCTCGACGTAAACAAACTCATCGAACTCCTGCGCGGCCTCGGCGTCACGGTGGAGCGGCTCGCGCCCGATACTTACCGGTTTTGCGCCGGCACGGTGGACATCCAATACCTCCGCTCCGAAGCATTCATGAAAGATGCCGGGCGGTTGCGCGGCTCGGTGATGCTCATTGGCCCTTTGCTCACCCGCTTCGGGCGGGCTACGCTGCCCAAGCCGGGGGGCGACAAAATCGGGCGGCGGCGCCTCGACACGCACTTTCTCGGCTTCCAGAAGTTGGGCGCGGAATTCAAATACGACGACGAAAAGGACCTTTATTTTGTGGAACAGCCCAAGGGCGGGCTGCAAGGCGGGTATCTGCACATGGACGAAATATCGGTGACGGGCACGGCCAATGTGGTGATGGCCGCCGTGTTGGCCAAGGGGAAAACCACGATTTACAACGCTGCCTGCGAGCCGTATTTGCAGCAACTCTGCCGAATGCTCCAGCGCATGGGCGCGAAAATCGAGGGGCTTGGCTCGAACCTCCTGCACATCGAAGGGGTGGAACGGCTCGGCGGCACGGAACACCGCTGCCTGCCGGACATGATCGAAATCGGCTCGTTCATCGGCCTCGCCGCCATGACCCAGAGCGACATCACGATCAAGGACGCAGGCATCGAACACCTCGGCATTATTCCGTACACCTTCGAGCGGCTGGGCATTCAGATCGAAAAACGGGGCGACGACCTGCACATCCCCGCCCAAGAGAACTACGAAATCCAAACCTTTATTGACGGCTCGATCCTCACGATCTACGACGCTCCGTGGCCGGGCTTCACGCCCGACCTAATGTCCATCATTTTGGTGACGGCCACCCAAGCGCGTGGCTCGGTGCTGGTGCACCAAAAGATGTTCGAGAGCCGCCTTTTTTTTACGGACAAACTGATTGACATGGGCGCGCAGATTATTCTCTGCGACCCGCACCGCGCCACGGTGATCGGCCTCGACCGCCGCTACCCGCTGCGGGGGATCGAAATGACTTCGCCCGACATCCGCGCCGGGCAGGCGCTGCTCATCGCCGCGCTTTCGGCCAAAGGCCGGAGCGTGATCCACAACGTGCACCAGATTGACCGGGGGTATCAG
>JBJXFT010000100.1:0-5379 GCA_046155725.1 Saprospiraceae bacterium
AACAAAGGCCGAGGCGATGTTTTCTTCGAATTGATAGACATTGGGTTCTCGCCAAATTTTCAGGGTTTTCAAGCACTTGACTTTACGCCTGAGAACGCATCGCTCAATAACGAAAAATGGTCGTTCAGGGTCACCAAAACCATCACCGGCGTACCAGAACTGCCTGCTGGGCAACACGAAGAAAGCGTGTGTGAAAGCATTCGTTTCAATGTCAAAACCAATTGCGAAGGGTTGCGCTCCCTATGGAAAGGTAGCGAAGTGCCGGGGCTTTCAGCCTGCGTAGTTTTTGAAGGCGCCATGAGCGCCGTGCCCGAATGCCATGGCGCGACGCGCATCGATTCGACCCAGTATCAGGAAAATGGCGAATGCTTTTGTTGCCGAGGCCCAATCCCAACTGAAAAGAAAGGCATTTTGGAGGGCTGCGATTGTGGCCTGCTATGTATGCTGCTGATCGCTGTCGTTGTGCTTGTTCTTGGTTGGTGGGCATTTATTAAGCGTAAAGCTTAAACCCGCCGTTTTTTCAGCGAATGCGCAACGCTCACTGGGTGCTGCGCATTCGCCGTTTTAACTTAGAAATTAAAAGCCATGTTCAAAAAAACCCTTGCCATTGTCCCTTTCCTTGTCTGCCAATTCGTGGCGTATTCCAATCCTGATTCGCTTTTGGCAGCACAATATCTATCCAGAGCGGCGGAATGTTTGGAACGTGCCCGTACAGACAGCGCACGGCAACTCCACCAAGCCGCGCTCAAATTGTACGAAAAGAACGAGCGCCTTGATCTATGGCTCGACAGTTACATCCCGCTGGCGTACACGCAAGCCGATGTTTTGAAACAACCCTTTGAAGCCAAAGAATACCTGAATCAGGCACTGACCCAGGCATGGCGGCAGCCTCGCACGCCCAAAGAATGGGAGCAATGGGTGCGCGTTCAAATGAACAAAGGCCACCTTTGCCAATGGTACATATCTGACTACACCAATGCCGTAAAGTATTACGAAGAGAGTTTCCAACTTTTCCTCAGCAAGTTGGGCGAAAAGAACGACCGAATAGCGAGCTATATCTATCACCAATTGGGCAATGCATATACCCGGTTGGGCGATTATGAACGAGCAGAGAAAATGCTTCGAAGAGGCATTGATTATGGAAAGCAAAACAACAACCCCGAAATAGGCAAGTATGGAGATTTGGCTATCGTGCTGGTTGATTTGGGGAAAAACGTCGAAGCGCTTTCGATCGTCAATGAAGGGATCAGCCTCCCAGATGCACCGGAGGATGCCATTGTGACCGCTCGGCTTAGCGAAGCCCGTGCTTGGTTCAATCTTGGGAATACTTCAAAATCCCGAGGCGCCATGGAAAAAATCCCGGCCTTGATTGCCAAAATGAAAGGGAGCACACAAGAAATCGCTTACTACAAAGCCGGGTATTTCGCTTTTTCAGCCACACTTCAAGGGTCTTTGGGAAACGCCAAGCGGGCAGAGGCAGACTACAAAAAAGCCATTGAATTTGAGTCTGTCTCACAAGGCTCTACCCATTCCAGAGAGCTCGGAAAAGCACACTGCGACCTCGCTTATTTCTATCTCTCCCATAAAAGCGAACGGAAGGCTTTGGCCGAATTCCAACAGGGATTACAATCCGTGCTGCCCAAATTCAACCCTGCCGACATCAGCCAAAACCCTGCTCAATCAAATTTTTACGCCGAAAACACCATCGTCGAAGGGCTGTTGGGCAAAGCCCAAGCCTTCCGTGCCCTACACCAACTCGAAAACGCCCTTGCCTGCTACGAACTAATCCCCATCGTAGAAGCCAAACTCCGCGCCACCCACGCCTACGAATCCTCCTCCCTCCTCGCCCTGAAAGAAAGCCGGCAGCGCTTCCATGAAGCCATTGACATCGCTTGGCAACTTTTCGAGCAGAGCAACGGCAACCCCCAATACGCCGAACGCGCCTTCCGCCTCACCGAACTCGCCCGTGGAATGCTCCTGCTCCAAAGCCTTGTGCAGGCCCGCCAATTCCTCCCCGACGACATCCGCCAAAAAGACTACGAACTCCGCGTCCGCATGGCATGGCTCGAACACGAAATCGCCGCCGAGCGCGACAAAGACTCCGCCCCCGCTTTGGCAGATGAAAAACCGACAGCAAGCAAAAAAGCCGACAGCCAAAAAATCAGCGATTGGGAGCGCCAACTCTTCGACCTCAAGCTCGAACGCCAAAAACTCCTCTCCGACTTCCCCGCTTACAACAACCCCGACTCGCTTTTCCTACAAGTGCTCGCCGCCAAAGACGTGCGCAACCTCCTCCGCCCCGGCCAAGCCATGGCCGATTATTTCCTCACCGAAACGGCCGCCTACATCTTCAGTTTCGATGCCACCGGCGATTTTCGATGGCGCAAAGCCCCGCTCCCCGCGCCATTCCGCGAGCAGACCAAACAATTCGCCGCCTACCTCTGGGCCGGCGAAGGCGCTGGGCGCGACCAATTCCTCCGCCACGCTTGGCTGCTCGACAGCCTACTGCTCGCCCCCGAACGGACACGCTGGGGCGCGGCGGCCAACAGCCTCATCATCGTGCCAGACGATCTGCTGATACTCGTGCCCTTCGAGGTGCTGCTCAGCCGCCCCGGTTCAGGCGGGAGCACCTGGCGCGACCAGCCTTGGCTTTTGGCCGACCACAACTTTGGCTACGCCTACTCGGCCACCCTCCTCAGCGTCCAAAAAAGCATCTGCGAAGAACACGCAAAATCTGCCACGAAGCCCCGCCAAATCTTTGGCGGATTTGCCCCCAGTTACGCCCAGTCCAGCGCGTACAAATTGAAAAACACCCGCCCCATGGTGCAAAACGTGCGCAAAATGCTGGGCGGCAAAGCATGGTTCGGCACCGAGGCGAGCGAAGAGCGTTTCAAGAATTCGGCCACCGATTGCCGCATCTTCTTGCTCGCAATGCACGGCATTTCGGACAACGAGCACCCAGAACTTTCGCGCCTGCTTTTTGGCGACCCAGGGCTTGACTCCTTGGTAAACAACAACATCCTATACGCTTCCGAACTCCAGATCATGCGCCTCCAAGCCGACCTCGTGGTGCTGAGCGCCTGCCATTCGGGCGCCGGCAAACTCGAACAAGGCGAAGGAGTCTACAGCCTTTCCAGAGCGTTTGCGGCAGCAAGGGTGCCAGCCACATTGATGAGCCTCTGGCTGCTCCACGAGAATACCGCCCGCCCGCTCGTCGAGGATTTCTTCAAATACTTGCAACAGGGAAAAACAAAGGACGAAGCACTCCGGCTCGCCAAACTCGACTTCCTCAAAAACGACAAAAACTTCGAGATGACGCACCCGTTCTTCTGGGCCGGCCTTACTGCCGCAGGCGATATGCGGGCGTTGGATTTGCCCGCCAAGCCTCCGTTTGAATGGGAATGGTGGTGGCTTTTGGCAGCAGCATCCGTTGCGGCACTTGGATGGTGGCAGTGGAAGCGCCGCCGCAAACACTCCGGCAGATAATGCTGCGTAAGTTACTTCTACAGCCTCTACGTCATGCAAAAACGCCTAATCGCCCGGCTGCTCATTTTCGCCGCACTTCTTGCTGGCCTGTGGTTTATGTGGCACCGGCAGCAGCAAGCGCAGCAACCCGGCCATACGCCAAAGCCCGCTCAGACAGAGCAGGGCAATTCGCAGTCGGCATCCAAAGCCCCGGCCTATGTCTTGGACGTTCTGCGACACATCCGCCGAAACGGCCACGCGCCCGATGGCTATGTGGGCGGGCGCGAATTCCAAAACAGAGAAAAACACCTCCCCACCAAAGACTCAGATGGTACGCGCATCCGCTACTCCGAATGGGACGTGCGCCCCAAAGTACAAGGCCAAAACCGAGGCCCCGAACGCCTCGTCACCGGCTCCGACCACAGCGCGTACTACACCCGCGACCACTACAAGACCTTTTTGAAAATTGATTGAATGAGAGGGGTTTAGAGTAGTTTAGATGGTTTAGAATAGTTTAGGCTAAACCATCTAAACTACTCTAAACTACTCTAAACCCCATCTAAACCACCCTAAACCTTCCCACAACATGGAACTCCTCGACTCGGCCCCCTCCTACCCTGCCCACGTTTTCGTGGCCGAAATTGACGGCGCGAAAGCCCGCACCCTGCGCGGTTTTTATCCCCGCATTGCCAAAACCCTGCTGTTCCCCGACTACTTTGGCAAAAACTTGGATGCCCTCCTCGACTGCCTTTGCTCGCTCGAAGTGGTGGGCAAGCAAGACGTGGTGCTGCTCATCCGCAACGCCCAATTGTTTTTGTCAAAAGAAAAAGAGGAGAAAAAAGCGGCTGCGCTGCAAGTGTTCCGCGACGCGGAAAAACCTGAAAACCGCTATGATGGGGTGAAATTCCGGGTGGTGGGGGTGCGTTAAACATCTTTGTTTTGCACACTTCAACTTCAAGAAATACATTTGGGGCTTCAATCACCTTACCAAACATCAATAATTATGAAAAAGACCCTCTTCACCTTGTTGATTGCCCTTTACACTGTGGCTGCTCTGTTAGGGCAAACCACCCCGCCCCAGTCGCCCCCCCAAACTGCGCCAGGAGCGTCGTCTACCACGATTACCAATGGGCAACCGTCACCAGCAGCACCGTCAAACCCCGAAAAACCGAAAAATGACCCCGAAAAAAAACAGGCGGATGCGCCCCCCTCCCCTAATCAAGGCTGCTGTCATTGCGACAGCAAACTTTCTGTTCCAGAATGGCTTTTGACATTTGCTCCGCTTTTGATTTTTTTGCTCGTTTTTGGGTGGATGAGGCGCCATCTCGGTGAATTGAATAAGTACTTGGTCGAGTCTGTTGAGGATAAAACCGTTGTCGCCCCCAATCCCTATGACACAAACGCAGCAGCAGCCACCACCACCACCACTTCTGAAATGAAGCCAAGCACAAGCCGTTTAGTGGTTTTTATGGCGGGGTTTAGCGCCATAATTATCGCAGTTTGCTTGACTTGTTTTTGGGTGTACGTTTACCTGACCCAATGCACGGAACTGAGTTTTGACAAAATCACTCCAGTGATTTGGACTCTCGTAGTAGGCATTACGCCTTATGGATTCAATCGCCTTTCCAATCTCATGAAATAGTTTTTTTGGCGTATCGAATAGGATGTTCAAAGCCAATCAGGGTATCTCTTTGATTGGCTTTTTTGTCAAAACTTGCCGTTCTGTTAACGCAAATGCCCGTGCTATCTTTGAGCCTGATGACAAAACGAACCCTCTCCGAAATCTGGATTTACCCCATCAAATCGCTCGGCGGCATCGCGCTGCAAGAAGCCGTGCCCGAACGGCGCGGGCTTCGCTACGACCGCCGCTGGATGTTGGTGGACGACACGGGGCGATTCGTCACCCAACGCGAA
>JBJXFT010000104.1:0-14152 GCA_046155725.1 Saprospiraceae bacterium
TGATTGGCGACAGCGGCCCCATCCTCGCCATCAAAAAGATGCTCGAAAAAGTGGCGCCCACCGAGAGCCGGGTGCTCATCACAGGCCAGAACGGCACAGGCAAAGAACTCGTGGCGCGCTGGATTCACGAAAAAAGCAACCGCGCCGACGGCCCCATTGTGGAGGTGAACTGCGCGGCCATTCCGGCCGAACTGATCGAGAGCGAACTTTTTGGGCACAAAAAAGGCTCGTTCACGGGAGCCATCGCCGACCGGCCTGGTAAGTTCGAGTCCGCCAATGGCGGCACGCTTTTCCTCGACGAAATCGGCGACATGAGCCTCGACGCGCAAGCCAAAGTGCTGCGGGCTTTGCAGGAAAGCCGCATCACCCGCGTGGGCGACTCGAAGGAAATAAAGGTGGATGTGCGCGTACTGGCCGCTACCAACAAGGACCTCCGCGCCGAAATAGCGGGCGGGCGTTTCCGCGAAGACCTTTACCACCGCCTCGCCGTCATCGTGGTGCAGGTGCCTTCGCTCAATGAGCGCCGCGAGGACATCCCGCTGCTTATCGAGCATTTCAACCGCCGCATCGCCGACGACTACGGCCACTCGCCCAAGACGTTTTCGCCGGAGGCCATCCACGCCTTGCAGGACTACAACTGGACGGGCAATATCCGCGAACTCGCCAACGTGATAGAACGCCTTTTCATCCTCTGCGACCAAACGGTGACGGAGGAGGATGTGCGGCAGTATGTGTATCCTAATAAGTAGGGGGCAAAGAGGCAAATAGGTGGGGCGGGAGCGACTGGCTCTCAAATCTTGATACAAAAAAGCGGGCTTGGCTGAATCATCAGCCAACCCCGCCCCATTGGTGGGCCCGCAACGCTTACTTGAATTTTACCCGAAGCGGGTTGAAATACAAACTGAGGTAGGTGTTGTCTATTCCACAAAATCCTAAATCAGACCCTGATGTGTCGCCCATTATTTCTACTTTCTTTATCAATTCTGTATTTGCAAAAGTAGGATGTATGGCTTGTCGGCTTGCCCGACTTTGATGGCGTAAAGCAGTTCGTCGAGCGTCAGGTCTTTGGTCAAAAAAGCCTCGGCTCCGCCTTGGGTGGCTTGCTCCAAAACCGCGTTTTGGATATAAGTGGTCATCACCAAAATCTTCAACCGGGATACGAAGTCGGTCGGGTTCGAGAACCCACAGACAACTTTCGGGACTTCGCTCTTGCAGCAGTTGGATGATTTGCTCGGAAATAACCCTCATAGAAGCGAGCGTAATCGGACGATTTGGGCGAACTACAATGATGCCTTGTGTTCCGTCAGCAGGGTAGTTTAGGATGTTGCAAAAATCAGTATCAAAAGTAATGAGGCAACGATTTTCCCGAATGCAGGCTTCGTAGATAGTGTCGTCTGATGCGCCAGAGAGCGATTCGCCCAGGACAGAATGCGCATCCAACCCCGCTGCATGGAACAATTCGGTCAGGCTGGGGCTAAAATTTTCGTCCAATTTCAGGCGAATCATGCGGCTTGGAAATGTACTTCGACATAATTCTCATGGCTCATCACTGAGCCGTAAGCGATACAAGCCAACACATCCTCTTGTTTGAGGTGTGGGTAGGATTCGAGTATTTCTTCGATGGAAGTGCCAAACGCCAGCATATCCAAAATCAAAGAAACCCAAATGCGTGTGCCGCGAATGCAAGGCTTGCCAAAGCATATCTGGGGGTTCACGCTGATCCTTTGCAAAAGGGGATTTTGAGCCATGTCGAAGTGAAGTTTCTACAAAAGTAAATCGGCCTTTCGGAAATGCCAACATTCATTTCTACTGCTTGCCTTCCGCTCATCCCCGCTCCGCCAACTCCAGCCACCGCATCTCCTTCGTTTCCAAATCCTCCTGCAACTTCCCAAGTTCGGCGGAAAGTTTCCCCGCCTCATCAGCCCCAAGGTCGGAGGTATTGAACCGCTCAAGGATTTGCTTCTTGCGGCTTTCGTGCGCAGCGATTTCCTTGTCGAGTTTTTTCATCTCGTTTTTTTCGGTATTGGTAAGGGTCGGGGTTCCTTTTGTTCCCACGACTAAAGTCGTGGGCTGGGTTGGTGTGGGCTGCTTTGCCCCCTCCGATGTGCTGCGCTTGAGCGCCCGGTACTCCGCGTAAGTGCCGTTGAAATCCTTGATTTTGCCGTCGCCTTCAAAAATAAAAAGGTGGTCCACGAGACGGTCCATGAAATAGCGGTCGTGGGTCACCACTACAAGACAGCCGGGGAAATCCTCCAAGAAATCCTCCAGCACCTGCAAAGTCAGCACGTCCAGATCGTTCGTCGGCTCATCGAGGATGAGGAAGTTCGGGTTTTTCATCAGCACCGTGAGCAGATAGAGCCTACGCCGTTCGCCGCCGGAAAGTTGGCTGACATACACCTGCTGCTGGGGGCGACTGAACAGAAAACGCTCCAGCAATTGCGCTGCCGAAAGTTCTTTGCCCTTGTCGAGCGGGATGTAGTCGGCGATGTCGCGCACCGCGTCAATCACGCGCTTGTCCTCTTTGAGTTGAATGCCCTCTTGGCGGTAATGCCCAAAGGTGATGGTATCACCCACCACCACCTTGCCCGTGTCGGGCGGCAGCATTTGGGTGATGAGTTGGAGGAAAGTGGACTTGCCCGAACCATTTTGGCCCACGATGCCCACCCGCTCTTTGCGCTTGAATTTGTAACTGAAATTTTCGATCAGTTTCTTGCTTCCGAACGACTTGCTGATGTTGTGGCACTCCACCACTTTGCCGCCCATCCAGTTCTCTTTGATGGAGAGGGTCATTTCGTCGGTCTTCTTTTTCAGCGTGTCGTTGGTGTCTTTTCTATCAAAATAAGCGTCCACGCGAGCCTTGGCCTTGGTGGTGCGGGCTTGGGGCGAGCGGCGCACCCAGTCGAGTTCGCGTTTGAGGAGTTTGTTCTGGCGCTCGTAAGTGGTGGCCTCGCTTTCCTCGCGGAGCGCCTTTTTTTCGAGGTAATCAGAGTACGAGCCAGAGTATCGGCGGAGTTGCCCACCTTCAAGTTCGATGATGCTGTCGCACACGTTCTCCAAGAAATAGCGGTCGTGCGTGACCATGAAAAGCGTGATGCCCGGCTGTTGGAGATACTCCTCGATCCACTCGATCATCTCCACATCCAAGTGGTTGGTCGGCTCGTCGAGGATCAGGAAATCGGGTTCTTCCAAAAGGATTTTTACCAAGGCCAGTCGCTTTTGCTGCCCTCCCGAAAGCGTGCTGACTTTCTGCTCGTAATTGTCCATGCGAAAGCGCGACAGCGTTTCTTTCACCTTGGCCTCGAAAGTCCACGCATTTTGCTGATCCATTTCGGCGATTGCGTCCTGTAGTTCTGCGACATTTTCAGGATGTAGCAATGCGCGTTCGTAACGCTGCACCACGCGCACCAGCGGGTTGGCGGGGTCGAGCACCGCGCTCAGCACATCAAGGCCAGGTGCAAAGTGCGGCTCTTGGTCGAGCCAGCCGATTCGGATGCCTTTGCGGAGCGTGATTTTGGCACCTTCGCCTTCGCTGCCTTCTTTGCCCGCTATGACGCGCATGAGCGTACTCTTGCCCGTGCCGTTTTTGGCGATCAGGCCGATCTTGTGCCCTTTGTCAATGTGGAGGCTGATGTTTTGGAACAGCAGCTTCTCGCCGTAGCTCTTGGTGACGTTTTCGAGTGTAAGAAAATTCATGGAATGGCGAATGCGGAATGGCGAATGCGGAATGGCGAATGCGGAATGCGGAATGCGGAATGCGGAATTTTGGGCGCGCAGGATTCCATACTCCGCATTCCCCATTCGCAAAGGTAGGCTTTTCGGGCAGGGCGGTTTTGCTGCTTTTCCTGTCGCCATTTGAATGCTCCCGGACGCTGAGGGACTTTTTTTGCAAAATATTGTCGGGCAGCGATATTCTTGCGGGCCGCATCTTTCAAAGCGTGTACCTTCGGGTAGGCGGCTGCCCCAGCAAGCGGCTTATACTGTTCTCCCAACTATCGTAATCCTTTGAACGAGCACGAACTTATCCGAGGTTGCTTGCGCGGGTCGGCGCAATGCCAGCGCGACTTGTACGAGCGTTTTGCCGGCAAGATGTACGCCGTGTGCCTGCGTTATGCCCGCACCCGCGAAGACGCTGCGGATATTTTGCAAGATGGTTTTTTGAAGGTTTTTTCAAAGTTGGGGCAGTTCCAGTTTCAGGGTTCGTTCGAGGGATGGATACGGCGCGTGATAGTGAACACCGCCCTCAGGGCCTACCAAAAACAACGCTACGACTTCGAGCACTCGGGCTACGAACGTTTGCCGGAGCACCCCGTAGACCCCGATGCGATAGCAGCGCTCTCTGAAGACGAACTGATGGGCCTTGTGCGCAAATTGCCCGACGGCTACCGCGCAGTGTTCAATCTGGTGGCCATTGAAGGATACTCTCACGCCGAAGCCGCCCAACTTTTGGGCATACAAGAAAGTACTTCGCGCTCTCAACTGACCAAAGCGCGGCGACAATTGGAAGGAGAAGTGACAAAATTGGAAAGGATTTTGATTTGAAATCACCCACGACTCACAGCGATAAAAAAATGAAGAACTCGAATCACAGTATGGAAGATATTTTCCGACAGCGGCTGCACGACGCGGAGATGCCCCCCCCTCCGTTCGTGTGGCCGGCTGTTGAGCAGGCACTGCACAAACGCCGCCGCCGATGGGTGTTGTGGCTGTTCGCTTTTGGTGTGGCGGCGGCTGGTATGGGGCTGTGGCAATCAAGCGCGGTTTTCACGAGAGAGGATAGCGCGGTTTTGCCCCCCCCTGTTGAAACCCCAAAATTTGCGCAGCAAACAAGCATCTCGGCGCAGCCGGAAGCAGCGCCCAAGGGAATTGCCTCCAATGTTGCGCAACGGATTTCGGAAAATTATGCCCCCAATGGCAGTCAACCCAAAGGCTTCTTTCCTTCCAATGCTCCTTCAGCGCCCTTACTTCCTGTAGCCCATTCGCCCATCTATTCGCCCGCCGATTTACCCGCCGATTTACCCGCCGAAGTTTCAACGGAGGCGGGAGTTTCAACAGAGGCGGGAGTTTCGACACAAGTAAAAGCAAAAGATGGCGATCCTCAAGGATCAAGCATTTTGCTCGCCCAAGCCTTGCCGACGGCGGGAGCGAAAGTGGCACCCCAATCCAAAGCCATTGATCTTGATTTGCTTCCAAATAGCAGAGCGGGCAAGATTTCCTCGATTTTACCCTCCGACAAAACCGTTTCCCCCAGAGAATTCAAGCCGCTTGCGCGGCCGAAAAAGGCGCAACAAAAACTTTGCTACGACTTTGCAAAGCACCCAAAAGCCTGGCTCTTGGATGTGTACGCAGGGCCTTCGCTGGCGCAAAGCTCGCTGACGAGCCGCCCCGACGACCGCCCTTACCTCAATCAGCGCTTAAGCACCGAACGGCGCAGCGTGGCCATGAACGCCGGGCTGCGGGCTTCGCTCCTGTTCAACCGCAACTTCTTGGTGCGCACGGGCTTGCACTATGATCAGGTGACGGAGGTGTTCGAGTACATTGACCCGACGTTCGTGAAATACCGCATCGAGGTAACGATAGATAACGGCCAAACAATAATTGACACGGTGGGGGTGGATTATGGGGAGAACTATCAGAAAATTTACAACCGCTATGGTATGCTCGACGTGCCACTGATGGTGGGCGTGGAGATGCGCCGAGGCCGTTCGGGAGTGAGCATCAACGCGGGCGCTTCGATGAACGTGCTGTTCTGGAAAAGCGGGGCGATCATAGACCCTGTCACCCACGAGCCTGCTCGGTTTGGCCCGAAAGCGACGCTGAGCGAAGAGGTGTTCCGCACCAACCTTGGGCTGAGCGCAAGCGCGAGCATCCAGTGGTATTGGCATTTGGCCCCGCGCTTCCGAGTTTTTGCAGAGCCATCATTCCGGCAAGTGCTGCGCCCTATTTCCGTGGGCGGACACCCGGTACAGCACCGTTACAGCATACTGGGGCTTCGATTGGGCGCAACGAAGATTTTTTGATTTCGGGGGCTTTCACAGCTTCACAAAATTCGACACGGCGTACAAGGGGAACGATTTGACATCTCCGTATTCCGAAAAGTTTTCCAGCGAAAAGCGATAGCCGAAGGGCCTGTTTTTTTCTTTCAAAAACTGCCGAAGGCTTTGCATGCTGCCCTTCCCAGAAGATTTTACCTCCACCGGCAGCAGGTCTGCACCTTTTTGTACCACGTAATCCACCTCGGCATTGGCGTTCGACGACTCCCGGTGCCAGTAAAACAAGGCGGGCTGCGCGTAGGGGGAGCCATATTTCAGAAATTCCAAGCCCCAGAATTGTTCGGCAATCACGCCTTTGTTGATGAGCGTGGCGGCAGGGTCGAACAGGAAATCGGCCATGTTCAAGCCTAAAATCCGCTGAAAAATGCCCGTGTCGAGCAGCAGCATCTTCCTTTTTTTGGGGTCAATTTCCGCCCCCAGAGGTATGCCGTTGGCAGCGGTGTGCGTCACAGGCAGCACCAATCCCGCCATCATGAGTAATTCGAGGGCTTCCTTGATTTGCCCGTGGTTGGCGGCAGGCGACGCTTTGTTGAAGACAAATTTTCCGCCCGACTGCCGCACTACCGACTCCATGACTTCGACCAAGCGGGCGGGCGGCACGGTGCTTTTGTACTTCGCAAAATCGGCTTTGAGCGCGATGTACAAGTCGTCCAAAATATTCTGAGCATCGGCCATTTGGCGGGTTGCCGCGAACTTGGCTACCGCCTCCGGCATCCCGCCGGTCAGCATGAATTTTTTGAGAAAATCGAGCAGTTTTTGGTGGAGGAGTTCGGGCAGGGCATTTTGAAAACTGGCGTTTTGACTGGCTTCCAACAGGCCCTGCTCGCCCATTGCCCCCAAAAACTCATCGAACGAAAAAGGATAGACAAACAGCGACCGCACCCGCCCCACGCCATACGAAGGCAGGGATTGCAGGGCGAATTCCAACAAAGACCCCGCCGCTGCCAAGTGCAGTTCGGGCATTTTTTCATAAAAAAAACGGAGCGACGAGATGGCGGCAGGGCAAGCCTGAATTTCATCGAAAAACAACAGGGTGCGGCCAGGCACAATGGGCTTTCCGAAAAAAATGGACAGGTTGTCCGTGAGGCGCTGCGGATGGAGGTCGGCTGCGAAAAGCGTTTTCAAATTGGGGTTTTCCTCAAAATTGACCTCCACAAAATGCTCGAACTGGGCAGCCAACTGCCGCACGGCTGACGACTTGCCCACTTGCCTCGCGCCCCGCAACAGGAGCGGCTTCCGGTCGGTCGTTGCTTTCCATTCGTTCAAATATTTGTCTATCAGCCTTTGATGGTACATGGTTGCATTTTTTCAAGGCAAAAATACAGCGCGTCTTGCATTTTCCGTACCCGAAAAAATAAGAAAGATTGATTTTTCGTACCCGGAAGTCAAAAACCCACATCACTTGCGCTTCAGCAACCCGTCCACCGCAAGCTTGCCGCCGCCTCCCAGCCCAAGGGCGATGAAAATGCCAAGGAACAACAGGTCATCTTGTTCAAGTCCAAATTTGTTGGGAACGGGGTACACCACATCGGTGTCAAAGGAGCAAAATTCCTGCTGGTCGCCGGGAGAAAGGAGGAAGTTGCCGCCCTCGCCCTTTCATGGAGGTTGGCAAAAATCCTTTTTGTTTTGAATGCCCTGCGGTCAAAATGCGGATGTTCGGTAGTGCCGGGAAATGACTGGGCCAGTTCGCGGAAGGTTTCGGCAGAGACCATCGGCTACGGGTTTTTGATGAAATTTTGAA
This sequence comes from Saprospiraceae bacterium, assembly GCA_046155725.1. Taxonomy (GTDB): domain Bacteria; phylum Bacteroidota; class Bacteroidia; order Chitinophagales; family Saprospiraceae; genus M3007. The sequence goes on from JBJXFT010000104.1 coordinate 7,792, forward strand.
CATGGGCGGGAACGGCAGACCCTCACCACATTCTTGCGGCTTGCTGGCCAAAACGAGTTTCTCAATTGGCCTCAACGTGCTTTTTGAAATTGTCCAAAATCGCCTGCCAGCCGCCGCGCTGCATTTCGAGTGGATTTTCAGTTTCGGCTTCAAAGGTTTCTGCCACCTTTGTTTCATTCCCATTGGCGGAAAAGGTGATTGTCACTTGCCGGCCGTCGCTGATGGTGTAGGCAATTTTCTGGTGCCTTTCCACCTCATCGTACACCCCGCCGAAATCAAAACTGAAACTGCCGTCCTTGGCCGCCATGGTGAAAACGAAGTTCCCGCCTGCCCGCAGGTCGTTTTCTGCCTTGGGCGTGTGCCAGTCGTCGGAGGCGTTGTTCCATTGCATGATGTGTTCGGGGGCAGTCCAGCACGCCCACACTTTTTCTACCGAAGCGTTTACGGTGGCTTCTACCGTGATGATGGTTTTGTCTGTGCTTGCCATGGTTCTATTTTTTTTATGAACTTCCCGAAAGTTGTCAACTTTCGGGAAGTTGGTTCTTGCAATTATTGTTTCTCCAAAATCCCCTTCAAGTTCGCCAGACTCTTTTCGTATTCTGTTCCGATCATTTCCTCCATGCTCATGAACACCTGCATGAAGTTCATCGGGTAGGCCATGTGCCCGCTCATACCCATTTTCACTTTTGTAGTGGAATCTGAGACTGCTTCGGTAGTCATGAAGGCGGGTGAGGTTGAAGCGAACATTCCCTTGAAGCGCAGTTCCGCGTCAATCCTTTCTCCTTCGGTGATCTTTTTGATTTCTTGTTCGCCGTTGCCCATCACCTCGCTTTCCCAAGCCGAGACGAAACCCACTGCTCCATCGGTGCCGGTATAGGTCTGTTTCATTTTCGGGTCCATCATGTTCCAAGTGCTGTAGTTGTTCTGGTTTTTGAGGTACTTGACGTAATCAAAAACTTCTTGCTTGGGTTTGTTGATGGTGATTTCGCGCGCTACTTTGTAGTCTTTCGACATGAACAAAGCGACGATGAGGGGGATGGCGATGAGGATGCCCAGCGCGACGAGGATTTTTTTCAGAATCTTCATTTCAAAAGTTTTGTTTTAGATGTGAATGGTTAAATTCAAATTGTGTCACAAAAGTAACAATGTCGATAATTTTTAAAAACATTTACGACACTTTTTGTTTCAAAAGATTTTGACACTGTTCTACCATTTTAACTCCTTTGTTTTTCAATTTTGCCTGCCGTTTTGAGCAAGCCCGAAAAGCCAAGCCATTTCTCCAACCTTCGTTTCAACAAAAAAATAGGCTTATGAAATGCTTCCTTTCCCCCTTGCCCATCATCTTCCTTTTTTCCTGTCAGCAAGCTGCCACGCCTGCGCAAAAAGCAGTGCCTGACCAGCAATCGAAGGACTGCATCGCTCACGCCATTGCGCTCGACGACTCGCTGGGCAAAGCCCGCAATCACGCCTGCGAGGCGATTGGGCTGAGCGAAACCATCCGGCAATACGCCACCGGCATGGGAAAAATCAATCATCAAAATTGCCCAGCCGCATTCACCGAAGCCTTCAAAAAGCACCGGGAAGCGTGGCTGGCCTTGATTCCAATCACCGACCAATACCCCGAGCTACGGGGCGAGATGCACGACCTGTTCAAGCAGATTGAAGCGGGCGAACACGCCGCACAGTTCAAGCCTTTGGTCAAAACGGTTTGGGACACTTGGGCGGAAGTGGAGGCGGCTATGAAGTAAGAAGAAGAGGCCTGGCAAGTCGAGCCATGCGGCGCAGCCTGAAAAGGCAAAGACAAGGGGCGTAAACACCCCTTGTCTCGACGGCCCAAAGACCATGCTTAAGTCAACGCAAAGTGGTTTTGAACAATGGCACAGTTCAATAAACTGAGAACCAATCCCACTAAACCATCTAAACTTTCCAAACCACTCTAAACTGGCTATATCATGCCCGGCAGCGCAGTCAGCTCCGCACCACCATCAACTTCCCGCTTTGCATCAGCCCGTTGTTCAGGATGCGGATGGTGTAAAAACCGGCCGCCAAATCGCCGACCAAAATCATGTGAGGGCCTGCCACAGGTTTTTCCAATTTGCGCACGGCCTTGCCTTCCGAATCATAAATCGTGACGGATTGCACTTCCATGGGCAGTTCGAGGGTGAACTGGTCGGTGGCCGGGTTGGGGTAATACAGGGCTTGCATGACGGGGCCGGGCTGCTGTTGCGGGTCTCCCTCGAAACGGATTTCGGATTTTCCCTCGCAGGTTTTGACGCTCGTGTATTCGCTGATGAGGCGCACGAGCAAGTTGTTCAGCGGCTCTATTTTGTACTCGTCGGTGGTGGGTTCGAGGTGTTTGCCGCCGATGCCCGAGTGGTCGGTGAGGAAAACGTAGGAGCCGTTGGTGGCGAGGCCAAAAAATTTCATCAAAAACTCGGTGTCTTTTTGAATGCCGCTGGCTGCCACGGGCACGATGCGGATGCCCAACCGGGCGGCTTCGCGGATGCTTTTTTGGAGGCTCGCATTTATCTCCGCGCCTTGGTGCGGGCTGGCGTCCAGCACGAGGAAGCAAATGCGGGCCACCGCCTGCTCGCTCCATTTTTGACCAAAGATGGCTTCATCGAGCGCGCTCTCCACGGCCTCGGGGTAATCTCCGCCGCCGCCCGCGAATTGTTTCTGGATAAAGCCCACGGTCTGCGCAATGTCGGGCGAAAGGCCGCTACTCTTGGTGATGTACTCGTCGCCCTTGTCGCGGTAAAACACCGTGCCCATGCGGAAGGCCAATTCTGGGCTGCGGGTTTTGGCGCGGCCTATCACGTCGAGCAGTTCGGTTTTCAGGTACTCTATTTCGTCGCCCATGCTGCCCGTGGCATCCACCGCCCACACGATGTCCACGTTTTTGGGGGCAAAGCATTCGGCATTGATTTTCAAATTATTGAAGCCTTCTGAGGCGGGTAAAAGGGCGCCGACTTCGTGTTTTTTGCCATTCACCCACAGTTCGGCGCGGAGCGCGGCGGTTTCTTTTTCGGGGCTGAAAAGCGCGGCCCAGAGTTCGGCTTTGCCCGTGTTGTCGGTGCGGGCTTCCCAAAGGGTTTTGCCAGACCCTTTCAGCGCGACCAGTGCGTCGGCGATGGGGAAGTTTTGCGCATTGGTCACCATCACGGTGTAGCGCTGGCGGGGGAAGAAGCCGTACATTTTCTGGAATGCGTCGGTTTCGCCATCGGCCAGAATATCCACCCAGTGGCGGTTCCAATTGTGGAGGTCGTTCCATTCGCCTGCGGTGAGGAGGCCGGCACGGGGCGCGGGCTGGGCGGGGGCGCCTGGGTCGGGGGATTCATCGGCAAATGATTCTACGGGCATATCTTCCGAAATGGAACCGTCTTCCACATCCACGAGGATGACTTTCTCTTCGTAAGTTTCAGCGTCGAAGGGTATGACTATGCGTTTTTTGCGGCCATCCACAATAATGATATCGTCAGCAGGTGCATCGGGCGGGGTAGCGAGGGAGGGCTTTCCCCCGCCTTTGGCTGGCTCGGCTTTTTTCGCCATGCCGTCCACGGCTATTGCCTCTGGTTCAGCATCTAATTCAGGAGCAGGTTTTACAGACCCAACGTATTCGGCAGAGTGAGCGCGCTCGTCTCGGGGCTTTGCTTCGCGGCCTTCGGGCGGGGCAGGTGTTTTGGCTATTGTGCGCCCTAATTTTAAAGACTTGGAAGCATCAGAACCCGCCGCTGGTTTTCCTCCTTTCTCTCCTGCATATTCCGCAGGGCCTTCGGATTTTGACCTTTTTTTGTCGGTAACGCTGCGGGGCGCACCGGCCGGGGCAGCCCTCATGGCGGCGGAACGGGTTTCAGACCTGACTCTTGCGCTTGTCACCACCACTTCGTCCAGCATCGTCGCGCCTTCCAGAACAACGTCCAACGTATTCTCTTTGCCCAATTCCACTTTCACTTCGGCGACGCGCTGGGTAGCAAAGCCGGTATAGGCAAACTCGACTTGGTAGGTGCCAGGCTCGAGTTCGATTCGGTATTTGCCGTTGACATCGGTGATTGCGCCCTTTATGATTGTGCGGTTTTTCTGGACGCTGACGCTTGTGCCAATCAGGGCTTCTTTGCCATCGGTGACCGTACCGGTCAGGATGGCTTTTTCAGCAGGGGAAAAAAGGGAGGCTGCCATGAGCCAAAGGGAGGAGAGGAAGAGTGCGATTTTCATGCGCGGAGAAGTTTTTGGTTAAAAAATTTTAGGTGAGAAAAGTGGTGCGCGGAACGGATGTGCCTTGGGTGGGAATTGCACATGGGGCAGAATTTTTTCTCTACGCCACTCCGTGGAAACGCAGCAGATGCCCCGGCTCTTGCTCGTTGTAAACACACAGGATGAGCGTGTTGCGCTGGTTGGGGAAGAGGATTTTGACGGGGTTGTGGGCGTAGCCGCGCTCGGCAAAAAGTTGGAGTTGGGCGCGGCGGGGCTTTTTGAAAAGTTTGAGTTCGGCGGCAGTTTCGGGCAGCGGCACGTCGGCATAACCTTCTTCTACCAGAAATTGCTTGAGCATCTCGTAGGCAGCGGCCAAGCGCGAGCCGGTGAAAGCGGTGCGGTATTCCCAGCCGTCGCAGGTGCCATAGAGGTAATTGCTGCCTGCTTCGGGGAATTGCTCGCGCATGGGCACATGAGGCTCGGCTGCGGGAGCGTCAGCAGTAGCATCGGGCGGGCTTTGTGTTTCCCATTCTTCCACGAAACCAAATTCGTCGTATTGCAGCAAAGTGGGTCAAATTTTGGGCGAAATTAAGGCCATTGGGGCGAAAGTGTCGGGGCGACTTTGAGCCGCCCCGGCACTTGGCCTTAGTGGAGCGCAATCAACTCCGCCTTTCAACAACGGCTCATCCTTTTGGCATTGCGCTGATGTCCATGTACAGCACCTCCACTGGTGCCCGCCCAAGTCGGCAAAACTGTGCTGGTACATCCAGCCATGGTCTTGCGGGGCGCCTTGTCGTCGGCGAATTGAGGGTTGAACGTGTAAAGTGGGTGAAAAACGCGATGGTCTTGGGCAGGTCTTTGACCGGCAAGTTGACAAAAATCTGGGTTGCCCTTTTTTGAAAAATTGTTTGATGAAATGTCTCGTTATTTGCCACAAAAAGTTGTTCGTTATGAAGGAGATATCCGCAGTTCAAAAAATCTACGACGGTTTGCTTCAACAGATCAAGCAAACTTATCTGGACGGGCAAGGCTCGGCACTTCAAATGGCTCGTCGGCAGATGGTGCTGACCTACTGGGCCATCGGGCGGCACATCGTGGAGTTTGAGCAAGGTGGTGCAGAACACGCCGTGTATGGCTCGCAACTTTTGGAGCGTCTCTCCAAAGATTTGTCGCACCAATTGGGCAGGGGTTTTAATCGCAGCAATTTGATCTATATGCGGTTAGTATTTATAAAATATCCTGATGCCAATAATTTGTCGCACGAATTGACTTGGGCGCACTACGTTGAACTGATAAAAATTGACCACGACCTCGAACGCAGCTTTTATGAAAAACAAACGGCACTGGAACGGTGGACCGTTCGGGAACTCAAGCGCCAAAAAGATGCTGCCCTGTTTTTGCGCTTGGCGGCTTCCGGCGACAAGGCGGGCGTGCTCAAATTGGCCAATCAGGGCAAAATCATAGAACAACCCGAAGACCTGCTGCGCGACCCATATATTTTTGAGTTCTTGAAAATCCCCGAACCTTATCACCTATCCGAAAAAGAACTCGAAACCCGTCTTTTGGACAACCTCCAATCTTTTCTGCTCGAACTGGGCAAGGGCTTCGCCTTTGTTGGGCGGCAGTATCGCATCATCATCGACGTCACCCCGACACTAAATCACTCCTGCTCATAAGCCCGCTCCAAATCCGCGATCACAATCTTGCTCATTTTCAGCATCGCCTGCATCACGTTGTCGGCCTTCGCGGGGTTCGGGTCACTCAAGTATTTCATCAAAATGGGTGGCACCACCTGCCACGACACTCCAAATTTGTCCTTCAACCAAGCGCACTGGCTCTCTTGGCCGCCGTCGGCGGTCAGCGCATTCCAGAAGTAGTCAATCTCCTCCTGCGTGTCGCAGCGGATGACGAACGATACGGCCTCGTTGAACTGGAAGTGGCGCTCCCCGTTGTTGTCCATCACCATAAATTTCTGACCGTCAAGGCTGAATTGCGCGTGTTGCACCGTGCCAGCCGCCCCACCAAAGTCACCCGCCTCCGCCGAGGCTTCTGCGGGCAAGCCCTCGCCGTAGCGCATGATGCCATCAGTTTTGGCATTTTTGAAAATGGAGGAGTACAGGTTCAGGGCTTCCTCCGCCCGGCCGTGCTGCTCGCCGACGAACATCAGGGT
>JBJXFT010000105.1:0-3499 GCA_046155725.1 Saprospiraceae bacterium
GATGAGGATGCCCGTCCACATTGTAAGGGGAAAGGCAAATTCGCAGGGGTCGAACACGGTGCCGTTGTTGGCCGTGAGCACCACACCGCTGCCCTGTACTTTGATGGAAGCTCCAGCCCCCATGATGAAGCGAAGGTTGTTGAAGGTGGCGGACTGGTCTACGGTGAGCTGGCCGGACACCCCGATGGTGGAGCCGGCAGGCCAACTGCCCCCGCCGGGGAACAGGGCGGACATGCTGGCGCTGCCGATGGAGGCGGTCACAGGTAGTGTGCAAAAGGTCTGTGCTCGAAGCCCGCCAGACAAGGAGAAGGTTGTCAATAGCATGGCAATGATTAAGCTAACGAGCGGTGAGCGGTGAGCGGTGAGCGGTGAGCGGTGAGCGGTGAGCGGTGAGCGGTGAGCGGTGAAATTAAGACGTTTTTCATCGTGGGCGAACGTTTAAGAAATGAAAGCCGTGTCCATTGGAATCCCCAATGAACGGATACACAGTAAGAGAATGGATTGAAAAAGTAGATTAGCGTGATGTACCCCCTATGGAGGCTTGGCACTGAAACTTACCAAATGTTGGCCAACGGATTATCGTTTGCCCCGGCGCACGTGAGAGAAGGAGCGAAACGCGCTGCAATGTAGCAAAGCAATTCTCAGGTGGCCAAGCATCGCAGCAAATTTAACACGCACTCCCGCCGCGCCAAAGATTGCTTCCTCCTTCAAGACGCCCCGACAAAAAAAGCCCTTCCCGATTTCATCGGGAAGGGCTGCGCCTTTTTGCGGCAGCAATCCAATCTAAGTACGCCGCCAAAATTAATTTAGGCACCTCGGCCTTCAACCACTTCGGCAAACACCCGTTCCTAAATTGACCTGACACAGTTTTCTGAACACTCTCGCTCCATCACTTCATTAAAAGATTAGCCAGCATCACCGCCCCAAAACCCGCCGCGTAGCCTTGCCAAAGTTGGGCTTGTGTGTGCGCTCCCAGCGACAGCCGCGCTGAGCCCACCAGCCCTGCGAGCACGATGACTGCGGCCAGCAGCGCATTGGGGCTTAGCAGCACCGGCCCTGCAACGAGCGATGCGCCCGACCATTCAAAAGCCAGCAACAAAGCCATGGCCACAAAGCCGCCCATGCCCGTTGCGTGGGCACTTATTTTGGTGAAAATGTTGGCAAAAAAAGCAAAGAAAAGCCCGATGGTGGCGCCCAGCACAAACTTGGCGTACAACTCTGGCACATTTCCCGTGCTGAAATTCTTGAACATCCAGAGGTAGAAAACCCCTGTGATGATGTACGGCCCGATGCGCTCTTGCTTGTCGCGCATTTCCAAACTGCGGATGAGGCCCAAGGGTTTGAGCAGCGATACGCCGAGGCCGGGAATGAGAAATGTGGTGGACACGACGTAAAAAAACAAGATAACGGTGCGCTCGTCGCCGATGTGGTGCGCCCCAAAAGCGAAGGGGTTTATCACCAGCATCAGAAGCAACATGTAGGTTAGCACCAACAAAGGGTGGCCGAAGTAGGATAGCGCGCGGGCGAGGGAGAGATTCATCGGTGGCAGTAGCAGTTTGCAGTGGGCAGTAGCAGTGGGCAGTTTGCAGTGGGCAGTTTGCAGTGACAGTAGGCAGTGGCAGTGGCAGTAGGCAGGTTTACCCGCCGAAGCCTTGGCGAAGGCGGGCGCAAAAGTAGCCAAGCACCCAAGAAAAAACCTCCCGCCGCGAAATGTGCGACGAGAGGTTTTTTTTGTTCGTGATTGTTGGGGGGCAGCGAGCGGGTTGATGTGCGTTTCAATCTGGTCGCCGCGCTCGTTCGTTTTATCTGGCTTCTTTCAAAGAGCGTCCGCCAAAAACGAGGAGCAGGAGCAGTAGGCAAGTGAGGATAACCATGGTGATTAGATTTTTTTTGGTGAAAAGACTTCGTTCAGAACCTGATCGGTTTGTTACAAAAACGAAGCCAAGTTTGGTTTCTTACCCTCAATGCCAAGTCTTTTAATGTCGTTAACAGGCATTCCGAAGAAATATAAAAACGGCTTCGGGCGGGCTTGGCGAGGGACGGCGGGCGGAGGGGATTGGGCGGCAAGGTTTTGACAAAAAGCGGGGAGGGGCGTGGGGCGAAAATATTTTTGAAAAAATTGGGCCCGCTCGGAGATGTTTTCAAAAGCGTGATTTGTCCCACCCTTACCACTTGTTCCTTTTTCCACCCACTTGTTGGTTCGGGTGATGCGGATGAAATTCGGGAATCTACTTTTGCCCCTCTCTGCGAAAGCCTTTGATCTTGAACCGTATGCTTCCCATTTTTCAAAAGTACAGCCTGTTGCTTGGGTGCCTGTTTGCGGCGATGCTCTCGTGCCGGCGGCCTGCTTCGCAACTTGGACAGCCCGATGTTGCCCAGCACGTGCTCGACACCACCTTCTTCAACCATTCTCCAAAAGCCATTCGGCGAAGCCGAAAAATCGGGACGATTCAAAGGAAAACAGGCCCCAAAAAACCTTTGGGAACTTTATCGGTTTCTTAAGGCATTTCTCCCTAATCATAAAACATCTACTTGTTATGAGGCACACTACTACACTCGCGCTCGCATTGACGTTTGCCTTTTGCCCTTTCGCAATTATCGTTGGGCAGATAGATGGCAAAACTGGCGACGCCTCTTCCCCTACCCCCATTTCGCAAGCAAATGAAGCTTTCAAACAGATGTACTGGTGTTATGTAGGAATGAAAGGATCCTCAGAGCTTACCGAAGAGGAATACGACACCTACCAAAAGATCTCGAGGAACGAGTTTTTCAGGTTGGAAACTCAAATCGCCCCAGACTATCCGGTTTTCGCGGAACTGTACGACCACATGAGGCTCTCGCTCGAAGGCAAGCCAAACAGCGCCCTGCTTGCTTGCCGGCGTCTTCGCGATGCCTTGAAAAAATATGAAGAAATTGACAACCTGCCTTTGCAGGAACGCAAGGCCAAAAAGAAAAGCTACAAAGACCACTTTGGCATTGACCGGGAGTTCATTGTAGGGTTCTACCAATCAGAAACCACAAAATCGCTGGGGTTCATAGAGGGCGAGCCCTGCGTGAAAAACCCCACACAACAACCGCCGCCGCCGCCTGATCCCTCAAAGAAACAAAGCCCCGAGGCCAAACAAGAAGAGGTGCCAGACAAGCGAAAGGTATTTGAAGAAGAAGACCCCATCGAAAAACTGGAAAAACTCCTGTCACGCGGTTTGGTAGATTCGTTCATCGAGATCAGCCAACTGATAAAGGGCGACGGCAGAATAATACCCGGACAAGACGGTGTGCCATACGAAGTGAAGTTCAAGAACGCGAAGACAAAGGAGGTCTTGTACTTTGCCGGTGGCCAGTATGTCATAGAAGACGACTCTGACAAAAAACCAGACGATCAGTCGCGCTGGAAAGCCTTTGATCCTGCTATCCGAGATTTTTCTGAGTTGGTGGTTGGCATCCTGCAGGAATATGGCAACAGTGCTTACCATGTGTTCGTGCAAGGTTCGGCAGATGT
>JBJXFT010000106.1:0-27800 GCA_046155725.1 Saprospiraceae bacterium
GATAAGTGATGCTGATGGCCGATTGCACGGCGCCGGGCTTGTGCACAAAGTCCACCTGCGTTTTGGCGGGGGCTTGCGGCACGGCGTATTTGTGTTTAGGCACGTCGCCTTTTTGCCATTTTCCAAAATATTGCTTCGCAAATTTTTCGGCCTGCGCCTTGGTCACATCGCCCACCACGACGAAGTATGAAATGTTGGGCTTGAAATAGGTGTTGTAATGGCCGCGAATCTGGTCGAGGTTGATTTTCGCCAGCGATTCTTCGGTCATGATTTCGCCGTAGGGGTGGTCTTTGCCGTAGCGCAGCACCGAGCCGACGTTGCCCGCAATGGCGTCGGGGTCGTCTTTTGCGGCAGCGAGGCCGCTTTCGTATTGACGCTTCAGTTTGTCCAATTCTTCCTGCGGGAAAGTCGGGTTGAGCAGCACGTCGGCCATGATTTCCAGCAACTTGTCCGAATGTTTCGAGAGGCAGGAGCCGCTCACGCCATTGGCGCTCGACGATAGTGAGGCGCCCAGAAAATCCACCGACTCGTCTATTTGCTCCTTCGTGCGCGTCTTCGTGCCTCTCGCAAGCAAATCGCCCATCAGGTCCACGTAGCCAGCTGCTTCTTTTTCCTGCGCTGGGTCGTTGTCCACGTAAATTTGGTAGGAAACGGTCGGCAGTTTGTGGTTTTCGACGACGATGACGGTGAGGCCGTTGTCGAGCTTGAAGGTTTCAGCTTTGCCGATTTGGATTTTCGGCGCGCTTCCGGGAGCAGGGGCGGCTTTGCGCACGTCGCCGCTCGGCAGAGGGATGGCGGGCGCGCCGCTGGGGGTTTGTTGGGCAAAAATATTGGAGGGAAATGCCGTCGCCAAGAGGAGGGCGAGCGTGGCAGTTGTTTTTGAAAAATGCTTCATTTTTGTTGTATCAATTTGAAAATGAATCTTTTTAGTTTCAGCACTGCTCTTGGTTTTGTGATTCCGACAGAATGACAAAAAACGTAGGGCGAACAGAATCCTACGACATGGCATAAATGTTACGGCTGTTTCGACTTTGGCAGCCAATAGATGGCCACGCGGGCGTTTTTGTTCATGTACTTGTTGGCCGCCGCGCGGATTTCTTCGCGGGTCACTTTGCGGTAGCGGTCGATTTCGGTATTGATGAGGTTGGCGTCGCCGTAGTACATTTCGTAGTTGGCGAGGCTTTCGGCAATGCCGGCCACCGTGTTGTTGGCGCTCACGAAGTCGTTTTCCACTTGATTTTGGAGTTTTTGAAATTCCGTTTCCGAAATCAAGTTCGTCTGCACGTCGGCGATGACGTCGTCCATAGATTTTTGCAAATCGGAGGGGTCAACGCCCATGTTGCAGATGGCGAAAGCGATGTTCGCACCCGGGTCTTCGAGGTCGAGCGGGAAAGCGCCCGCGAATACGGCCTTCTGCTGTTCGTTCACGATAATTTTCTGCATCCGGCTGCTTTCGCCTTGGCTGAGCAATATTCCGAGCATTTTCACAGCGTAAAAATCCTTCGTGCCTTGCGCGGGAATGTGGTAGGCGAGTATGACCGCCGGGAGTTGCACATTGTCGTAAAAGGTGTCGCGCACTTCTTTGGTCATGGGTGGTTCTTGCGGGAATTTGCGCTGGATTTCGCTCGTTCCGCGCGGGATGTCTTTGAAATAAAGGTCCACGAGTTTCTTTGTCTGCTCGATGTCAATGTCGCCCGCGATGGAGAGAATGGCGTTGTCGGGGCGGTAAAAATCTTTGTAAAACTGTTTGTAGTCAGCCTCTTCCGCCGCGTCGAGGTCGTCCATCGAGCCGATGACGGAGCTTTTGTAGGGGTGCACTTTGTAAAGGCGCTTGAGGGTTTCTTCGAGCAGGCGGCCATAGGGCTGGTTGTCCACGCGTAGGCGGCGCTCTTCTTTCACCACTTGACGCTGGGTCTCGATACCGACGTTTTCCACTTTGGCTTGGAGCATGCGCTCGCTTTCGAGCCAGAGGCCGAGCGCGAGTTGGTTGGAAGGCAGCACTTCGTAGTAGTAAGTGCGGTCGAAAGTTGTGTTGGCGTTGTTCGTGCCCCCGGCATTGTTGATGTAGTCGTCAAACTCGCCGCGCTTGATGTTCTCCGAACCTTCAAACAGCAGGTGCTCGAAGAAGTGCGCGAAGCCCGAACGCTGGGGCTTTTCATTCTTGGAACCGACATGGTACATGACCGAAACGGCCACGATGGGCGTGCTGTGGTCTTCGTGGAGCAGCACTTTTAGCCCGTTGGGCATATCGTACTCCACGTACTGGATGTTTTGGGTCAATGCCGCACTTGAGAAAAGCATGGCAAGGGGAAAGAGCAAAGTTGTCCTCTTCATAAACTGTTTTTTATGGTGAAAAAAGCGGGGCAAAAGTCCGCAGAAGCCCGCGCAGGCAAGGTGGCTTTCGATGAAAGTTTTGCTACGCTTGTCCAAAAACGCAGAAGCCCAGCAAAATGCTGGGCTTCTGGGCGATTTAATCAGACGTTGGTTCGCCGAAAACAACTTTTTTGTAAATCGTCTTCAAGGGCAGACTTGCGTCAAAGTGTCGGAGCGGCACTTCGCTTTGCAAGCCCTCGAAGCATTCGTACACCCACGCGCCGTCGCGGCGGCTGTACATCTCTACCAAAGGCTCGTTTTGGTCAATAATGAGGTAATGCTGCAAGGTTAGGAAGTTCTCGGTGTACTCCTTGAGTTTGGTTTTGCGGTCTCGGTTGGCCGATTCGTCGGAGCTGACTTCGATAATGAGTTCGGCATTTTTCACCTCGTGCGAACGGGTGATGGAGGCCGAAGGCACCACCATCACATCGGGGTAGCGGTAGAGTTTGCCTTCAATGACGCGGAGTTTGATGGCAAGGCGATAGATTCGGTAATCCTGTTCTCCCAATAGGTCTTCGAGGAAAAAGTGGCAATTTGTGCCAATCTGGTTGGCATCCAAAGATTCTCCGGCCATCTGAAAAAGTTTTCCGTTGATAAATTCATGGCGCTCCTCCGAGCGTTTTTCCAACTCGAAATATTCCTCGGCTGTAATGAGGTGTTCGGCTGTGGCGGAACTGTTGTCTCCCATTGCTTGAAAAATTTTGAGCAAATTTACAAAAACCATCCCAAAGGCACGTGGCAGGGAAGGCACATGGCAGGGATTGTGTCAAAAGTCAGAGGAGATTGAGATTTTGATCGGGGTGGAAAATTTAATTTATAGCAAACCTGAACTTCCCGAAAGTTTTAAACTTTCGGGAAGTTGGATTCCCAACCCCTCAGCGAGTTATTTCAGCAACACCCCATTCTTCACCTTAAAGGTCGAAACCCTCATTTTCAGCAGGTTCAAAAACGGGTTGTCGTTCAGCACGAGGAAACTGGCTTCGTAGCCGTCTTCGATTCTGCCGATTTTGCGCTTGGGGAAAATGGCGCGGGGCGTGTTCTCGCAAAGCACTTTGAGCGTGCGGGCATTGTCCAGGTCGCCGAACCCGAACCAATAGTTCAGTTCCATGCGGATGCTGCGCTGCGGGTCGTCGGAGCCCATCGCCACGTTCACGTTTGCATCGAGCAGCCTTTTCAAGGTTTTTTTGTGGAATTCCTGCACGGCAGCGCGGCCAGCGGCGGCTTGCGCATGGGAAAGGAGCAGCACGAGCGGCGTTTTTTTCTTTGCCAACTGCTTCAAGTCCGCGTCCGTGAGGGCGAATTTTTTGGTGTCGCCCGCGCCGTCCCAGTTGTGGCCGGGGAGGTTGCCGAAGCCGTCCACGCCGAGTTTCAGGCCCAGCCGCAGGTCGTCGGCAGTCTCCACATGGGCAAAAACGCGCAGCCCTGATTTGTGCGCCCGCTTCACCACCAACTTGGCTACCTCGGCAGAAAGCCCCTTGCCTTCTTTGCCGCCATTGTTCAGCACGTCCAACAAATAAATGGAAATCAAGCCCGGGTTTTGGAGCACAATCTTGTCCCAGTTGGCCTCCAGCGCCTCCTTGTTGTCAACGAACCAATAGCCGTTGCCGAGCAGCAGGCGGCTGGTTTTCAGTTCGTCGTACCGCCCGCCCCAATCGGCTGGGTTCCTGATTTTGTTGGCCGGGCCTTCGTATTCCAAAAACGGCTGGCCGAGCGTGCAAGTGATGCTGCCGTTGGCAAAAACCGCGTCGGGCGCGTCGGGCTTGTTCAGCAGCGGGGCGGAGGCCGCGCGGCCCTCCTGCGTGTTGCCGATTATCTGGAGGTAAAACACGCCCTCGCCCATGTATTGGGTCAAAGTGCTGGAAGGAGTGGGGTGCTCCGACACGCTGGAGCAGTGCGCGTCGCCTGCAGGCGGCACCACCCAGCGGCCTTGGAGGTCAATCACCGAGTCAATTTTGACGGGGGCTTTTTTGCTCAAAAGACCATTGGACGTGTACCAAGTGGCGGTAGCGAAGCCCTTGCCGTCGTACCATTGGCCGTTGCGGAATTCGTAGTTTTTGCCTGCCGTTTGCGCCAGCATGGTTTGGCAGAAAAGGCAGAACAGGAGGAGAGGAAGAAGTATACGTTTCATTTAAAATTGTTGACTTTGAATGTGCCACGAGGTAAGTTTGAAAACACTGAGGCACTCAGGGGCACTAAGCGTTACACCTTAAAAACCCTCTTAGCCTTAGTGTCTCTTAGTCCCTCAGTGTTTTCAAAAAAAATATGGAACACGGTGGTGTGTTTAGTTTGGCAGCGCCCCGCTTTGGTGAGGCGTTTTACCCGAAGTTTTTCGTGGAGCGAGATTTGCGTCCCGGCGAAAAAGCAGGCGAAGGTAAATCCTTTTTAAATTTCCAACTTGCCTGCTGGTAGGCGGGTAGGGCAAACGCACCAAAGTCGTTTTAAATAAAGACGCAAAAATGCCAAGAGCCACCCCGGTTTCGCGGAGTGGCTCTTGTTTGTGGCATCTGATGAGCATATTACTCTCGCTCCCCGAACATCCAAGTGGCACCGATGGAAATGACGCGATGCGAAGCCTTGAAATTGTCAAGGTTCAATTCTTGGTCAATCAAGTCCACCAAATCTTTGGGGTAAATATTGGTAAGTCCCAAACTGTAAGACGCCGAGAGCCGAAGATTGGTAAACTCATAGCCCAGCTCGAGGCCAGCGCCAAAGTCTATCGGGTTGAGTTTGGCAGTAAGCGCGTCCAGCTCGTCGTCTACGTCCACATCGTTGGTGAATTCTATTTTGCCGTCGTCTTCTTCCCTGAAAAACTCGTCGTCGTATTCGTAGCGGTATTTTCCTGCGATGCCAAAACCTACATAAGGGCCCACCGCGCCAAAAAAGCCGCCCTTGTGATACGTGAGTTGAACGGGTATTTGGAGGTAGTAGGCGGTAGTTTTTTCGTCGTAGGTGATGCGCTCATCGTCTTCGAGAAAAGACTCGTCCAGTTTGAAGCCCTTTCCAGTGATCTGCAAACCGGAAGAAATGCCGAGGCTCGCGCTAAAGTCATACTCGACCTGTGCGCCGACCACGAACGAGGGGATTATTTTTGGGTTAAAGCCTTTTCCAAGGTACTCGTCTTCGTAGAAATCGTCCACATCGCTGGAACCAGAGACATTGGAGAGGTTGAGGCCTGCTTTTACCCCAAAACGAACTTGGGCGTGCGTGGAGATGATGAGCGCAAAAAGCGCGACAGGGAGAAAAAAGAGTTTTTTCATTGTGATGGTGAATGGCTTGAATTTTATGAACATTGAAGTGATGTGCAACCCCCGGTTTTGAGCCAGATCGTGTTGGGGCAAAAGTAGGTAATCGCCCCATTCGGCAAACAATGGGGCGGGAAAAGTTGGCCAAAAAACGGCACAGAAATTCCCCTCTTCCCAGAAATTCAGATTTCTACCTTTGCCCATCGTTTTGACAAAATTTTCTAACCATTTCACCCGCCATAGCGCACAGCGTGAAGGAGGGCATAAAATCAGCCAGCACATGATAATCGGTGTACCAAAAGAAGTAAAAAGCAATGAAAACCGCGTGGCACTCACTCCGGCTGGGGCCATGGAATTTGAACGGCGCGGCCACTCCGTACTCGTGCAAAGCTCGGCAGGCGAGGGCAGCGGATTTGCTGACAAGGACTACGTCGAGGCCGGTGCCGAGATGCTCGCCACCGCCGCCGAGGTGTGGGCCAAGGCCGAGATGATCATGAAAGTGAAGGAGCCTATCGCCGAGGAATACGCCCGTTGCCGCGAGGATCAATTGATTTTCACTTATTTCCACTTTGCTTCGAGCGAGGAACTGACGCGGGCGATGATCGAGCGCAAGCCGGTGTGCTTGGCCTATGAAACGGTGGAGACAAAAGACCGCCAGTTGCCGCTGCTCATCCCGATGTCGGAAGTAGCAGGGCGGATGGCAGTCCAAGAGGGCGCGAAATATTTGGAAAAACCCATGAAGGGCCGGGGCATTCTGCTGGGCGGTGTGCCGGGCGTTCCGCCTGGGAAAGTGCTGGTGCTCGGCGGCGGCATCGTAGGCACACAAGCAGCCAAAATGGCGGCGGGCTTGGGCGCGATGGTCACGATTTTGGACGTGAACCTTACGCGCCTCCGCTACCTCAGCGACGTGATGCCCGCCAACGTGGTGACGCAATACTCGAACGAATACAACATCCGCCAACTCATCCAGACGCACGACCTGATCATTGGCGCGGTGCTGCTGCCGGGCGCAAAAGCCCCCAACCTCATCACCCGCGATATGCTCAAACTGATGCGCCCCGGCACGGTGGTCGTGGACGTGGCGGTGGACCAAGGCGGCTGTATGGAAACGACTCGCCCGACCACGCACGCCGACCCGACCTACATCATTGACGATGTGGTACACTATTGCGTGGCGAATATGCCGGGCGCGGTGCCGTTCACTTCCACCCTCGCGCTGACCAACGCTACCCTACCCTACGCGCTCCAACTGGCCGAAAAGGGCTGGAAAAAAGCCTGCGCCGACAATGCCGAACTCAAACTCGGCCTCAACGTGGTGGGCGGGAAAGTGGTGTACAAGGGCGTGGCCGATGCTTTTGGCCTGCCGCTGCACAGCGTGGAGTCGGTGATGGGGTAATTGGATACTGGCCTATTAGATTGGATTTGAATCTTGCAACTTCCCGAAAGTTTTAAACTTTCGGGAAGTTTTGTTTTTTACTACGTTTGGAGAGTGGTTCAAGTGTGTGGCTGTTCCCACCCTATTCGGCAGTCCAACGTCCAATGTCTATGAAATACCTCATCCTCCTTTTCAAACTGGCCCTTTTCACCACGCTCATCCTCGTCCGGCTGGGCGAGTGGGACGTGTCGCATTTTTACAGTTGGTCGAAGTACCGCGAGTCGCTGGACTACTATGTGGCAGCGCTGGCGAGCATCGCCATCTTCCTGATGTTCTTGGATTTTGTGCAGTTCGCCGCCACGCGGGTGTACCGCCGCCGGCACAAGCTCAAGCGCGACGACAACTTCATCATCGGGGTCGGGCAGATTTACCTTTTGCTCTTGGTGATGGGGATTGTGGTGGGCATTTTGTCACTGTTCAGGATTGATGCGCGGCAGTTGTTCACCTCGCTGTCCATCATTTTTGCGGGCATCGCCATCCTCACGAAGGACTACATCTCGAACATGATCAACGGGATGATCATCACATTTTCGGGCCAACTCAGCATCGGCGACAATGTGCGCATCGGCTTGCACCGAGGCAAAATCATTGACATCACGCTCCAAAACATCCACCTGCTGAACGACGACGACGATGTGATCTACATCCCCAATTCCCTGCTGCTCATTTCCGAGGTCATCAACTACACCAAGCGCGAGGTGAAGCGCACGAGCATTGATTTTGAAATTGACCTCAAACACCTCAAAACCGTGGAAGAACTCGAAAAGAACCTCACCGAAACCCTCAGCCCTTTTCAAGATTTGATAAAGCCCGAAAGCCCTTATCTCCGCGTGGCAGAGGTGAAAAAGGACTCGGTGGCGATGAAATTCCAGTACATCCTCAAACACCCTAACAAAGACCTGGAACGCCAAATCCGCCGCCGCACCACGCGGCGCCTTGTGGAGATCATCAGCGAGCGCGAGAAAGTGGCCGACCAAATCCCGGAACTGCCAGACGCGCTGGGGCATGCGGTTATTTGAGGGTCTGGCAATAAAATCCAATCACTTCAAAACCGCCTTTCTCGAAGACAGCCCGCCCATTCCTTCCCCAACTATGGCCCGGCGGCGTTTAAAATCTGCCGGAGTAATGCCGTGCTGTTTTTTGAACGCTGCATAAAACGCCGACACGGAGGCGAACCCGCTTTCATAGGCAATGCCTTCAATGCTCAGACCGTCACCGATGGGCGATTGGAGCATGTTTTCAGCGTGGCGGATGCGGTATTGGCCAAGCAGTTCCGGGAAACTTTTGCCGAAATGAAAGTTCACGGCTTTGGAAAGCAAGTAGGGCTGTACCTGAATATGTTGTGCCAGTTTTTGCACGGTGAGTGTGGCATCAGTATAGATCTCCTCCTTTTCAAACAAAGCCGCAACACGATTTGCCAATTCCCGCAAGGCGGCGGCGGCCTCTTCCGGGGGATGATGCTTTTTTTTGACAAAAGATGCCGCCAGCACTAAGTGCTGAATTGCCCAAAAACTAAGACCGTACAAGACGAGTGCCGCAAGGCTGGTCACCAGCAGGTAGGTGTTGCCTACAGTTTGACAAAACATGAGCAATAGGAAAATGCAGCAGAACATGCCCAGCCCGGCAAAGAACCCTTTGCGCCATGCCGCCGTCATATTGAGTTGATGGCGGTGCTTTTTCGCCCAAAGGATTGCAACGACGAGGTAAGTGAATGTAAGGGCATTGGCAACACCGAAGAACCAATTGGCGGGCACTTCCTCCAGCCACGACACCCAGCCAAATGCCAGCAACGGGGCTGGCAAAAAATGAAGATTCTGCAAAAAAAACGGATTGGCCGGTGCCCTTTGCGAAGCAAGAACATAACGCCATGCCAATGGACCGATGAGCGCCGCAGCCACCAACCCGATAACTGCGGTGGGGAATGCAGCCTCCGGAAAAGCAACCGTCATTACCGACTTCGAGAGCCGGAGCGCCAAGACGCACAAAAGGGCTGCAAGCCATCGGAGGGGTGCGTTGTGCTGCCCCCGGAGCCAACACAACACACTGAGGAACAGGCAAAGCCCGAGGGACAGGGCGCTGAAAAAAGCAACGGCAATTTCGGGTTTCATGTATTTATGGCTGTTGACGACTTGTATTTTTTCCTGATTTCCAAATCAGGAAAACGGATTCGTGTAAGGAGACAGATAATGCTTGGGCGAAGCCAATTTTTGCGCCATGTCTTCAAACAGATGCACTGTTTAGGCAAGTCTATTTTTTTACTAAATCCAATGCACAATGTACAAATTTTTCTTTTTGCTCCTGATGCTGTCCTTTCGTTTGCAAGCACAAACGACACCTTCCACCGAACAGGTCATTGATAAAATGATTGCTGCGCATGGCGGCATGGCCCAGTGGAAAGCCACGCAGACCGTTTATTTTGACCATATTATGATGTTCGGTGAAGGGGCCGGGCGGGAGTGGTGGATTGCCCGCGAGATGACTGATATGAAAACCATGCGCACGTACCAAGATTGGCCCTTCTCGAAATCCACGCTGGTTTTTGACGGCAATAAAACCTGGACGACCGGTTGGCCCAATCAGAACCCGCCTGCCATGATGGTCAACAACCACCTCACCGCTTACTCGCTCCCCTGGCTGACGAAGGACAAAAATGTGAAAACGGACAAGCTTGGCACGAGCAGGTTGCCTGGCGATACATTGGACTATCACACCTTGCGCCTGTCGTTCTTGCCTGCGAGCGGGCATTCGCCCGAAAAATACTACATCATCTTTATTCACCCGGAAACCTTTTTGATGGCTGGGTGGGAATACAACGTAACCTACGGCGCATTCCTCGATTTGATTCAAATGCCGCCCCAAATAAAGGCAATGGGGCCATTGAGGAGCGTCATTCACAGCTATACAAAAGCGGGCAGCATCATTTTCCCATCAAAGTACGACACGTTTGGGCCTGACGGTTCGCTGTCCGGCACCCATGTCCTCATTGACTTTGAACGGAACAAGATCTTTGACAAGTCCCGCATGAAAATGCCGGACAATGCGGTGGTGGACATGAGCAGCCCGCTTCGGAAAAAATGAACTTTGTGCAGATCAAAGAAACGTATAGTTCGGTGGGAAAAAACTGCGGCGGATGGGCTTCAATGGGCAGGCGGGATTTAGATTTGCACCGCAAGATTTTTGCAAGCCGAAAGGTAGGCACTTCGCCCGTTTTGCTTCAAATTTTTCAATATTACTATCATGCAACCACACTTTAATGTAGTTTCTTACCTCATTGCCGCACTCGTGCCCATGGTCATGGGCTTTCTGTATTTTCATCCGAGTCTTTTTGGCAACACATGGATGAAGGCCAACGGGTTTGATAAGGAAAGCATGGGGAAACCTCAACTTTCGTCCATTTTGTTGGGCCTCGGGGCCTCCCTTTTGCTCGCATTTTTCTTATGGGGCTGGACGACCGGGGCAGGTGGCGTGGATGCTTTTCAAGTCGCCGATGCGAAAGACGGGCACAGCCATATTACGTTCGGGCACGGAGTTTTTCACGGACTGGCCCTTTCGATTCTGGTCTTGCTTCCGATTTTCACGATTGTCAAGGCATTTGAGCGGCGTTCGTGGTCGTGGGCTTTGGTCAACGTGGGTTATTGGGCGGTCAATCTGATGCTCATGTGCGGCATTTTAAGCGCATGGCGCTGAAATTTAAAAATCATGGGAAAATGTCGGAAGGGTTCAAAACCCTGTCCATTACCCACAGACTATTCCTTTGATAATCAGGTGCGTAGCACCGGCAATATTTGTAGCCATAGATCAAATTATCACCGAGGTGCAGCGCACCGGCACCTTTTTCGATACATTTTCGGTGCGCTGCACCTCATCAAGGGGGTAAATCGGTGCTACAAATATCATCGGTGCTACGCACCTTCATTCTGTGGGTAATCGATAGGGTTCAAAACCCTTCTGACATTTGAAAAACCGTTTAAACAACACTATCGGGCACACCAAAAAATGGTTAAACGGTACGGCGATGCGCTACATTTGCTGGCACAAAACTGCAAAATGAATCATCTCCAACACGAATCCTCGCCCTACCTTCTCCAACACGCCCACAACCCCGTGGACTGGTACGCTTGGAAGCCCGAAGCCTTTGAGCGCGCCCGCGCCGAGCAGAAACCGATTTTGGTCAGCATCGGCTACAGCACCTGCCACTGGTGCCACGTCATGGAGCGCGAGTCTTTTGAAAACGAGGAGGTGGCGGCGTTCATGAACGAGCATTTCATCAACATCAAAGTAGACCGCGAGGAACGCCCCGACGTGGATGCCATCTATATGGAAGCCTGCCAACTGCTCACCGGCGGCGGCGGTTGGCCGCTCAACTGCTTCCTCACGCCCGATACCAAGCCGTTCTATGCCGGCACATATTTCCCGCCACGCGCTGCTTTCAACCGCCCCTCGTGGATGCAACTTTTGCAGCACCTCGCCAATATCTGGGAAACAAAACGCGACACTGCCACCGGCCAAGCGGAAAAACTGCTCAGCAACATCCAGCGCAACGACGGGATTTTTGTCAATGCGGGTTCCCTCAACCCCTCAACTTCTCAACCGTTCAACCCTGGGTCTGTTTTTGCGCGAATGCGCGAGCAGTTCGACCATGCGGAAGGCGGATTTGGCGGCGCGCCAAAGTTCCCATCCACCATGGCCCTCCAATGGCTGTTGAACTGGCACTACTTTTCTGGCAATCCCGAAGCCCTCGAACACGCGCTTTTTTCCCTCGAAAAAATGGCGCGCGGAGGCATCTACGACCAAATCGGTGGCGGCTTCGCCCGCTACGCCACCGACCGTGCGTGGCTCGTGCCGCACTTCGAGAAAATGCTGTACGACAACGCCCTGCTCGTCAGTGTGCTTTCCGAGGCGCACAAAATGTCAAGCAATCAGCAATCAACAATCAGCAATCAACAATCAACAATAAGCAATCAACAATCAACAATAAGCAATCAGCAATCAGCAATCAGCAATCAGCAATCAGCAATCATCGAGCAAACCCTCGCCTACGTCGCGCGCGAGATGACGAACGCGGAGGGTGGGTTTTATTCGGCGCAGGACGCGGATTCGGAAGGGGTGGAGGGGAAATTTTACGTTTGGGAAAAACCCGAAATCGAGAAAGTGCTGGGCGAAGAGGCTGCGCTTTTCTGCGAATTCTACGGCGTGACGGAGGAAGGGAATTGGGAGGAAAACAACATCCTCTGGCGACCGCACGCCCACGAGGCATTTGCCGCTTCCTATAATATAGGTGTGGGCGATCTCAAAAAACGGCTTCATGCCAGCGCAGAAAAACTGCTCGCCGTTCGCTCCCGCCGCATTTGGCCCAGCCTCGATGACAAAACCCTTTTGGGCTGGAACGCGCTCATGGCTTCGGCCTACGCGGCGGCTTTCACCGCTCTCGGCCACGAAGCATACCGCCAGGCCGCTGTGCGCAACCTCGATTTTCTTCTCAAAAACTTTCGAAACCCAAGCGAACCACCAATCACCAATCAACAATTAACAACCAACAATCAACGCTGGCGGCACAGCGCATCCCAACCCTTCGCATTCCTCGATGACTATGCCTACCTCATAGCCGCGCTCGTGGATGTGCATCAAATCACGTTCGAGCCGCGCTACCTGCAACTTGCGGGCGAATGCACCGACTATGTTTTCGCCCATTTCCACGACCCCGAATCAGGGATGTTCTTCTACACCGACCTTGACCAAACGGACATTTTGTTCCGCAAAAAAGATCTCTACGACAACGCTACGCCCTCCGGAAACAGTACCATGGCACACAACCTCCAACGTCTCGGTATCTTGCTCGACCGCCCCAAATGGCGCGAAACCGCCGCTCAGATGATCGCCGCCATGCGCGGGACAGTAGAAAAATATCCCCTCTCCTTCGAGCGTTGGGCTACGGCCATGCTGAACGAAGCGCACCCGCTCCACGAAATTGCCCTTGTTGGCGACAACGCTTTTGAGAAAGCCCTCGAAATCCAGCGCGGGTTTTTGCCCAACAAAATCATAGCCGCCAGTCGCCAGCCCGACGATTCGCAGCCGCTCTTAGCCGGGAAGCCCGGCGCAGCCGACGCGCTCATTTACGTTTGCCGCGATTTTGCCTGCCACAAGCCCGTGAAAACACTGGAAGAATTTCGGGCTTTGGTCAATTCCCGATAAGCCCCTACTTTCACCATCACAAAAAAATGTCCCGGAATACCATTCCGGGATACATCATCCGCCCGAACATGAGAAACTACTTCACACCTATATTTTATTTGTGCAGCATTGGCTGGCTCGCCGCCCAACAAGTGCCACAATACAGCCTCTACGCGCTCAACCCCTACGCACACAACCCTGCCTATGCGGGGCTGGAAAACACCCTCGTCGCCACGGGCGTGTACCGCCAACAATGGTCAGGCTTGCAGGGAGCACCTGCCACCCAACACATCAACGCGCACCTGCCCATTTACGCCATCAGCAGCGGAGTGGGCCTGAGAGTGGAAAATGATGTGATTGGAGCACACAACACCACGCAGGCAATTTTGAGCTATAGTTATCAAGTGGAGTGGAGCCGCAACGCCCTTTTGTCTTTCGGCCTCAGTGCAGGTTGGCTGCAATACAGTCTCGACGGGACAAAACTCCGCGCGCCAGAAGGCACCTACGCCGAGCCGAGTTTTTCGCACAACGAGCCGGTGCTGCCCATGGGAAAAGCGCAGGTGGGTGCGCCCTTGTTCGAGGCGGGCGTGTTTTTACAGTCAAAAAAATTGGAGGTCGGCGTGTCGGCGCAGCCGGTTTTTGCCACCAAACTGAAAGCCACAAGCAGCGGAGTTTTTCGTTTGCAGCCCGTGCAGCACTACTTTTTGTACTCCGCCTACGCCCTTTCGCTGGGAGAAAACCTGACGCTGAAGCCATCCGTTTTAGTTAAAAGTGACTTAGCGGAGACACAAATAGAAGTTTCGGCCATGGCTCGTTGGCATGAAAATACTTTTGCCGGCGTTTCCATGAGGGGCTTCGGGAAATCGTCGAGAGATGCAGCCGTTTTGTTCATCGGGTTCAAACTCAACGAAAAAACCACGCTGGCCTACGCCTTCGATATTCCGCTTTCGCCTCTGAGTACCGCCCATCGGGGCAGCCACGAACTTCTGCTATGCTACAGCCTCAACAAGCCCATTGGCGTAGGGAAATTGCCGCCAGTGATTTACAACCCTCGTTTTTTTTGAAAAAGAACAAATTTTTTGGCAGCCGATTTGTCAAAATCCTTTCCTCAAAAGAGGTGCAGATTAGCCTTAAAAAAGTTTGTTGTGGATACAATGAAAAGCTAAAAGTACGTTTGACGGCATCTGCGCCAGAGCCACTTTTCAAAAGCCGACCAAATTTTATTCAGAAAAGTTTTCCCAAATAATTTAATCCTCTGTCTACCTTTACGACCACATTTTCCAAACCGAACATTTAAGTAGGACAACACGGGTGTTTAACATGAAAAAACTACAGCATTCATTTCTGTTGCTGCTCTTCCTTGCAGCACTGGTCGCTTCTTGCGGCCGCAACGAAGGTGGTCAGCTCGTCGGCGTGAGCAGCCGCCCAAAATGGACTGGGATTAACCCATACGGTATGGTTTACGTCCCCTCCGGTTCACTCACCATCGGCTCTGGCGATGAAGACATCAGCCGTTCGTTGGTGTCTCAGCCCAAAACGATCTCGATCCAAGGGTTCTTCATGGACGACACGGAGATCACCAACAACGAGTACCGCCAGTTTGTGCAATGGGTGAGCGATTCGCTCGCTCTCCGCAAGATGGAACTCGTTTTGGACGAATCTGAAAACGACCAGCAGCCTCCCGAACCCAGCCTCGACTGGGAAGCGCGTGGAGACATTGACTGGAAAAATGATCGGCCAGAAGAAGGCGGCGACGGTTTGCTCGAAGACCTGTATTACCAAGGCAACGAGCGCTTTGCAGGCCGGAAAGAAATTGACGTAAACAAATTCGTCTTTGAATTCCAATGGTATGACTGGCAGCGCGCCGCGCACGACCGCACGGCCAACCGCACCAGCCACATCCACCGGGAAAAAATCAAAATCTACCCCGACACGCTCACATGGATTCGTGACTACTCGTACTCTTACAACGAGCCGATGTCGCGCAACTACTTCTGGCACCCTGCCTTTGACGACTACCCAGTAGTGGGCGTGAACTGGAAGATGGCCAAAGCCTTCTGCTACTGGCGCACCAAAATCTGGAACATGGCCGGCGAAACAGAAGAAATATCCGAAGACTTCCGCCTTCCTACCGAACACGAATGGGAATATGCCGCTCGCGGTGGTCGGGCAGAAGCCTCGTATCCTTGGGGAGCATACTACACCCGAAATGCGAAAGGTTGCCTTTTGGCTAACTTCAAACCGGGTCGTGGCGTATACCCTGAAGATGGTGGCCTTTACACGGTGAAAGCCGACGGCTACTATCCGAATGATTACGGCCTGTATTGTATGTCTGGCAACGTGGCTGAATGGACCGAATCGGCTTATTTTGAAAATTCCTATTCCTTCATTCACGACCTGAACCCTGATATTCGTTACGACGCAAAAGAAGACGACCCTAAAACGGCCAAGCGCAAAGTGATCCGTGGCGGTTCTTGGAAAGATGTGGCTTACTTCCTCCAAACGCAGAACCGCACCTACGAATACCAAGACACTACAAAGTGCTACATCGGCTTCCGTTGTGTACTGACGTTCCTTGGCCGTTCTATCAATGATTTCAACTAAATAAAGAGGTCTCGAAGGGCAAAAGGCAAGAAAAATCTGTTAACGTAAAATCAAAAAACAGTTCTTGCGTTTTGCCCTTCTTTTTCCAATCCTCTTTTCTTCGCTTTTGCCCATTGGCAAATCCATTCCAAAAATTCGGCAGAGAAAATCATAGAGCACTTTCATTGGTTTGCCCATGGCGGACAAATGTGGAGGCTAGCCCTCAGTTTGCCCATGGTTTTCATCCATAAAATTCTTTTTTGATTTCTACTTTTGCCCCGCATTTGGAAAGCCTTTTGAAACAGTCAAGTCAAGAATCATTCAGTAACTGCTAAAACATTCAAGAACAATGAGTTTCTTCAAAACGAAGTCGTTTAAGTACTTCAAAAACCTCGCTATCGGTGTCGGTGCAGCATTCGTGCTCGCAGGTGCCCTTTTCAAACTCGAATCATGGGAATTTGCTTCCGAAATGCTCATCATCGGTATGAGCATTGAGGTGCTTATCTTCCTGATGCTGGGTGTTATCCCGCCAGAGCCAGACTACTACTGGCACAAACTGTACCCCGGTCTCGACGACTACCATGCCCGCCTCCAGCCGCTTACCGCTGGCCCATCGGACATTGACATGGGCACTCCGCTTCACGGCGACGTGATCGAGCGCCAATTGGGCGGTATGCTCACCGAGATGCAATCCATGTCGAAAAGCATGGGCGCTTTGAAAGCCCTGCAAGAAGTGGACTTCTCTGGCACTTCTGACCAGATAAAGTCCATGAGCAACTTCTACACGAAAATGAACGAGGCTATGTCGGACATGGCCAAATCTGCCGAAGACGTGAAGGCGTACAAAGACCAACTTGGTGCGCTCAACAAAAACCTCGGTTCGCTCAACACTGTGTACGGCAATATGCTTTCTGCGATGGCCAACATCGGTCGTCAGTAAGGCGAAGCATTTGGTAACTAACCTTTCAGTTTCACAATCAAAAACTTAAAGACTTATGTCAATACCAAAGGAGCCGCGGCAACTGATGATCAACCTGATGTATCTGGTGTTGACCGCGCTGCTGGCACTCAACGTGTCAGCCGAGGTAATGAACGCTTTTTTCTCTTTAGATAAAGGGATGAAAGACAGCGGTGCTATTGTAGACCGCTCCAACGAAGCGGTGCTTACGGGCATCAACAAGCAAGCCGATGCTTACAAATCTGAACAAAACGAGAAGTATCGGCAGAATGCGGCTCAGGCAAAGACCATCGCAGATGGTTTCATTGCTTATGTTGAGGGGATCCGCACCGACCTATTCGCAAAGGCAGGTGGGCCTAACCTCAAGGTAGCGGGCCAGCCAAAGGATATCCGAAACAAGGACATGACGACAAGAATGTTCATCACCGAAGGTCTCGGGTTGGAAATTCAGAAGAAAATCGAAGAAACTCGCGCCAGCTTTCTGGCTTTGGCTGATGGCGATAAAGAGGTAGAAGCATCTTTGCCACTTAGGGTTGAAGAGTTGCCTGCTGGCATTAAGGCCAAGAACTGGCCAGAATTCAAGTTCAAACAGATGCCCGTTGCTGCTGTTTTCCCCATTTTGGGCAAAATGCAGAGCGACTCCAAAAACTCGTATTCTGCCATTCTGAACTACTGTGCCAAGAAAGTGGGCGGTGAAGAGACAATTCGCTTTACCGACTATGAGCCGGTAGTTTCGGCAAATAAGGCATACCTTATCCAAGGTGAAACATACGAGGCGGACATCTTTCTTGGTGCTTACAGCAAGCAAGCGGATAATATCCGAATTAGTGCTGGCGGCACAGGACTTAATGTTGAACAAGGTAAAGCACATTATACTGCCACAGCCTCAGGCTTAGGCGAAAAAAAGTTTAACGTCAACATTAACGTCACCAACCCATTGACAAAAGAAGTGAAAACCTACAACAAGGAATTCTCCTATGAGGTAGGCCAGCGTTCCATCGCTGTCCAGTTGGACAAGATGAACGTGTTTTACATCGGTGTTGAAAACCCCATTTCAGTTTCGGCTGCGGGCGTTTCTTCCAACGATGTAAAAGTTTCTGCTTCCGGTGTCAATGTTGCCAACAAGGGCGGTGGTCACTTCATGGTGACGGCTACTACTCCGGGAGAGTGCATCCTTACAGTTTCTGCGCCCAACGTTTCTCAAAAGTTCACCTATCGCGTGAAACGTATCCCTGACCCGACTCCCCTGCTTGGTGCCAAACACCGCAGCAAGCAGATGGCCAACGGCGAATTCCGCGCACAAGGCGGTATCGCTGCGGTGCTGGAAAGCTTCGACTTCGACGCGAAATGCGATATCGCTGGCTTCGAAGCCACTTACTTGCCCAAGCGTCAAGACCCGATCTCGAAACAGAACTCGGGTGCCCGCTGGAACGGCGACGTGCAGGACATGATCAGCAAAGCCAAACCTGGCGATGCTTATTTCTTCGACGACATCAAGTGCAAATGCCCAGGAGACGCGGCAGCGCGTAACCTCGGCGGTCTTGCGTTCAAGATTCGTTGATTTTTGCAGAAAAATAAGGTTGAGGAAGGTTTGTCAAAACCTTTCTCAACCTTTTCAAATTCCCCTCTCCTTTGAAACACCATTCTAAACGTACTATTTTTAACAGTAATCAAAACCCATCGCGAGTCATGCAAACATTTATGAAACTGGCTTGCCTGTGCTTCGTCCTCCTGCTTGGCGGTACGACGATGCTGTTGGCACAAGATCCCGAAGAAATTGAAACCACACCAGCTACTGGCACAGAAGAGGAAGCACCGTTGGTGGAAGACCCAGCCGATGCTCCTATTGACGAGGTAGTGAAAAAAGAAATCATAGGCGAGCGTAAAATCCTCAAATACCCCCTCCTTCGTGAGAGCGACGTTTTTTGGGAAAAACGTATCTGGCGCATCATTGACGTGCGCGAGAAAATGAACCTCCCGTTCGCTTATCCTGAAGACCCGTTCTTCAAAATCCTATCTGACGCTGCTACCAAGGGCGATTTGCCGGTGTACAGCACGGACGAGGAAGGCGCAAAGTTCAAAAAACGCCTCAGCACGGACGATGTGCTTTCCATGTTGTCGAAAGCCGACACGGTGGTAACTTTTGACCCCGAAACCTACGAGGAAAAAGTCCAGATCGTGCGCAACGACATCAACTGGGAAGACGTGAAGCGCTTCCGCCTCAAGGAAGTGTGGTTCTTCGACAAGCAGGCTTCGATCCTGCGTGTGCGCATCCTCGGCATTGCGCCGATGATTGACGTGCGCGACAACGAAGGCAACTTCCGCTTTGAGAAGCCCATGTTCTGGGTGTATTACCCACATGCCCGCGAGATGTTTGCAAAGCACGACTATTTCGCCCTCGGCGGCAACACCAGCGCCCAAATCACTTGGGACGATGTGTTTGAGAAACGCCTTTTCGCTTCGTACATCTACAAAGAGTCGAACGTGTACGACCGAAAAATTGACGAATATCTGCAAGGGGTAGATTTGCTCATGGAATCAGAGAAAATCAAGAACGAGATTTTCAACTGGGAGCATGATCTCTGGCAGTTCTAATCCCTTCACAAGGATTCAACAGTAAAAAGGCCGCCCTACAATTGAATTGTAAGGCGGCCTTTTTTGTGTTCGACCTGATGATTGGCAATGCTTGCAGCGTAAAGCCGGCCCCCGGGCTGAGAGCGTTTTCAAAAACCGCCGGGGAAGCTGGCGAGGTTAAATTCTTACAGTCAACGAGATTTGCCAAACGACGGATGTAACTTTGCAGAGCCTTAAAGGTCAAAGGCGTTCCGGGCGAAAATGCCCGATTTCCCATTTTAAAATTCAACGACTATGACTGCTACACTTTTGTTCCTCAACCTTGGCACCTCGGAAATCGTCCTCATATTCCTTGTTGTGCTCCTTCTTTTTGGCGGCAACAAAATACCCGAACTCATGCGCGGCCTCGGTCGCGGCATCCGCGAGTTCAACAGTGCCAA
Organism: Saprospiraceae bacterium; assembly: GCA_046155725.1. Lineage (GTDB taxonomy): Bacteria > Bacteroidota > Bacteroidia > Chitinophagales > Saprospiraceae > M3007. The sequence goes on from JBJXFT010000106.1 coordinate 19,777, forward strand.
AAACTCCGTGGAAGATGAAATCCGTCAAGGGATGCGCGAGGCCGAAAAGAAAAACGTCGAGAAGTAAAGGAACGATGAACTATAAACGATGAACAATTTGACCCATTGGATCACCATGATTTGAATCCATCTTCTTGACTCGTTTATTTTTCACTCGTTCCTATAGCGAGGTTTTTTTTCAAAAATTCAATCAATAACGGGAAAGCCCCGTTCGTCTTTTGCCGAACGGGGCTTTCCCGTTTGCCCCTCCATCGCCTTATCGCTTCATCGCTTTATCACCCAATCGCTTTATTCAAAAAGGAATATCCTCGTCGTTCATCCTTGACTGGCGGGCGATGACGCTGGGTTGTGACGGCCCGCTGAGCGGGTTGGGAAGCCCAGCAAAAGTGGGATCGTCCAAGTTGGTAAACTTGGCAAAGGTGTCCGTGAACTTCAGTTTGATGGTGCCCAGCGCGCCGTTGCGGTGCTTTGCTATGATAAACTCAGCGACTCCTTTCTGGCTTTGCCCCTGTTCGTCTTCGTGTATCTGGTAGTATTCCGGGCGGTAGATAAAGGAAACGATGTCGGCGTCTTGCTCGATGCTGTTGTGAACGATGAAGTCGTTGGCGACAAAGTTGTGGACTTCTATCACCGTCGCGTCGTACACGTCTTCGATACCGAGCAGCGTGATGGATTTGATTTTGTCCCAGTAAATATCCGAGTGTGCGAGGTTCGAGATTTGTGCGTCGGGCAGAAAATGCTCAATGCGTTCCATCCGGCTGCGCGAAATTCCATGTTTGAACAAAGTAGAGCCGGCATATGACATCTCCAATTGCTCCGAAAAGCCGCGCCACGAAAGCCCGTTTTCTTCTTTAGCCGTTTGGATCGTGCCACGCCATGCTTCCTTCGGAATGGTGTCATTGTTCGGATTTCCTTCTATCGCTTCCAAAGCCAGTAGCATGGTCGGGATCCTTGCGCCGCGCTCGCCATGGCAACCTACTTGAGTTAAAAACTGCGTCTGGCAATCTTTGCCTTCAATCCAGAGATTGAAACTCGGTCGGTAATTCCCCTTGCGAGTTGTCCGCATACAAGATTGGATGCCCAAGCGCAGCAAAAGGTGCTGCACCTGTTCGGCCAAAACAGGGGAGGTAGTGCCGTAATAAATGGCAAGCGAGGGGTTACGGCCTTCTTGTGCGGTTTTCCAGCTGATATTGCCATCGGTAGCCCAGAGGTGGTGGAGGAAATGGGCGATGTGCGCCTCGTCGCTCTCGAACAGCGCATCGGGGAGTCGTTTTTCATAAGAACGGACTCGTTCCAAGCCCAGTCGCCCGTACCAGATTGTAATGGGGTGTTTCACCCGATGGGTTAGGTGGTAAGGAGAAGTCAAATAGGTGTGCCACCAGTTTTCTTGCGCCACTATTCTTCCTTCAATTCCAAAAAGTTCTTTCGCGCAAGCATTGACGATTTGGATATTGGCTTGGTCGGCACTCGTGTAGTGGTAGGGCGATTTGGGCAAGATGCACCCGTCGCCGATGAGGTGCGCCAAGAACACCAACTCCGTTTTGGAAAGTGGGTTGACTGATGCCGAAACGCTGATTTTTCGCGGCATAGCGATTCGGTCGCCCACTTGCAAATTTTCTAAGGCAGCCCAGCCGCCGAGTTTGAAAAACGGGTGGTTCGCACTCGCTTTGATGCTGCGCCCTGAATGGGTTTTGATTTCAAAAACCTGTTTTTGGCCTGAATAAAAAGCCTTCACCAGATGCTGTGGGCGAACGTTTAGGTCGTCGCTCATGCCGAGCGCAGCGAACGTTTCTTGGTGCGCACGTTCCGCCAAATCCTTGATGCTAATACGGCGACCCGTCTCGGCATTCACGATGAGCGTGTCGCCCGTGAGGCAGCCCGACTCGCGAAGGTCGCTCAACTGCGGCCTCTTGCTCCCGCCGCGCACTTCCACGGCGCGGCTGAGCTGCGAAAGCGCGATGACCGGCACGTTCAGTTCTTTCGCCAAGGATTTCAAGGCGCGCGAGATGCTGCCGATTTCTTGTTCTCGGTTGCCTTGGCGGTTGTTGTCCGCAGAGCCGGTCATCAGTTGGAGGTAGTCAATGATCACCAACTGTATATCGTGCTGCTGCTTGAGGCGGCGGCATTTGGCGCGGAGTTCGAAAATGTTGATGGCCGGGGTGTCGTCAATAAAAATCGGCACCGAGTTCAGCCGTTCCACCGTGGTTTGGAGCATTTGCCACTCGTAGTCTTCGAGTTTTCCGTTGCGGAATTTGTTGGCAGGGATTTCAGATTCCATCGAAATGAGGCGCTGCACAAGTTGCGTAGAGGCCATTTCGAGCGAGAAAAGGGCTATTCCCTTGCCAAAATCGCGGGCTGCATTGAGGGCTACGGCGAGCACCATACTGGTTTTGCCCATGCCCGGCCTGGCGGCAATAATCACCAAATCTGAAGGTTGCCAGCCAGAGGTAAGGCGGTCGAGGTCGGTGAAGCCCGTGGGCACGCCCGTGAGGCCGTCGCCTTTTTTGGAAAGTTCTTCAATCTGTTTCAGCACCTTGCTGCTCAGGCTGCCCATGCTCTCGTAAGAGCGGCTGAGGTTGTTCTGCGTGATGGCGAAAAGCCCTTTTTCTGCCTCGTCGAGCAGGTTGAACACGTCGGTCGTGTCTTCGTAAGCATCGCGGATGGTGCGGGTGCTGACGTTGATGAGTTCGCGCTGGATGTGTTTTTGGGCGATGATGCGGGCGTGGTACTCTACGTTGGCCGCCGAGGCCACGCGGTTGCTGAGTTCTACGAGGTAGTAGCCGCCGCCGATTTTTTCGAGTTCGCCCGCCTTTTTCACCTCCTCGGTCACGGTCAGCAAATCAACGGGATTGGACCGCTCGAACAATCGGATAATGGCGCGGTAGATGTGCTGGTGCGCTTCGAGGTAAAAACTTTCGGGGCGCAGGGTGTCCATCACCATCGGCAAGGCTTCCCGGTCGAGCATGAGCGCGCCGAGCACGGCTTCTTCGAGCGGCACGGCTTGGGGCTGCACTTTGCCGAACACGAAGTTCGACAGGCTGTCGCTATTGGGCGTGTTGCGGCGGCCTTTGCGGTTGTTGCCGCCTTCTTGGTTGCCTTGTTGGCTGTTGGCCGAATCGTTCATGCCGTGGGTATGGGAAAAGGGTTGCAAACCTACTTTTTGCTGCGCGATATTTCTTTTTGAAACAATCCGTGTGGCTGTGTATCTGTGGAGAAACCCAGAACAATCTGTGGAAAACCCCGAAAACAAGCCCCTTTATCCACATCCGCTTTCAGTTATCCACAGCCTGTGGAGGGCTTCGCCCAAAAATAGTTAAGGACTGATAAGCACTGTTTTATCAAAAACAGAGGAAGGTTTTTTGGCCTCGTCGGAGCCTCTCGAAGGCGGCTCCAAGATTAAGTCAAGGTTAATTTTCCACAGTGCAAAAGTTTTTTGGCCTTTGTTTCGGCCGACAAAATTAACAGGTTTTGTTTTAAAACAAGAAAAGGTTTTTGAAAAAAGACAGAATTCTTTGAGTTTCAAAATTTAACCTATCTGAAACCGCCTGCTCGAAAAACCTGCCGCTTGCTTGAAAAATTGGCACAAAATGCCTTTTGTTTCAGAACGACAGTATGGGAATTTGAAACAAAAATGGAGGCATCTCGCTACGTTTACTAAACTTTCAAAAGTTTAGTAAACGCGCAATGAGTCAAGGTTCACACCGTCCCTGCCGCCCCATACCGCAACCCGAACCCCTCCCAGCCCTGCAAGCCGCCCGTGTGCAGCGCCACCACCGTGCTGCCCGGCGCGAAATCACCTTTGGCGAGCATATCGAACACCCCGAAAAACATCTTGGCCGTGTAGATGGGGTCGAGCAAGATGTTGGTTTGCTGGAAAAACGAACGGGCAAAGTCCATGACCGGCGGGTGCAGTTTGGCAAAACCGCCGAAAGTGTAGTCGTGTACGATGCTCAAGCGCCGTTCCATTTCGGTCCAGTGGGGCGCATCCCGCAAATCGGTTTTGGCAACCATCCGCAACAGCGTATCCTTGTCAAAATCATGGCTGCTCACCGGGAAAACCAGTGCGCGGCTGTTGGGCGCGACAAGCCCCGCCACGATGCCCGCTGCCGTGCAGCCCGTGCCGGCAGGGGCGCAGAGGTAGAGCGGCTTTTGTCCGATTTTTGGGGTTTGCTGTATCAGTTGCGTGGAAATTTCCCAAGGGATGGCGGCACAAGCCTCCACGGATTTAGGTGTTTGGCCGCCTTCGGGCAGGATGTAGTAGCGCGGCAAATCGCGCCCGAGGAGTTCGTCGCCCCGGTCTTTGCAGGCATCGTATTCGGCTTTATCTATGGGGAACAGCATCATGCCGTCCGCTTGGGCGGCGCGGAGGGTCGGGTTTTGAAGGTCGGCGTGCTGGCCGCGCACGATGCCAAACGTATGGATGCCAAAGATGCGCCCAGCCGCCGCCACTGCCTGCAAATGGTTGGAGAATGGCCCGCCAAAAGTGACGATGCCGCTCGGGTGCGCCATTTTGACTATCGGCAGAAAGGCGGCCAATTTGCGCCATTTGCTCCCACAGATTTCGCGGTGCAGCAAGTCGTCGCGCTTGATGAAGAGGGTGATGCCCCGCTCCTTTCCCGGATGCTCCGCGATGATTTGCAACGGCGATATGGGGACGTTGAAAGGCATTGTTTAAAACCTGCGAGGTCTTGGCGCAGCAAAGTTGGCAAATCTGGGCCGTTGCGCTTCCCTACCTTTGCCCACCATTTCCAAAACCTGACATTTTTATGCACAAAATAGTGATTGCTAATTTTTTAGCGGTAGCCGCCTTGCTCGTTTTCAGCCATTGCCTGAGCACCGACACGGCTTACAGCCGCGTGGCGCCGGGTATGTGGCGCGGCGTGTTGGAACTCGAAAAATTCCAAATCCCGGTGCGCGACAAAGACACGGTGATGATCATCTACGACCAGTTCAAGCCCGGCGAACTGCCTTTCAATTTTGAAGTGAAGTATGTGGACGAGGAGCGTTTTTACCTCGAAATCATCAACGGTTCGGAGCGCATCCGGCTCGACAGCATCCAGTATGGCCGCGACCGCACGCAAGCCCGCGACACGATGAACGTGTGGTTCCCGGAGTACGCCACCTACCTCCACGCAGAGATTCGCGGCGGCGTGATGCGCGGCGAATGGGTGGTGACGACGAAGGAAAATTACCGCATCCCGTTCTACGCTTACAGCGGGCGCGGCTACCGCTTCACTACCATGACCGATAAGCCCGCTCGCGACCTGACGGGCAATTGGGCCGCCACGTTCGGCGTGGAGAAAGAGGCCAAGGAACAGGAAAAGGCGGTGGGCGAATTCAAGCAGGACGGCAACCACCTCGAAGGCACGTTCCGCACCGAGACGGGCGACTACCGATTTCTGGAGGGCACGGTGCAGGGCCGAAAGTTCTGGCTTTCGTGCTTTGACGGTGCGCACGCTTTCCTTTTTTCGGGGAGCATTCGGGGCGACAGTTTGCAGGGCGAGTTCCGCTCCGGCCACAAGTACCAAACGCTGTGGACGGGCTGGAAAGACCCTGATTTTGAACTCGGCGCGGCAGATTCGCTGACACAAATCAAGCCCGGCGCGAAGGTTTCTTTTTCGGTGAAAACGCCTGCGGGACAACAACTCGCGTTCCCGTCGGCGCAGTTTGACAACAAAATCAAGATTTTCACCGTCATGGGCACTTGGTGCCCCAACTGCCGCGACGAGCAGGCTTTCCTCCGCGATTTTTTGAAAGACAATCCTGAACTGGCCAAGGAAATCAGCGTGGTGGGGTTTTCGTTCGAGCGGCACAAGGACCCGGCGCAGGCCAACGCGCACATTTTGGAGTACCGGAAAAAAATGGGCATACCATTTGAAATAGTGTACGCCGGGACAGCCAGCAAAGACGAAGCGGCCAGATTTTTTCCCGCGCTCGACAAGGTGATGGCTTTCCCGACGATGATGATTTTGGACAAGCAAAACCGCGTCCGGCGCGTTCACACAGGGTTTGACGGCCCGGCCACTTCGCGCCATGCTGCATTCAAAAATGATTTTTTAAAATTGATAACCGAGTTGGCTGTTGGCCGTTGACCGTTAACGGTCAATAGCCAACAGTCAAAAGTCAACAGTCTAATGAACCGAATTATCCTTGCCTACACGCCCGAAAATGCCGCTTTGGCGCACGCGGTTGACCGCCAATTGAGCCGCATCGGGATTCCTTTTGAACACGCCCATGGCGCACTGGCCGCTCAAATCGCCTCGGCGGGCGAGCCGGTACTTTTGCTTGTCACCGACAATTTGCTGAAAAGCCACGCCTGCATGGAGGGGCTGCTGCCCGTGCTGCAAGCATTGGTTGCCGAGGGCCGCTTGGTGGCCGTCACCGCCGACGGCCTGAGCGCCGAGGGGCTGCCCGTGCCGACCCAGATTGACCGTATGGCCAATGCCCTGCACTACATGAAGCACTGGCAGGACGCATGGCTGGCGCTGAGCGACCGCCACCAACATCTGGAAGGCGCGGACAAGGCTGGGCTTACTGCCGAACTGGACGCGACGCGCGGCATTGCCAACCAAGTGGGCGACCTCATCAGCACACTGCGGGAGGCTGGCTATCTGACGTGGCAGGAGTTTGAGGCGAATGATTTTGAAGCGTTTTTCCAAAAATTCAACTTGCAGGATTGGCACGGGCAGTACAAGCGCCTGGTGGCGCAGGCGGCTGAAAGCCAAACGCTGGCCGAGCTGCCGCACTTGCCCGAAATGCCGGTGGCCGGTGGGCTTTTGGCCCCCGAACCGATGCCCGAACCGGAGGCGGTGGTGGCTTTGCCATCGGAAAAGGTGGGAGCCCCTGCGTTCGGCGCGATGGATAACCTGAAGTTGGAAATGGAAGCCGAGGAGCATGCCACCCAAGTGGAATTTCCCGAAGGGCAACAAAAAGACAGCCCCTCTGAAGGAGAAGAAACGGTGCTCGACACTTGGGCAATCAGCAATCAGAAATCAGAAATCAGCAATCAACAATCAGCAATCAACAATCAAGCAGAGGTAGAGCAAGCCGTGCGCGACGCATGGTTTTGGATTGAAAAAGGCCACGCCGAGCGCGGGCTTGAACTTTTCCAAAGTGCGCTGGAACAATACCCCGAAAGCGATTGGCTACAGGCGGAATACGAAAGGGCGACCCAAGAGTCGAACCTCCAAATCCCAGAACCAAACCTCCAAACCTCAGAACCCTCAAACCTCCAAACCTCGGAACCTTCAAACCCCCAAACCCCAGAACCCCAGAACCCTTCCGACGAGACCAAATCCTACGACCTGATGGGCGATATGGCCGCCGCGCGCGGCGATTATTTGTTCGCCAAATACTGCTGGGACCGTGTGGCGGAAACCGACCCGGCCTTCCCCAGCATCTACCGAAAACTCGGCCTGATGACGGCAGAGCACCTCCGCGATTACCGCGAGACGGCGGTCATTTACCTCCGAAAAGCCTTGGAAACCAACGCCCGCGATCCGGCAGTGATGGCCGCGCTGGAGCAGTTGGAGGAGGCAGAAGCAGTTGGCAGTGGCAGTCGGCAGGAGGCAGGGGCAGAAGCAGTCGGCAGTGGCAGTCGGCAGGAGGCAGGGGCAGAAGCAGTTGACAGTGGCAGCCGGCAGGAGGCAGGGGCAGAAGCAGTTGGCAGTGGCAGCCGGCAGGAGGCAGAAGCAGTTGACAGTCGGCAGGAGGCAGGGGCAGAAGCAGTCGGCAGCGGCACTGGCAGCCAGCAGGAAACCCAGCGCAGCGACAATCAGCAATCAACAATCAGCAATCAGCAATCAACAATCAGCAATCAGCAATCAACAATCAGCAATCAGCAATCAACAATCAGCAATCAGCAATCAACAATCAGCAATCAAGAATCACCAATCAACAATCAGCAATCACCCTTAGTGCTGATAACTGGCGCGACCTCCGGCATTGGCCGAGCGACGGCGGAGGTTTTTGCGCGCAACGGCTACCGCCTCATTCTGACGGGCCGGCGGGTGGAGCGTTTGGTG